>BNUY01000131.1 GCA_025997715.1 Spirochaetia bacterium
GGGGACAGTCAAGTATCTCCTGCGGGGGGACAGCGATGCGGAGATGAACACCATCACGGACATTGCGGTGGAATACAGTCTTCCTGAGGATAGTTATTTTAACACGATATTCATTGAGAACATCAATTTTGAATGAACAAAAAAAGTGAGCAGCCATGAGTACTACCACTTCTGAAAACATGATGGGGGTCATGCCGGAAAACCGGCTCCTCCTGACCATGTCCATCCCCATGGTTATCTCCATGACCGTACAGGCGCTGTACAACATTGTGGACAGTATCTTTGTGGCCCGGTTAAGCGAGAGCGCCCTGACCGCCGTTTCCCTGGCCTTCCCGATCCAGAACCTGATGATCGCCGTGGGGGTCGGTACCGGGGTCGGCATTAACGCTTTCCTTTCAAGAAGTCTGGGGGAGCGGAACTTTAACGCCGTAAACCGTTCCGCCACAAACGGCCTGTTTCTCGTCTGGGTAAGCAGCGTAGTATTCATGCTCATCGGCCTGTTCTGCTCCGAATGGTATTTCCGCACCCAGACCGACATTGAGGAGATTATCCGTTACGGCCGGGAATATATGTTCGTGGTCTGCGTGTTCTCCATGGGGATTTTCAACCAGGTAACCTTTGAGCGGCTCCTGACCTCCACGGGAAAAACCTTCTACGCCATGGTTTCCCAAACCGCCGGCGCGGTAACCAATATCATCCTGGACCCCATCATGATATTCGGCCTCTTCGGTTTCCCCCGGCTGGAGGTGCTGGGCGCGGCAATCGCCACGGTGATCGGCCAATCAGTGGGCACGCTGATCGCGCTGTACTTCAACCTCAAGAAGAACCACGAGATCAATGTATCCTTCCGGGGCTTTAAGCCGGAGGGCAAAATTATAAAAGCTATTTACGCCGTGGGAGTCCCCGCCATTCTTATGGCGGCCCTGGGTTCGGTGATGACCTACGGCATCAACCGTATCATCCTTCCCTTTACCGCCACTGCCGCCGCAGTCTTTGGGGTATACTTCCGGCTGCAAAGTTTTATTTTCATGCCGGTATTCGGCCTCAGTAACGCTATGGTGCCGATCATTGCCTTCAACTACGGCGCGAAGAAAAAGAAGCGGATTACCAAAACTATCAAACTCAGTATTATCTATGCGGTGAGCATCATGCTGCTGGGCTTGGTGATTTTTCATAGCTTCCCCGGGGCGCTGCTTAGAATGTTTAACGGCGCCGAAGAAATGATGACCATCGGCAGACCCGCCCTCAGAATTATCAGCCTTACCTTTGTGTTTGCCGGCCTCTGTGTCGTATTGCTGTCGGTGTTCCAGGCCCTGGGGCATGGCATGAAGAGCCTCATCGTATCCTTTACCCGGCAGATTATCGTCCTGCTCCCCGTCGCGTGGCTCATGTCCCTGACCGGTTCCCTCATCGCGGTTTGGTGGGCCTTCCCCATTGCGGAGATTGCCAGTCTGGTTTTGTGCCTGGTGTTTATGAAGCAGGTTTATGATACGCAGATACGGGATATAGAAAAGTGCATGTAGTCCCTCGTAGTCAAACCGGCCAGTTTTTCCTATACTCTACCCATGGATTATAAACAGGCGGGCGTAAACATTGAGGAGGGCTACCGGGCGGTGGAACACTACCGGGATCTGGCGGCCTCAACCACCAATCAGGCGGTGCTGAACGGTATAGGCAGCTTTGCGGGGATGCTCTCCATCGGGGACCTGATCCGCGCCGGGGAGGGTATGGCGGACCCGGTTCTGGTTTCCGGCGCCGACGGGGTGGGGACCAAGCTGGACATCGCCTTCAGGCTGAAAAAGTACGACACCGTGGGTATTGACTGTGTTGCCATGTGTGTAAACGACATCCTTTGCCATGGCGCCCGGCCCCTGTTTTTTCTGGACTATCTGGCTTGCGGCAAACTGGACGCCGAGGTGGCGGCTGCGCTGGTTAAGGGCGTTGCGGTTGGCTGCCGGGAAACCGGGAGCGTCCTCCTGGGGGGCGAAACTGCGGAGATGCCCGGCTTCTACGATGCGGGGAAGTATGATATTGCGGGGTTTTCCGTCGGTATCGTTGATAAAAAAAACATCATTGACGGAAAACATATACAGGAAGGGGATGTACTGGTGGGACTGGCCTCATCGGGCCCACATTCCAACGGGTTCAGCCTGATCCGCCGTGTACTGCCGGACCTGGACGAAGACTTCGGCGGTATGCCCCTGGGGTATGCCCTGCTGGAACCGACCCGGCTCTACGTAAAGCCCATCCTCGCCCTGCTGGAACAGACAACCATACGAGGCATGGCCCACATTACCGGCGGCGGCTTCTACGAAAACATTCCCCGGATGTTCCCCGCACCCGCCCATTTTAACGCGGTGATAAAAACCGGTTCCTGGACCATCCCGCCCATTTTTGCCCGGATTGCCGCCGGCGCTGCGGATTGTAAAGAGCGGGGGGCCGCCGCCCAGGAAGCGGGGGCGAGGCTGCTGGAAAGCAACGCCGGGTTACGGAAACAGATGTTCAGCACCTACAACATGGGCATCGGCTTTGTCCTGGCCCTGGCCCCTGCGGACAGCGGTAAGGCGATAGCGTTTCTGGACGATAGGGGTTTCCCCGCCTGGGAAATAGGCCATGTGGAAACGGGAAACGGGGTGCTGCGCTTTGAATGAAGAGAAATTAACCGCAAAGGCGCCGAAGGCGACTAAGGAAGAAAAAGAGAAGAAAACAATAACACTTTCCCCTCTTCTTCGGCGCCTTATTCGCCTTTGCGGTTTAATATTCTTCGTTTTGTCAGCGTTCCTGTTTGCGCATTTTGCGGTGTTAAGGCGGCTGCCATGAATGTACTGCGTATTGTTGTGTTAGCCTCCGGGAATGGGACCAACCTTCAGGCGCTGATTGATGCGGAGAAAGCGGGCCGCTTGGGGCCGGGGCATATTGTTGGGGTGATTTCTGATCAGCGGGACGCCCATGCGCTGAAACGGGCCGCCTCTGCGGGGATACCGGTGGTGATCGAAGAAGTGGACGCCGGGCTTCCCGTTGATACGCAACTGCGGGAACTTTCAGACCGGCTCCTCCGGGATCTGCGGGATATGAACGCGGAACTTATCATCCTTGCGGGGTTTCTGGTGGTGCTGGAGGGGGAGATCGTTGACGCCTATGCGGGGCGGATCATCAATCTCCACCCGAGCCTACTGCCTAAGTACGGCGGGGCGGGGATGTACGGCGAGACCGTCCACCTTTCAGTGCTGGCGGCGGGGGAAACGGAGTCGGGATGTACGGTGCATATTGTGGACGCCGGTACCGATACAGGACCGATTTTGCTGCAGCGGAAAGTTCCGGTGCTGCGTAGCGATACTGCGGAAACGTTAGCGGAACGGATTCATGGGGAAGAACATATCGCCATCGTCGAGGCTGCGGCCCTGATGGCGGAAAAATTAAGCGTATTGCATTGACGGAGGTGTTGAAATGGAAAAGCGGTTTATTCAAAAAACCGGCGAGGAACTTTCCCTGCTGGGGTTTGGCTTTATGCGGCTGCCCTTAAAGGAAGGGACGCAGGAAATCGACAAGGCCAAGGCACTGGACATGGTGGACTATGCCAAGGACAGGGGTATCAATTACTTTGATACCGCCTGGATGTATCATGAGGGGAACTCCGAAACCTTTGCCGGGGAAGCCCTGTCGCGGTACGACCGGAGCAGCTTTAACCTGGCCGACAAGATGCCCCTGATGTTTGTAAAGGCCGAGGCGGATGTGGAACGGATCTTTCAGGAGCAGCTTAAGAAATGCAAGACCGATTATTTTGATTACTATCTGCTCCACAACATCTGCACGGAGCATTTAAAGGTTGCCGAAACCTTTAAGATTTATGAGAAGCTCAAGGAAAAACAGAAACAGGGGCAGATACGCCGCCTGGGGTTTTCCTTCCATGATCAGCCGGAGCTGTTACGGGATGTGGTGCAGAGATACGATTGGGACTTTGCTCAGATACAGCTTAACTACCTAGACTGGGAACAGCAAAACGCCCATGAGCAGTACAGGATACTCGAAAAGAAGGGCATCCCGGTTAATGTGATGGAGCCCGTCCGGGGCGGAACCCTGGCGAACCTCTGCCCTGAATCGGTGCTGATCTTCAAGAACGCAAACCCCGCCGCTAGCGTTGCCTCCTGGGCGATACGCTACGCAGCATCACTGAGCGGCGTTCAGGTCGTGCTGAGCGGTATGAGCACCATGGATCAGGTGAAGGACAACATCGCTACCATGGAAAACTTCAAGCCCCTCGTCACGGAGGACTACCAGGTGATCGATAAGGCCCTGTTAGCCTTTAAGTCCGCCGGAACCGTTCCCTGTACCGGCTGCCGCTACTGCATGGACTGTCCCCAGGGCATCGACATTCCAAAAGTCCTGGCGATTTACAATAACTACCTTTCCGGAAAAGCAAGGAAAGCGCCGACTTATAACTTTCTCTTTGAAATGGAATACAAGATACTGGGTGAAGATAAGCAGGCCCACCACTGCGTGCAGTGCGACGAATGCCTCGAAAAATGTCCCCAGCATATTAATGTGTCCCACTGGATGAAAGAAATCGACAAGGTGCACAAGGAAAATTCGCCAAAATGAAAAAACGGGCTTTAATCAGTGTTTTTTACAAAGACGGTATCGTGGAGCTTGCGGAATATCTGAGCGGGGCGGGCTGGGAAATTGTATCCACCGGGGGAACCTCAAAGCATCTTCAGGAACACCGAATCCCGGTGACCGATGTATCGGCAGTGACGGGTTTCCCCGAATGTCTTGACGGCAGGGTAAAGACCCTGCACCCGGCGATACATGCGGGGCTCCTTGCCCGGCGGGATACGGCATCCCATATGGAAACCCTGACACAGCAGGGCTTTTCCACAATCGATCTGGTGTGTGTGAACCTCTACCCGTTTTTCGAAAAGGTTCAGGCAGGGCTTTCCCTTGATGAAACCGTGGAGTTCATCGACATCGGCGGCCCCGCCATGCTCCGCTCTGCGGCGAAAAATTTCCGGGACGTGATCGTCCTCACGGATACTGCGGACTACGCCGAAACCATTGAGGGCCTCAAGGCCGGCGATGTTCCGGCGGCGTTTCGCAAACGTCTTGCGGGAAAGGTGTTCAACCTTACTTCCGCCTATGACGCCGCCGTCTCCCGTTACCTTCTGGAAACCGGTTCTCCGGAACCGGCCGCTTACCCCGCGTATTGGCCCCAGTCCCTGAAAAAAGCCCAGGGTCTGCGTTACGGCGAGAACAGCCATCAATCCGCCGCCTTCTATATTAACACCGACCGTCCCGGCGCGCTGGGTTCCATGGAACAGCTCCAGGGCAAAGAACTGAGCTACAACAATATCCGTGACCTGGACCTGGCCTGGAAAGCGGCCTGCGCCTTCGGCCTTCCTTCAGATAATACGCCGCCGCAGGGTGAAGAGGACGTGGCCCGGCTGCTGCCGGAATATACCCTGGCGGCATCGGGAACGCAGGTATGCTGTGCGGCGGTTAAGCACAATACCCCCTGCGGCATAAGTTTGGGACGGAATCTTGGCGAAGCCTATGCCAAGACTTTTGCCTGCGATCCGGTTTCTATTTTCGGCGGTATCCTGGCATCCAACGTGTGCATTGACAGGGGTACCGCAGAAAAACTGGGGGAACTGTTCCTGGAGATCGTTGTTGCGCCGGAATTTGAAGAGGGCGCACTGGAACTGTTTAAGGTGAAAAAGAATCTGCGGGTTATACGGGCTCCCTCTGCTCCACGGGAGTATCATGAATGTGTTTCCGTGGACGGCGGTCTTCTGGTGCAGAGTGCCAACCGGAAGCTCCTGGAAAAGTGGGACGTGGTAACAAAAGCTGCGCCTCCCCCGGCGGACATCCCCGACATGCTTTTTGGTATGCGGGCGGTGAGCTACGTAAAGTCCAACGCCATCGTAGTGGTGAAGGACCGTGCCGCGGTGGGCATAGGCGGCGGCGAGACAAACCGCATCTGGGCGGCGGAACTTGCCCTGAACCGGAGTGCCCGTGTCATTGCTGCCGGCCATGACGGCGCTCCGGCCCGGGTGCTTGCCTCGGACGCATTTTTCCCCTTTCCGGATGTGGCGGAAGCCGCAGCAGCAGCAGGCATCAAGACCATCATCCAGGTGGGGGGCTCCAACAACGACAATCTTTCTATTGAGGCCTGCGACAGGTTGGGGCTTGCCATGGTCTTTACCGGGACCAGGCATTTCAAACACTAGTAGGTAGACACCATTGACAATGTTAATGAAGAAGGTAAACCACGGACAGCACGGACAAAAGAAAAAGAACCAGTCCGTCTTGTCTGTGTCCGTGTGGTCAGTGTGGTCAGTGGTTATTTATTCTTTTAGGTAAATAGGGGGAAAGCATGAAGGTTTTAGTTATCGGGTCAGGGGGGCGGGAACACGCCATAGCATGGAAGTTAGCCCAATCGGAAACGGTAGTAAAGGTGTACGTTGCGCCGGGTAATGGCGGTACGGCGATTGAAGCTGCGTGTGAGAACGCCCCGGCAAGCCTGGGCGATCCCGCAACTGAGGCAGGGCAGGACGCGCTCATCGGCTTTGTTCAGCAAACGGGGATAGCCCTTACCGTGGTGGGCCCCGAGGTCCCTCTGGCTCTGGGCATCGTTGACCGGTTCCGTGCCGCAGGACTGTCCATCGTGGGCCCCGGCAAACAAGCCGCCCGGCTTGAGGCGAGTAAAGGTTTCTCTAAGGCGTTTATGGGCAGATATGGTGTGCGTGCCGCGTGGAGTGAAACCTTTAGCGATCCCGCTTTGGCGCTCAAATACGCCCGGGCTTATTTTAATGGGAGACAATCAAAGCTGGTTGTGAAGGCCGACGGGCTTGCCGCAGGGAAGGGGGTTGTTATCGCCGGTAGCCTTGCTGAGGCCGAAGAGAGCATCGCATCTTTTATGCAGGACAAATCCCTGGGGGCCGCCGGTACTTCGGTGGTGTTAGAGGAATTCCTTGAGGGCAGGGAAGTTTCGGTCCTGGCGGCGGTGAGCGTACAGCCCGGCAGAAACGGAGTGATAGCCCCCTTTGTTTCCGCCCGGGATCACAAGCGCCGTTTCGATGGCGGTGAGGGGCCAAATACCGGCGGCATGGGGGCCATCGCCCCGGTCCCGGATTTTACCGCCGCCGCCCAAAGGGACTTCGAGACCGCTATTCTCCAACCGACGCTCAGGGGCATGGAGGCGGAGGGCATGGATTACCGGGGCTTTATTTTTTTCGGCCTCATGGTAAAGGACGACCGCTGCTCCCTGCTTGAGTATAATGCGCGGCTGGGAGACCCCGAGACCCAGGCGGTGCTGCCCCTTGCGGATTTTGACTTCGCCGGTCTCTGCACCGCGATTCTGGACGGAACCCTGGCCGCTTTCCCCCTCACCTGGAAGCCCGGCGCGGTCTGCGCTCCCGTGGCAGTGGCCGATGGTTACCCCGGTTCCTACCGCAAAGGTGACCGTATCACGGTCAACGAAAGCGCCCTCGTGAAAACCGGCGCACGGATATTTATCGCCGGGGCTCAAAGAGCCGACGGCGAACTGTGCACTTCCGGGGGCCGGGTTCTGGCGGCATCCGCATGGGGCGCCGATTCGGACGAGGCCTGGACCAGGGCGTACGAAGCGCTGGGAACAGTCAGCTTTGAGGGCATGGCGTACCGGAAAGATATTGGGCGGGAATGATAATCAGTATGCACGGACAAAGACGATAATAATTCCTTGCTTTTGTCGGTGAGTGTCAGTGAGGTCGGTGGTTAATCCTTATTTTGGAACTGGCTCCAGTATGAAACCGATCTTCCCCAAGGGCGGGGAATGGTCTATACTCTCCTTATGCACGATCTGATAGTTTCCCGCAGTTTTCTTCGCAGCATGGTCATATTTCTCGGTTTCTGTGTGTGGGGCCTCGGCGGCTTTGCCGGGCTTTTTGCGGAGGACGCAGCCGCAGATAGCGCCGCCGTAAATGTACCGGAGGCTTGGATTATCGCCATACGGGGGGACATTGAGCCCTCCATGGTTACCTTTGTCCGCCGGGAAACACGGCGAGCCCTGAGCCAGGGCGCGGAATTCATCATTTTCGAGATCGATACCTTCGGGGGCCGGGTGGATTCGGCCCTGCAGATTACTTCCTTTATCATGTCCATACGGGAAGCTAAAACCGTGGCCTGGGTAAGTAACAGCGCCGAATCCATGGGGGTAAGCTGGTCCGCCGGGGCGCTGATCGCCCTTTCCTGCACGGATTTGTACATGGCTGCGGGGACCTCCATAGGCGCGGCGGCGCCGGTAACCCTTGGTCCCGGGGGAGCCGCCGAAGGCGCCGGGGAAAAGGCGGTGGCGGCGATCCGGTCCCAGATAGCGGCAATGGCGGAACGGAACGGTTACCCCGTGGGCATAGCCCTGGCCATGGTGGACTATG
>BNUY01000132.1 GCA_025997715.1 Spirochaetia bacterium
GGCTTGCCATTCCGCGAAGGTCCAGGCGGCAAAAACAGGCAGTTTGAATGAGATTGCTTCCAACTGCTTCATCGCGTTTTTGAGAGAGCCGTTTATTTTGCTGCGTTTCATATTAATTTCCTGATTATCAACCTATAGCACATTTGCTATTTTTTCTATTAAAGAGTATACATTGATATCCTTGAACCGCAACAAAAATTTACTTGAAAAATAGCGGAAAATACTTTAATAATTGGTTATATCAGAAACTGGGGAGTTAGGCGAAATTGGGCCTAAATTTTTTGAAAATATAAAAAAACATCTTGACAAAATCAGGAAATGCACATATTATGTGTAAAGAGGCGTAAAAATGAAGAATATTACATTAGCAATGGATGAAGAAATTCTTGTTCTTGGTAGAGAATATGCCAAAAGGCATAATTTGTCTTTTAATGCATTGGTAAGGAAATCCTTAGAAAAAACAGTACGGCATACATCTAAAGACTGGTTAGACGAAATGTTTAAGGATATTGATAAAGAAAATGTAAACTCGAAGGGAAAAAAATGGACAAGAGAAGAATTATACCGTGGATAAAGTATTTATAGATACGAACATATTTGTATACACGGTAGATAAATTCGACAAAAATAAACAGATGATAGCCAGAAAAGTTGTAAAGGAGGTTATTTTTAATAATGCAGCTGTTATATCAACTCAAATATTGCAAGAATTCTATACTGTTTGTACACTTAAATTACACATGAATCCTTTAAAGGTAAAGGGGTATGTGCATAATTACATTGAAAATGTTGAAGTAGTACAAAACGGATCGGCAATAATTGAACGAGGTATAGATATAAGCATTATATCACAAGTATCATTTTGGGATGCCTTATTAATAGCAGCAGCAGAATCTGCTAATTGTACAGAATTAATAACAGAAGATTTAAATGATGGACAAATAATTAATGGGATTAAAATAAGAAATCCATTCAATTCAATGTAGGCCCAAAAGCTTATACAAATAGTTTTTTCAAAGCCCTAAAACCCGGGTCCGCATTAAAAGCCCAAGCCCCCCCGGCCCCTCCGCAGACCAGTTTGGAATCCTCCGCTTCAATGGTCCGTATGCCCTCGTCCAGCGCAGATTCATAGGGGGCAAAGAGGGTACCATACCGGAGAACCCGTTCACCATGGGCGGGGATGATCACCGTGGTAGGAGCGCCCAGGAGTGCCTTCGTTTTCCGGGAGTATTCAAGGCCGTAACCATAGGCGCTCACGGCATTTTCCGTGCCAAGGCAATAGGTCTGGTCCGTACCGCCCTCGTATGCCGCCCAGGGGGTAAAGGGACGTCCGCCGTACTGCATCCAGTATTCATTAAAGCGAAGGATAATGTCATCGGGCCCGGCAGCGGCCTGACCGGTGAAGAAACACACATAGGCCAGCTTGAGCGCCGGGTTCACCAGGGCGGACCAGCCGAGCCGGGCCGTGGCGGGGATGGCTCCGGCGACAAAATCGGTATACCCCAGGGGGCCGGGCGTCACGGAAAGATCTACAACGCTGCTTGCTGCGCCGCCGCCCTTTGCCAGGGGCGCTTTATCCAGGGAAGGAAATTCTTTTCCTGACAAAAGCCGGGTGGTGGGATCAAAGTCGCTGCCGGGGGTCGGAGTAGTCCAGCGATCGGCGGCGCCTGAGAGACGGCAGCCCGCCTGGAGGAAGGGGGCGCCAACCGTATTATGCCAGGCGGCGGATATTTCCAGATCCCGGTCTCCCTTGTTCATTACCCGGATGGCGGTATAATGGACAGGCTGGGAAGGGAGAATAAGGTCAATTTTGCTAAAAAATAGGGGCATCTTTGCATCCGGGCTCTCCAGAGTGGAAAGCGCCCATGCGCCCCCGGTTTCTTCATCAATGCCGCTGCTCACGAAGCGCCAAGGTTCATTGGCGGTCCAGCCATGGGCGGGCAGGGCCACCCCATCAACGATGTGATCCGGGCCGAAATTCGGCAGACAGGGGAAATTGCCGGCAATATTGTACAGCAGACCCGCCTTCCAAAACCCGCCGTACTCCGCAGCATCAAAGGGCTTCCCGGCATTGCCCCGGAACCAGGGAATCCAATGGGCGTTGATTGATTGATTTTCCCCGCGGTAGGAAAATTCGGGAACCACCCCTCCCTGATCATCCACCAGGATACGGGAATGGTCGTTTTCCAGAACCGTAGCTTCCCGTTTGCCCAGTTCGGTAACCCGTGTTACCGAAACAGTACCGTTATTTTTCGCCATAACAATTACCTATCCTTCATTAACTAATTGCCTTTTCCAGAAGCACCGTTTCTGTTGCTTCTTCCCGGTTAAATTCGCCGGTAATTTTTCCGTTCTTCATGACATAAATACGGTCGCACATCCCCAAAATTTCGGGCAGCTCGCTGGACACCATCAAAATGGCAAGCCCCTGTTTTGCAAGCATATCCATGAGGGTGTAAATCTCCGACTTTGCGCCCACATCAATACCCCGGGTAGGTTCATCAATGATAAGGAGTTTGAGATTTTCCTTCATAAGCCACCGGGAAAGCAGAACCTTCTGCTGATTGCCTCCGGAAAGTTTTGTTACAAGCTGCTCCACGGAGGGAGTTTTAATCCGCAGTTTATCGACCAGGGTGTTACTTTCCGTATCTTCTCTGCGGGGAAATATATGGAAGAGTTTTGAAAACTGGTTCAGGGAGGCAATGCTTATGTTTTTTTTGACTGAAAGGTTCGGCAGTAATCCTTCGGTCTTGCGGTTTTCGGTTACCAGCCCCATACCTGCGGCGTGGGCCGCTCCGGTGGAATCTTTTTCAACTTCCTTCCCGTTAATAAATACGTGTCCCGCGCTTCTTTTGTCCGCCCCAAAAAGACCACGGGTCATTTCGGAACGTCCCGCGCCCATGAGACCTGAAAAGCCGACTATTTCGCCCCTTTTGACATGGAAGTTCAAATCCGTAACCTTATCGGTGGTGAGGCCCGTAACTTCAAGCACGGTATCGCCGAATATGCGGTTATGCTCAGGAAACATATCGCTAAGTTTTCTGCCCACCATCATTTCGATAAGGCACTGCTGATCCGTTTCACCGGTAAGCATGGCGCCAACCCGTGCGCCGTCACGGAAAACAGAAATACGGTCAGACAATTCAAAGATTTCTTCAAGCTTATGGGAAACATACATAATGCAGACGCCCTTTGCCTTGAGCTTCACAATTACCTCGAAAAGGCTTTTGATTTCCTTGGGGCTTAAAGCGGAAGTAGGCTCGTCCATGATAATTACTTTGCTGTCAAGGGCGAGGGATTTTGCAATTTCCACAAGTTGCTGCTGGGCGACGCTCAGGTATTGCACCTTCATGGCGGACTTTACCGAAAGGCCGACCATTACAAGATATTTTTGAGCCCCGGCGTATACCTCGCTCCACAGTACCCGGCCCAGTTTTGAAGGGAGCCGCCCGAAAAAAATATTCTCCGCAATCGAGAGGCTGGGAACCAGATTCAATTCCTGATAAATAACGCTTATCCCTTTTTGAATGGCATCAATGGTGTTTTTGATACCCGCATCCTGACCGTTAATCAGATACGTACCTTCGGTAAAGGTATATGCCCCGGAGATTATTTTTATCAGCGTGGATTTACCGGCGCCATTTTCGCCCACCAGCGCATGAACCTCGCCTGGGTAAAGATCAAGGTCCACCCCCTTGAGGGCATGAACCCCGGGAAAAGTTTTGTGCATATTTCTGATTTGTATTACCGCTTGTCCAGCCATAGAATGCGCCTCCTCCATTACTGCTGCAACAATTTTTGTTCTTTGACAAGACGCTTCGCAATACTGTCTTTTCTGACGGTATCAACAAACACGGCCAATATAATAACCAGACCCCTGGTGATATCCTGCCAGAAGGAAGAAACATCCAGAAGGGTAAGGCCGTTCTGCAGCACCCCCAAAATGATCATGCCGATAAGTGCGCCCGCAATGGTTCCTATACCGCCGTTAAGGGAAACGCCGCCCAGAATAACCGAAGCAATGACCACCATTTCAAAACCCGTGCCCGCTGTGGGCTGGGCCGATGCCATGCGGGAGGCGAGCAGCACACCGGACAGCATGGTAAGAACGCCGCTGAAAATATACACCAAAAGTTTTATGCGATCCACCGAAAGACCCGCGAGCCGTGACGCTTCTTTATTGCCCCCGATGGCGTAGATTTTCCGGCCAAAAGTCGTATGATTCAATACATAATAAATGATGAAGTACAGCACCGCTGCGATGATAACCGCATTGGGAATAAAACCGACAAAACCCGTGGCAATACCCTGAAAGGCTTCAACCTGGGATTGTATGGATACCGCGCCGGTTATGACCATGGCCAGGCCCCGCCAAATTGCCATGGTACCCAGGGTGGCGATAAGTGAATTAAGTTTTGCCTTGGTAACCAGGAGGCCGTTAATAGCCCCGACAATAACGCCGCAGACAAGGGCGGCAAGTATGGCGAGAGAAATACTGTGGGTGGCGTTCAATATATATATTGAACTGATCCCGGCTATTGCCTGCTGGGAACCCACGGAAAGATCAATCTCCCCCACCAGAATGACCATGGTAAGGCCGAATCCGCAGATAGCGGTCAAAGAAACCTGCCGCAGGGTATTCATGATGTTCCGCGGTGACAGGAATACGGGTGTTAAGAACGAAACAATGATACACAGTACCGCCAGGACGGCCAGTAATACCAATAGATCCGACTGCTTAATGCTGTTCAGCAATTTTTGTGTTGAATGATTTTTCGACATAAATGCTAACCCCCGGCTCATAATTAAACGACAGGGCTGCTCTCACAGCCCTGTAATGTATGACGTAAAACAAAGCGATGCTATTTCAAAGAACGAATAGCTTCAAAGTTGGTTTCGTAATCATTCCCTTTTTTCGTGTAGAATTGGGGGAAGTTTTGCGGGGTAATAATCACGGTGTTTGATTCATAACGGGAAGGAAGGGTTTCTTTTTTGTAGACCTTATACGCCGCGTCAGCAACGGAAACACCCGTGTAATCGGGGAACATGGCAACAGCCGCCTTATAGGGGCCGCCGCTTAACAGGGCTTCCCGTCCAACCACGCCTTCAAAGCCAAAGCCGATGGCGGTGAGTTTGCTTTCGTCAAGACCGGCTTCTTTGTATGCGGCCATACCGCCGGTGGTGGAATTGTCATTGATACCGAAGATCACGTTTACATCCGGGTGGGCGGTAAGCGCGTCCTGGGACACCTTGAGGGAGGTTTCCTTGGCGCCCTGTCCGTCAACTTCCTGCAGGATGGTATATTTAAGCCCGCCTTCATCCATGCCGGCTTTGAAACCCTCGACCCGCCAGCGGCAGGCTTCAAAAGCGGGAAGACCGACGATGAGGATTTTCGGATCAATGTTATTGGCCTTTGCGTATTGGGCAAACCAGAGCCCGGCTTTTTTGCCCCCCGACACGTCATCAATGCTCACACAGGTCTTTGCGCCGGGAACCACACTGGATTCGGTAATAACCGGAATGCCCGCCTTGGCTGCTTCAGCAATAATGTTGGGCAATGACTTCACATCCACCGGGGTGATGATAAGCACATCCACACCCTGGGCGATCATGTTTTCAAGTTGGCTTACCTGTTTTGCGGCATCCATGGCCGCATCGACGATGGTGATGTCTACGCCCAGTTCAGCCGCCCTGGTCCGGGCGCCCTTGGCAATATTCTGATACCACTCATGACTCATGTCAGTCAAGGCATAGCCGAATTTAACCTTCTTTGCGCCGCCATCGCCTTGCCCTCCGGCAAAACTCATGGTCAAAGAAACCATGGCGAACAAACCTACAAAAATCCACATCTTTTTACTCATCTTCTCTCCTCCAATCCGTAAAATAGTGTATTACAGCAACGCTGTAACTTACATACTAGCGCGACAGAACGTCCCAGCTTGCGTAGACCTCACGGACGTTTTCTGGTTTTGCCGCTGCGCCGAATTCGCACTGAGCTATACAGCCGCCATCTTGCCAGAGGGTATCGTGAACCGTCTTGATTGCATCCCGTATATCTTTGGTGGTTCCTTCGGGTAAAAGGTGTTGGCGGTCAACTTCACCCCAAAACGTTATCTTACCTTTGAATTGGGCAATCTTCTCAATACCCATGCAGAATATCTGCAGGTTTACTGCGTCATAGCCCAATTCTATCAAGTGCGGAATGATGTCAAGGGTAAAGCCATCGGAGTGGAAAAACATTTTCTTGCCATATTTATGCGCAATGGTGACATAATCCTTGTACAATGGCTTAAAGTATTTAACCCATGTTTTAGGATTTATCAGCAAACTTCTTTGGGAACCCCAGTCATCCATGGCAAAGAAGCCATCAATATTTGTTTTCGAGCACCACAGTTCCATGAGTTGGCAATAAAATGCATGCACCCTGTTAAGCATCTTTAGCATACCCGGATTTTCGCTTCCAAGGTCAAAATAAAAATTTTCGGAACCCCGTAAAAACTGCATCCGTTCAAATGGCCGGACTAAATCACTGGAGAGCACAAATTGATCCGTCCCCGCGCAGAATTCATTAATCTTGTCAGTGTCGATGCTTAATAATTCTTCGGGAATGTGTATCCGGGATAGATCCTCCCAGTCCTCATCTTCCGCTTTTACAATCGGCGCTTTTACTTCGCCATGGAGGCCCCGCTGTATATTTTTAAACACCACGCCCCATTCATCAAGAAATTCACCTTCCTCATACACGTTGCCAACCGAAATAGGCTTTTTTGCATACACCTTATGCGAATCGGGGATCTGCACGATATCCAGAGGGTAATCCCGTAAAATATCTTCAATCTCCTTGCCATATTTATGATGGGCCCAGGGTAATGTCCAGAGATCCCGCGGCACAACACCATCCGTATTTTTGAACTCAAGCGTCTTCCTCACCAATTCTCTCGATGTCATTTAAACTCCTCCTGTTTCATGATAAAAAGTTTTATGACCATTCAGGTTCACCGTATTGTTCCACCAGTGCATCAACACGTTTGATACGTTCAAAGCGGGAATTGGGTATCACCTGATCCGCCACACCCAAGACGCTGTTTGGCCGCTTGCGGAGCACTTCCAATACGTGTATCACATGCCGGTCGAATTCGGCGTCGGATACAAAATCGGTAAAGTAGCCCCCGGGTATGCCGCCCCAAAGTATCGTATCGGGATGAACCATTTCGGCCATAGTTTCAATACTGATGTCACCCACAGGCTGCGGCGTTAGAGCTTCTATCACATCAAATCCGGCTTCGGATATTTCTTTTAACAGACCCTTAAGAGTGCCGTCCATGTGGATAAACGAAAATTTCCCTGCCTGCCTGATGCGATCTGTTATCGTTTTATGATAGGCTTTCAAGTATTTGAAAAAGTAATTTTTCCCCACTAGTTCCGAAGAAAGATTTTCCGGCACCATGATACATTCGCAGGGCGAGGCGAGGGTGATGGCGCTGGCCTCAAGGAGTTTTTTCTCCATCACCCGGAGGAGTCCGTCAAACGCGTCTTCATCATCCTCGATGGTGAATATCATAGGGGTAATACCCATACGCATCGTTACGAGATCCATGAAGGGGCTTCTCGGCGTGTAGCAGAGGGTAACGCCATTGTCGCCTGCATAGTCCTGATAGCGTTTAATCTTGTCATAATCGGGCTCGTAATGGGTATGCTCAATGAGATACATAAGTGCAGGAAAATCGGAGACATCCTTTGCCATGCGTTCTTTGGGAGCATTTGCGTAAGCCATAGGAAGGTATTCCCAAACTTCGGTAAGGGTTCCCTTGGGGGTGATGTATTGGGTAGTATTGGCGTTGCCGGATTTTTCCCGCTTTACTTCAACATCATAGATTTCTTTATAGGGCCAAAAGCCCTGAAGATAGAAGCCTGCGCCGATGTCCCGGTGCATACGGAATATGCCTTCTTCACCCTGGTATTTTGGTTCGAGGCGTTTGTCTACGCCGAGGGCAAACATCCAGTAATCAAGATCGGCGCACCAGGGCAGTCTGTCGGGCCGTTGCCGTTTTAGTACGCTGAGTATTCTTTCACGTTTGTTCATAACTCCTCCAAAAAATATTTATTACAGGGATACCCCTGGAATTTCAGGATTGAAAAATGAGAATAGGGAGACTGTTGTATTCGGATTAGATAATAGTTACCGTCCCAAAATGGGGGGGGGGGCAGACCGTCCGAAAACTAGCCAAAAAGCGATAGAACTGCTATAAAGGGGAGAGCGAAGCAAAGCAGGAGCGAGACAATGGCGTACAAGGTTGGTATAGAGCGGCAGCAAACGATACTAT
>BNUY01000133.1 GCA_025997715.1 Spirochaetia bacterium
CCGGTACGGCGGCTATGGGAACCAGGCAGATATTAATCTGCGGGGTTTCGATTCGGAGCGTATCGCCTTTCTCATAGACGGGGTTCCCGCCAATTCTCCCATGGGAAGCGAATTTGATTTAAGCCAACTCGACCTTAACGCCATTGAACGGATCGAGGTAATCTACGGCGGCTCGGATACCAAATACAATGTTTCAGGCGCATTGGGCGGGGTCATCAACATCATCACGGTCAAAAAGCAAAAACCCGGTTTGCGGCTGGGGGGCAGTATCGCTAATACTTCGGCGATGCCCGGGGCGTACCGGGAATGGGATGGAAGTAAAGGAAGCCCCCATTGGGAAGATCTGGTTGATACCCAAAATTATTCCCTCTTTGCGGGATTCGGCGCGGAAAAATACTCTTGGTCGGCCAACCTGTTTGCCAACCGCGCCGCAAATCATTTCCTCTATAAAGATACTATTTTTAACACAACACGCCGGAAAGAGGCCAATGAGATATGGGATACCGGGATTTCCGGCTCATATATCCGGAATTTACCGGATGATTATTCAAAACTGATTGTTTCCGCCGACCTCTATTACGGCGACAAGAACATTCCCCAAACGCCGATGTCTGCCATCGCCGACAAGCAAATCGATTTTTCTACCCGGCAAAACATCATGCTCGACATGCCCCGTGCATTGCGGGACGATCTCGCCGCCGAAGCCAGTCTGAGCCATACCTGGCAATCCCAGGAATACGAATCGTCTGCGGCAAGTAGTTCTCTCCATGATCAGCATGTAATCACGGCAATAAATCGCTGGACCTGGTATCCGTTGTCATTTCTTACCATCAGAAGCGGATGGGATTACCGCTTCAACTTTTTGGACTCCACGGATATCGGCCTGCGCAGCCGTCATGACGGCGGTCTCTACTTTACGGTGGAATATAAGGTTCACAAAACATTTTTAATTATTCCATCGGCAAAGGCGGTGTTCTCAGGCCCCTCGGAGCAGCCCGCAGTTCCGGTACCGAAACTCGGCTTTCTCTGGACCCCCTTGGAATCTCTGACCATCAAAAATAATTATTTTCGTAGTTTTAAGTATCCCGATTTTGAAGACCTCTACTGGAATGGTGGCCAGATGTTCGGTAACCCGGACCTGAAGAGCGAAGACGGTTGGGGGGGAGACCTGGGAGCCGCTTGGCATTATAAAAATTGGATCAGCCTTGACAGCACCTTTTTTACCCAATGGACGGCGGATTCCATTCATTGGGATGATTCCACCGGTGTTTGGCGTCCTGAAAATGTGGGGGAAGCGATCTTCTTCGGCCTGGACTCTAAAGTGCGGAGTGAAATTCCCCTTCCTGCCGGTCCCTTCAAAACCATCGGCCTTTCCTTTTCTTACCAGTATCTTTTGAGTTACCTGCTGAGTTATGGATACGATTTCGATTCTGATAAACGTATTCCCTATATGCCCATGCACACCATCGGTGTTTCGGTGGATGTATCCTGGAAGACCGGTTCAGTGTTATTGTCCGGCCATTACGAGGGCCTCCGTTTCACCAATACTGCAAACACCGCCGAACTGGACCCCTATTTTTTGCTGAACGTAAATGTCAATCAGCAAATCGGAAAAAACCTGACCGCATTTGCTGTGGCACGGAACCTTCTCAACACTTCCTACAAATACATTGACGCTTATCCCGTGCCCGGCGCGTCCATGACCCTGGGCCTGCGGCTAAACTTTGAACCAAAATTGGAGAAACCCCATGACTAAACCCCTCGCCATCTGTATAGTAATAACACTATTACTATCCGCCTGTACTAAAAAAAGTGAAACGGTAACGATAATCGACCGGGCCGGGAGTACCGTAACCATGCGGAGTGAACGTAACCGGATTATTTCCACCGCTCCCTCAAACACAGAAATACTGCTGGGGCTTGGGCTGGGGGGAAAAATCATCGCCGCAGATGAATTTTCCGCCGTTTTGACGGGTGTTCCCGCAGATATAGCCCTGATAGATTTTTCCTACCCCGATGGGGAGCTTATTGTGGCCCTTAATCCGGACCTCATCATTGCCGCCGGGCATAATCAAACAGTTTCCGGGGAGGACCCCTTCGCGCTGATGAAGGAGGTGGGGATTCCGGTGATCTATTTACCAATCAGTAAAACTATCGACGGCATCTATGCGGACATCCGCTTCATCGGGGGGCTTTTCGGCGTGGAGGATCGGGCTGAGGGCATGGTCAGGGAGATGAAAGAGAAGGTGGATAGCATTGCGGAAATCGGCGCGGCCATCACAACAAAGCGTTCGGTTTATTTTGAGATGGCCTATCCGCCCTATATGGTGACCATCGGGCGGGACAACTATATCACTGAAATGGTAAACACTATCGGCGCCTACAATATATTTGCCGAACAGCCGAACTGGTTTACCCCGGGGGTTGAGGCAATCATAGACCGTAACCCCGATGTTATCCTTATCATGACGCTTTTTGACGGTGATATTGTTGCGGAGCTGCGGAGCCGGCCGGGGTTTGAGCATATTGCGGCGGTGAAAAACGGGGCCATACATCTCATTGACGTTAATTCGGTGTCCCGCCCTTCGCAGCATGTTGTACTTGCACTGGAACAAATGGCACGGGCGGTGTATCCTGAGGCGTATGAAAACTACCGGTAAGTTCGCAGCGGCAATTCTCGCCGCCCTGGCAATACTCTGCATAGGGTCTTCCCTTGGCAGTTCCTCTATTAATCTCCTTGATACGGTGAGCGTGGTGTTTCATAAACTGAGCGGCCGCCCTTTTAAAGAAGGGATGGATCTAAAAATCGTATCCATTGTTTGGAACCTGCGCCTGCCCAGGGCGTTTCTTGCCTTTATTGTCGGCGGAGCCCTGGCGGTCAGCGGAACAGTGTTTCAATCGGTTTTAAAAAATCCCCTGGCCTCCCCGTTTATCGTGGGCGTTTCCTCCGGCGCATCCCTGGGCGCAGGATTGGTGATGCTCGGAGGACTCGCCCTGCCCATAATCGGCGCGTTTACCCTGCCCCTTGCGGGGTTTCTTTTCGGATTGGCCACCGTATTTTTTGTTATCTTCTGTGCGGCCAAAATAGACAAGACCCTTTCCAATAATACTATCATCCTCTTCGGGATGGTTTTTTCTCTGTTTATAAACGCCGTTCTTACCGCCCTGGTTGCATTCTTCCGGGATCAGCTTAAAAATCTGCTGTATTGGCAGATGGGCAGTTTTGCCCTCAAGGGCTGGAACTATGTAGGGTTAATGCTCCCTTTCTTCATTATCGGTATCCTCGGGACCATCGGGTACACCAGGGAAATGGATATTCTCACCTTTGGTGATGAGCAGGCAAAGTCAATCGGGGTGAACACCAGGGGTTTACGGATACGCTTACTGTTATTTTCAACGATACTAACCGGCGGGGCGGTTGCCCTGAGCGGCGTCATCGGCTTTGTTGACCTCATCGCCCCCCATTTGGCGCGGAAAATGGTAGGGGCAAAGCATAAGGATGTGATCCCCATGGCGTTTATTATCGGCGGGTCTTTGTTGGTGTTGACCGACCTGATAGCACGGACCGTTGTATCTCCCTCGGAACTTCCGGTGGGAGCGGTCACCGCAATCATCGGCGCGCCTTTTTTTGCGTGGGTATATTTTAGGAAGAAGTGATATGTTGGAAATAAAAAACTTATACAGCGGATACAACGGTACGGATGTTATCAAGGGCATAAATTTTTCGGTGGATAAGGGCGAAGTCTTTTTTATTGTGGGACCCAACGGATGCGGTAAGACCACCCTGTTAAAGTCCATTGCCAATATTCTCTGTTACCGGGGAACCGTTACCCTGGATGGCCGGGAAATAGCTTCCTTCAGCAGAAAAAATCTTGCAAAAAAAATAGCCCTGATGAGCCAGACTTCGGAAATTTATTTCCCTTACCGTGTATACGATACGGTTTCCCTGGGGCGGTACGCCTATTCACAAGGGTTCATGCGGAATCTTTCCGATACGGATACTGAAATTATAGAAACCGCCATTAACCGTCTGGGACTTTCCGATGTAAGGGACCGGATGATAAACGAATTATCCGGCGGCCAGCTCCAAAGAGTGTTTCTGGCCCGGACCCTGGCGCAGAATCCCGATATCATTTTGTTGGATGAGCCGACCAACCACCTTGACCTGAAACATCAGGTAGAATTACTGCAATACCTGATAAGCTGGGCAAAGGAAAACAGTAAAACGGTTATCGGCGTTTTGCACGACCTTAATCTGGCCCGCAGTTTTGCGGACACCGCTGCGATTATGTCTGAGGGGAAAATCATCTCCCAGGGTAATCCGGAAACGGTTCTGTCAGGCGAAACCTTAAAAGCGGTATATGACATGGACATCCGCGCGTTCATGCTGAGCTCCCTGGAAAACTGGAGGAACACCGGTGTCTGAAATCATCCTTATTACCGGGGGCATTAAGTCGGGCAAGTCCCGCCGTGCCCTGGACATAGCCTTGCAAACATGGCGCCCCTCCCCGGAAACGCCGGTTTCCTTTATCGCCACCGCGGAAGCCCTGGACGATGAAATGAAACTCCGCATAAAACGGCATCAAGAAGAACGCCGTGGTCTTGGGTTCAGTACCATTGAAGAGCCCCTGGAACTGGACCGGGCGATTGCCTCTGCGGGTCGGCGGACGCTGGTGGACTGCCTGGCCCTGTGGGTAAACAACATCATGTACTATAAACGGGAGGATGATTTCCACCGGCTCCTGGATTCTTCGATTAGCGCAATGAAGGATTGTATCCTGGTGACTAATGAGACCGGGCTGGGGAATGTTCCCTTCGATGAAACCACCCGGCGCTACAATCTGCTTTTGGCCGAGGCAAATCGCAGAATCGCTGCGGCGGCGGATCGGGTGGAGTTCATGGTTTCCGGCATTCCTCTGAGGGTTAAATAGTGGGAAATTTCGCTGAGACCCTTTTCCCCAATGCCCGCATGGTGGTTCCCTCCTGGGTTATCCCCGGAACCTATCTGGAAAACCTGCGCTTTCTGGAAGACAAGCCGGAAGTACAGGGGGTAGAATTACTGTTTTTTATATATAACAACGAAATCAGGGATCAGCTTGACGCCGAATGGGAGAGGATACGGCAATTCGCGGATCGCTTTATTTTTACCGCCCACCTGCCGGATACCCTTTTGCCGGAACACGAGGAACTGGTGCACCGGCTTAATCCCCTGGCGCGTAATTTTATTGTCCACCCCGGATTGCCGGAAAACGCTCATGTCTTAGGAGCGATGGTTAATAGCTGGGCAAAAAAGTATCCCCCGTTATCACCGTTACCGTACCGTTTCCTCGTGGAAAACACAAACCCCGGAATGCTTGAGGCGTTGCTGCCCCACCTTGACGGGGACGTGGGGCTCTGTATGGATACCGGGCATCTGCTTATGGACGGAAAAAATCCGGCGGATTTTTTTGCAAAGTACCGGGAACGTATCGGGGAGATACACCTCCACGGCATTGACCGGGAAAAGGCCGCCCTTGACGGACGGCTGCCGGATCACCGACCGGTACGGGCAACGGAAAGCTGGTTCAGAACACTGTTCCCCCTGCTAAGAGATTTTACCGGAAACATAAACCTGGAAGTCTTCTCCTGGGAAGAAGCGGCCGCCGGTATACAGTCAATAAAACTATGTGTTAATTCATGAACCGACAGGAGGTATTAAACATGGAAAACATAAAAGCGGCGATGGAAGCTCATTTGGATGATCTTACCAAACCACGGGGCAGCTTGGGGAAACTGGAAACCTACTGCATCAAGATGGCGGCAATACAGAACAAGGTTCCGCCCAAGCTTGAGAAAAAGGGTATCTACGTGTTTGCGGGGGATCACGGTATCGCCGCAGAAGGGGTGTCCCTGTATCCCCAGGAGGTTTCCCGGCAGATGGTGTTCAACATTCTTGCGGGCGGCGCGGGGATAAATGCACTGGCGGGGGGATGCGGCTGGGAAGTTATTCTGGTAGACGCCGGGGTAATCGGGGAGGACTTTCCACCGGACGCTGAACTGAAACCGAAGGGGGTTCCCTGTTCCTTTATCCGGGCGCGGATTTGCCAAGGCAGTAGGGACAGTGTTAAGGAGGATGCCCTTACAATGGAGGAAACCGAAAAGGCGTTGGCCCGCGGCAAGGCCCTGGCGCAGGATGCGGCGGACCGGGGGCTGGACATGACCGCCATCGGGGACCTGGGCATCGGCAACACCAGTACTGCGGCAGCAATGCTGGCGGCGGCGGGGTTTAATGTTGATGATGTGGTAGACCGGGGAACCGGCATTGACAAAGCAATGCTGGAACATAAGCGGCTGATCGTACAGGGGGCCGTGAAAAACCGGAATCCGCCGCCCACCGACGGGAAGGCCATTTTGCAGAAACTTGGTTCCGCAGACTTTGCCATGATGGCCGGCCTCATCCTGGGGCTTGAGGGCAGGGGCATTGCCTGTGTCCTTGACGGGTTCCCGGTAAGTTCCGCCGCCTATATGGCGTACCTGATAAACCCCAGGGTTTCCGACTGGCTTTTCGCCGGGCATCTTTCCAAGGTTGCCGGCCATGCGCCGCTGCTGGAAAAAATGGGACTGGAACCCATCGTGGACCTTGACATGCGCCTGGGGGAAGGCACCGGCGCGGTTATCGGCGGACATATCGTTGAGTTGGGTGTCCGGGCGGCCCGTGAGATGGCGTCCTTCTCCCAAGCCCATGTTTCGGACACCGAAAAGGCGGAAGAAAAGTATTAATGTTCGACCGCTTTCTTTCAACCTTCAGTATTGTTTCGCGCATACCGGTTACGGTACGGTTTACCTTTGATCCTTCCCGGATGGATTACTATCTTCCCGTTACGGGAGTGTGTCCCGCCCTGGTAGGATTGCTGGTATTCGGGGGATGTTCCCTGTTGTGGGATAATCCCCTCTTAACCGGTATTCTTGTTCTCATTGCGCAGTATTGCTGTTTCAACCTCTTCCATCTGGACGGCCTCATGGATACCGCCGACGCCTTTCTAGGCTCGGCGGACAAAGAAAAACGGCAGGCCATATTGAAGGATTCCCGGATTGGCGTATATGGATTCTTCGCAGGTTTCTCCGTTCTCGCCCTCAAGACCGCCCTCCTCTGCGCTCTTGCCCCCTTTATTTTCCGCTATCCCGCGGCAGTACTCGCCTACCCCCTTTGCGGCAGATTCGCCGCGTCCCTGGTCCCCTGCATGGCCCCCCCCGCAAACCCAAGCGGCCTTGGCGCGCTGACCAAAGACGCAAAGCCGGTCCGCTGTGTCCTGGGCCTTATCACCGGCGTACTGCTCTGGCTGTTCCTTACCTGGGGCCTGCTAAAGCTTGCTGCGCTGATTATCCCTTTGCGTATTGAGACGGGCTTTTTTGGAGCGGCGGCTTCTTCGGCGATCCTGATTCCGGGCCTGTCCCTAGCGATCGCCCCCCTCACCGCGCTATTTTATGCCCGTCTGTATAAAAAATCCCTCGGGGGCTATACCGGAGATACCCTGGGCGCGGCGGTAGAAACGGCAGAAATCTTCTATTTAACTGCGTCCTATATCATCCTGCCTCTTTTCAAATGACAGCTAAAACCTCCGTTGGCGATAAAGTAATGGCGCAGCGGTGGGAGCGGGGTGTGATGGGCCGAATGCATATGGGTTTCCCCGCGCAGGGAGACCTATTCGGGCCCCCTGGGGCCGGGCTCCCGGAGCGGATTCCCCCATCCGCATGAGCGCCCGTCACGCCCCGCTCCCACCGGCTTTACCAGCACAGCAAAAACAGGCGTTTTATCGACATATTTGGTATATTTTTTTACCTACTTTTTGCCGAAAATAGACTATCAATGCACTAATGTCGCAAAGGAGCGTCTTATGTACAAATTACCAAACCCTTCATATTCCCCTCAATTAGCCCTATTTGGACTTGCGCTGTCGGTAGTGGGGACGCTCTGTGCAATTGCCCTTGCAACGGCCTGGGTCATGCTGTTTGTGTAGCATTACCGTTTCTGCAAGGCCCGTTCCACCAGATTCAGATCCTGCGTCAGGTTCCGGTTTCCGGGAAATTCCTCCAGCGCGGTGCGGATAAACCGGACAGCCTCATCGTAGTCCCCCCGGTTGTACAGAGCCGCGAAGGCATTGTGCAATTCCGCCAGGCGGTTATTCCGGTATACACCGACGGCCTTTTCCAGTTGGGAATCCCGTCCATACCGGGCGATGGCCGCCTCAGTATAGCTGATGGCTTCCCGGGCGCCGCCAACGGAGGAAAGCCGCTCCCCTTCTTTAAGGATGATAAAATCCCGCAGTTCCCTGATTCTGTTT
>BNUY01000134.1 GCA_025997715.1 Spirochaetia bacterium
TTTCTCCGGTAAACCATGATGCGGAACGTATCGCTGCGGACATCGCCCGTCAAACCCTGGGGAATGATTTTCCCGTAACCCTTTCCCATGAAATTGGAAGCATCGGTCTTTTGGAGCGGGAAAATGCCGCCATACTGAATGCCGCTATCTGTGCTTTGGCGGAAAAAGCCTACAGTTCACTAGGGCAGTCTATTCAAAAAAATGGTGTTGCCGCAGAACTCAGCATTACCCAAAATGACGGCACCCTTATGGCCCTTGAGTATGCCAAGCGCTATCCGGTATTAACCATCGCATCGGGGCCGACTAATTCGCTGCGGGGTGCAGCGTTCCTGTCAAAGATGACGGACGCGCTGGTGGCCGATGTTGGCGGTACCACTACGGACATCGGCGTTTTGCGTAACGGTTTCCCCCGGGAATCAGGGACGGCTATTACTATTTGCGGCGTCCGCACGAATTTCCGTATGCCGGACCTTGTTTCAATAGGACTCGGCGGCGGTTCAATCGTGTATACCGGTGAAAGACCGATCCGTGTTGGTCCGCAATCGGTAGGGTTCCGCATTAGCACAGAGGCGCTTATTTTTGGCGGTTCTGTGTTGACCGCCACCGATATTGCCGTAAAAAACGGTCTCGCATCATTGGGGAATTCCGGTATGCTTGCCGCAGTATCATCTTCGGAGGCGAAAGAGGCGGGTTCCGTTATAAAAGGCCGTATCGAAAATGCCATTGATACAATGAAAACATCCGCCGATGATGTTCCGGTCATTTTAGTTGGCGGCGGAAGTATTATCATCCCCAAGGATCTTAAAGGGGCAAAGGATGTCATCATCCCCGAACATTTCGGCGTTGCAAATGCTATCGGCGCGGCCATCGCACAGGTTTCCGGCAATGTTGACGGCATTTTTGATGTTACCCTGAAGGGCCGTGAAAAGACGCTTGAAGAAATAAAAGAGCAGGCGATAAACGAAGCGGTTAAGGCAGGCGCGGAAAGAACCAGTGTTAAGATTGTTGAGGTAGAGGAGATACCCCTGGCGTATCTTCCCTCTAACGCGGTACGGTTTCGCGCAAAAGCGGTGGGCGATTTGGCACCCGCTTAATCTTCGGCAGCGGCGGGCGCAAAATGAAGAATGCGGGCGCCCTGCCGTTTCACCAGGGAATAGGAACCCGCCGGGTCAATGGCAAGATGAAACACGAAGGTTCCGGCGCTTTTCATAAGGGGAATAATTTTCCCCGGATAATCCGGCATAATATCCCGTATGCCTAAAAAGCCACCTGAGCAGGCCAGTACACAAACCGCATCGGTGTTTTCCGCAGCCAGTACAATTCGTTCACATTCTGTTTCCACCAGTTCGCAGGGGAAGGCAACCGTTATGGTATCAGTTTCAATTCCGGCGGCAGCGCAGATTTGAGCGATCCGGTCCCGTTCCCGGTGAACCGCAATGGCGATATTTTCAAATCCCTTTCCTTCGGCCAGTGAACGGTTGGGCAATTGTTTATCGTATGACAGGCTTTCACAGGCGCATCCGGGACAGGTTATGATCAGGACTTTTTTCAAGCCGGTCAAATTTTTCATGATGGCAGCATCTTCCAACATCTGACAATATACACCCATGCCGTATCTCCCTTATTTCGCCTGGGTAAACCGATACCCGCTCCCTGCCGCAGTCACCGTTCCAATGGCCGGATACACCAGGTGCATTCCCGCGACAGGGATATTGTTTTGCGCCACGTAGGCCAGTATCCGTTTGCGTATAGCCGCAGCCGCTATGGGGTCCGTGTCGTAGCTTACCGATTGGTCCGGCACGGGGAACTGGATAAGCTCTGCGTGCATCAAATCCCCCCAGATGAGGAGCCTCTTGCCGTCGGACTCCAGCATAAACACGGTGTGCCCCGGGGTGTGGCCGAATGCGGCGATGGCCTTGATCCCCGGCAGCAGGTCGGCGATAGTTGCGCCCAGTTCGCCGGGGCGGAAGGTCTCCACCCGTGAACCGTAGGGGGCCAGGGCTGCGGCGGCGGAATTACCCACGCCGGGCTTTATCCAGAAATCTTTTTCCTGCTGTGCCAGGTACACCTTGGCCTTGGGGAACAGGGCTTTACCGTCCCGTTGGAGGCCGCCGATGTGATCCCCGTGCAGGTGGGTCAGGAGTACCGCGTCAACCTGGGCGGGATCGACACCTAAGGATTTCATGGAATCAAAGAGGGCCCTGCCAAAGCCGGTATCCACCAGGATGATCCGGCCCGGGGTTTTAACAAGAAAGGTGTTGACCTCCGATGTATAGGTCCCGCCGGGAATATAGCGATCCAGGGCTGCCCGGTCGGGGTTAATCAGGATGGAGGTGTTCCCCGGCCCCTGGTTTTCTACCAGCATGTGGACTTCAATGCGTCCCACTTTGTAACTGAAAATAGCGTTGTCCGCAGCAAAACTATTTACCGCCATGGCGCTGAGAAAAATACCGCTCAGAATACTAACTTTCATACTATGCTCCTTTTCCTAACTATTCAAAGAAGAATTAACCACAAAGACCACGAAGGACACAAAGGAAGAAAGAAAAAATAATGTATTCGTCTTACTTTGTGTCCTTCGTGTCCCGGAACCCCTGGGTTCTTTTGTGGTTAATATTCTTCTTATTAACATTGTCAATGGTGTCTGCCTACTAGTACGCCCGCAATATAGCTAACAGCCGCTCCTGCTTAATTGACCGCAAAAAATTCGCCAGCCGCGGTCCCTGGTCTTTGCCGATCAGGGCCTGGTATGCCGCACGGAACAGGACCTTCCCGTCCATGCCGTGGTCCTCCGCAACCTTGTAGATGGCTTCGGCGCAGGACTTGTCGTCACGGTACTGTTCAATGCCGGCGATGACCTTGTCCCGCAGATCCCGTATGGCCGCAGTTTCGCTGTCGCTGAGTGGAGCCCGTTCCCCCTCGCCGCGCAGGCAGAACCGGAACTCCTCCGGGGCGGATTCTTCCACCCAGTACTTGGCGCAGGCCGCCCGGGCTTTGAGGCCGGGGATCTGCTCCGGGGCGGGGGCGGGGGAGATGCCGGCAATGGCCTGGTCAATGTTACCGTCGGCGATTTGGATCAGGTTGCAAAGGTGGCGGAAGGGGATCTGGTAGGGCATGACCGCCGGAACCGCCCCTACCTGGGAAAGCTCGTAGATGCGCCGAGCCCTGCGGTAAGCGTCGTCGTTCTTTGCCGGCTCGGCTTTCCAGGCAATGCGTTCAAGCCGGTCGTAGTCTTCGTAAATCTTTATCACGTCCAGGTCGAAGGAGATGGTGAATTCCGTGTTGGGCCGGGTTCCCGCAAAGAGGTAGCGGGTAAGCTCCGGGGTATAGACCCGCAGGACATCCGCCAGGGCTATCACCTGGCCGGAGGAACTGGACATCTTGCCGGGCACCCCCTTGGTGCCGATAAAGTCATAGCGGAAGGTGACCGGGGCGTCCCAGCCGTAGACCTCCTTGCAGACCAGACGGGCGGTGTCGAAACTGCCCCCCTGGCTGTGGTGATCCTTCCCGGCGGGCTCGAAATCAACCTGCTCGTATTGCCAGCGCATGGGCCAGTCGATGCGCCAGCCAAGCTTGACTCCCGCAGCCTTGCGGATATCCACCGTTTCTTTGTGACCGCAGGCATTGCAGTGGTAGCCGAGTCCCCAGTCGCCGTCCCAGCCGTCAATGTCCGTATCGTCCCGGTTGCATTTATCGCAGAAAACGCTCACCGGCCACCATTCACCCTGGATCTTGTGGTCCTCGTCACGGAACTTGTCCAGGATTGACTTGAGGGTGTCCCGGTGTTCCAGGGCTTTGCGTATCCCCTCGGCATAACGGGAGGACCGGTAGCGCTCGGCCTGATAGAGGTATTCGGGCTGGATGCCGACAAAGGGCAGCATGGTTTCCACGTCCACCTCGTGATGCCGGGCATAGCTTGCGTCCCGGTCCCAGGGGTCGGGCGCCATGGTGATGGGGAAGCGGAGGTAATTTTGCAGTTCATCCTGCTTGGGCATGTTCTTGGGTACCTTGCGAAACACGTCGTAATCGTCCCAGGAATAGATGAACCGTACCTTTTTGCCCATATCCCGCAAAGCCCGGGCCACCAAATCCACGGAGATTATCTCCCGGAAATTGCCGATATGCACCGTCCCCGAGGGGGTGATCCCGGACGCGCAGGTATACAGATCCTTCTCGCCCTTCTCCCGGATTATCTTTGCCGCTGTTTCATCGGCCCAATGAGCCGCGGAGGCTTCACGCTGCTTGTCCATAAAATGCTCCTGAATGCAGACCAAAAGTCTGAGGTGATTGTATCATAGGGGGAGGGGGAAGGGAAAGGGGACGGGCGCGCTCCTTTAGTGCGCAGATCATTGGAGGGTGAGAAAGAGAATGATGGGGCGATGGGTAAATAAAAAGGCTCTGTTCTATAAAGCGGGGCCTATTACTGGCATAGACTAAACTGCGTCATTTTGACACACCTATCGTTCCGCAAAATCCTTGAAAAATGCTTACATAACAGGTATTATAGGAGTATCTATGTTCGATATTTTAGCCATTTTTAGAAAGAAAAACCTATCTCCGCTGGAAAAGGAGACTTTACTTTCCGAAAATCAAAAAAAGGAAATAGACGCTACTTGGGGACTTCTTGAGAGAAGAATGTCCGATCATGGATGTATGTTACTTACAAAACACACACAACCAGACGATTTAGCTATTGCTTTACTCCACTCTAAAAAACAGATAATCGAACACTTTGAAAGGTCCTGCACTTGTTTTGTTGGAGAAGGCCGAAAATATGTTCCTTATTGGGAAAAAGTCAAGCTTTCAATGAAAGCACATAAAAACACAACAGAAGAAGATGGTTATAGAATGAAGTCTCATATCATCAATAATACTAAACGTCTAACAGGAATAATGACTAATGGCAAAGAATGTGATATATTTCGTGATTTAGTTCACTGATGGTTTAGGTTTTTTACTTGGGTCTGACCCAGATAACATCCATGTTGATATTTCATCTAAAAAAGTTGGATCGTTTTTCAAATAAAAATCAATCAATGTCTGAAGGTCAGTAGAGTTTCGCATCCTATTTTTTAGGTCATTATAGAATCTTTCTTCTGCTTTCTCCAATTCTTCTTTATCATATTTAACGACTGCTTTAATAAGATTATTTTGGTCGTCAATCACTCTTTCTTGTGACCCAGACTCAAAACCGGCTTTTTGCGTTTCTGGGTCTACTTGTGATAAAGTAGTATTTTTGCTACCGTGTGATGGGCTTTGTTTTAATGTGTTATAGGCACTTTCCAGTGTTCCAGGCTGACTATTAGGAACAAGATCATTTCCTTCTACAACGCCATACTTTCCTGTTTGATCGTTATTTGCTTCTCTATAAACCTTTCTAAACATTTCCACAGACAGACTTTCTCTAATCGAAAGACCATCTTCAACTGATTGTAAGGGCGCGACTAATTCACTTTCTTCATAAATCTTTTCATAATCCATAAATAATTAGTCTATGGTCTTTGACTGACTAATTATCTATGTTAAAGACTATACCAATTGTGAAGAATAACGCTCTTGTCTATGTAGAAGTAGATTTGGCGGATTATCTCTATGAAGGACAACCTATTTGGGAGAGAATCCACTTATTTGAAATTGTAGAAACGCTTCCACCAACCGGAACCGCCAATAAAATCTATTTTTTGGAAAATAATAGTGGCGGTGATAACGCTTATACCGAGTATGTATGGCTTGCTAATAAATGGGAAACTATTGGTAATACAAACATCGACCTTGAAGAGGAAGGTAATCTTACTATAAATCTGAGCGGATTTGCGTCAAAAACATTTGTAAACGCCGCCAAAGAAGAAGCAAAAGCCTACACTGATTCTGAAATTGAAAAGTTGGATTTGAGCGGAACAGGAACAGGATACTCAGATTTCTCTGGAGACTATAATGACCTTACAAATAGACCTCCTTTATTTTCCGGTAGTTTTAATGATTTAACAGATAAACCTACAATACCAACAATTCCGATTCTTGCTAATGTAGCGACAAGCGGTAGTTTTAATGACTTGACTGATAAACCTACTATTCCGACATTACCTACATTAGCAACGGTAGCAACGAGTGGTAGTTTTAACGACTTAACTGATAAACCTTCAATTTCCACCGATGATATTGACTTGACTGGTTATTCACAAACAGGACATACTCATAGTAAATCTGACATAACAGATTTTACACATAGTCATTCTTATTCCGACCTGACAGGAACTAAGCCGATTTATACAGCCTCAGAAGTAGGTGCTTTACCAGATACAACAACTCTTGCTTCTCTTGGTTATACAGAACCAACATTAAGTAGTCTTGGTGGTTATACTAAAACTGAAATAGGCGATAAATTCAGTGCTACTAACACAAGATTTCAAAGCATCCTAAATATAAAAAACGCTTTAACCGGAAAAGGTATGGACCCAACAACTCCTTTTGAGGAGTATGATGATTTTATTGAAGGTTTAATAATTGGAGATGATGGGCGTTTGCAATATCCTCCTATAACTTATGATCCTTGCGGTATAGATTGGACACTTAGAACATCTGCTGATGATAGCATATCATGGATGTCTGTTTGCTATGGTAATGGTTTATTTGTAGCAGTTACTCAAAATACAGCCAAAGTTATGACAAGTCCTGATGGTATAAACTGGACAGTTTACCCAATTGCTGCTGCCCAGACTTGGCGTTCTATCTGTTATGGTAAAGGGATATTTGTAGCGGTTGCGGCTAATGGAACAGACAGGATTATGACAAGTCCCGATGGCGTAAATTGGACTTTTAGATCGGCGACAAGTGATCTAATATTATCGTCTGTATGCTATGCAAACGGTATTTTTGTAGCCGTAGGAAGTGGGACCGCAGCGGGGAGCAGGATTATAACAAGCTCTGATGGTGTTACATGGACGAGTAGATTCGATGCTACTACTAATTCACTAGGGTTTAATTCTGTCTGCTATGGAAATGGATTATTTGTAGCTACTGTCACAGGTAGTATAAACACAAATAGGTTTTATACTAGCTCTGATGGTATAGACTGGACTGCTAGAGGAGTGATTCACAATATCTATTGGACTTCAATATGTTATGGGAATGGGTTATTTTTGGCAATATCATCAGGACCAGCAGGACTTAATAATAGAGTGGCAACAAGTCCTGATGGGATAAATTGGACCTTTAGAAGCATTGCCGCTGATTATTCATGGACGTCTATATGCTATGCAAGAGGACTGTTTGTAGCGGTTGCTTCTTCTGGAACTGGAAATCGAGTCATGACATCTGGCGTATTTACGCCGCTCTCTTAAACTCGATTTTGTTGTTGATATCTTCTTGTCTTGTGTAGGTGTTGATTGACACTACATTGTCGAAGTTGAGGTTGCTGATTTTGATTGCTTTGAAAAAGTTGACATAGTTGACATAGTTGTCAAGGTATTTGGTGGCTACTCCACGGAATCTGTCAAGGAAGTGTTTTAAGTCATTGTGGTAGGCGTTAGTCCGCGCTATGTTATAGCGTTTATCGTTAGTAATACCACCGACAATCTGTATGAGTTTGACATTTGAGAGAGACTTGTAGGATTTATCGCCGTCCGTTACCAGCGTTGAACCTTTGACGATTTGTTGTGAGAGGTTTTGTCTAATCCACATTATTTGAACTTTGCCATAACCGACAGGCTGATTGAAGAAGTGGTTATTCCGGTCAAGTGCGGTTATGACGCAGACTTGGTTTTTGGAGAGTCCTCTTTTACTAACACTAAACTTTGATTTATCACGCTTCCTCGCCGTTCCAGCGGGAAGGTTTTTACTACCTTTGTTTGATTTTGGAAAGTAGGTTTCATCTGCTTCCACGATACCGGAAAGTTTTGCGCTTTTGACTGACTGGACGGCGGTAAGGATTTTGTGTCTCCAGTAGAAGGCGGTTTTAAGATTGATTTTAAGATTTTCGGCTATGGCGCGAAATGAAAGACCATCGACCATAAGGTTGATGTATTGCGACCAGATTTCTACCGATTTTTTGGAGTTTTGAAGGGGAGTCTTGGTTTGGATGGAGAACTTTACTCCACAATCTTTGCAACGAAACATTTGTTTTCCATTCCGTAAGCCTTTTTTGATTATGTGGTAGGAACCACAATGGGGACATTTTGCGGTATTGGATGACAAGTTATGGAATACGGAATTGGCTTCAATTTTAAGGACATCTCTCGACAGGGTTTCAATGAGAGATTTTTTATCGGCTATGGTGAGTGTTTTAAGTATGGCTTCTAAACTTGTTCC
>BNUY01000135.1 GCA_025997715.1 Spirochaetia bacterium
GAATAGTATCGTTTGCTGCCGCTCTATACCAACCTTGTACGCCATTGTCTCGCTCCTGCTTTGCTTCGCTCTCCCCTTTATAGCAGTTCTATCGCTTTTTGGCTAGTTTTCGGACGGTCTGCCCCCATGTAATTCCTTACTATACAACGAATTACGCATTCATACCGCACACTTTTTTCAGTGGAAAAAACGCCGGAGAACCGCCTCTGCGGGGAAACCGGCTTTTTTATATGGGCATCTGCGTTGCGGATACCCAAAACCGCCCTGTTGGGGTGGATCGCTCCAAGAAACGAAGGTTTCAGGGCGGCTAATCAACCGTGATTGCCGCTCATAAGCCATCTCTGATGGCTGCCATCAGAGATGGCAGGGCGGCGGCACGGAAAAAGGAGTTCTCTATGAAGAACTTTTTCAAGCTTTTCGGGGTTATCGCTCTCGCGGTGATAATCGGTATTGGGCTGGCGGGGTGCGGTGACGGCGGCGGCGGTGGCGGCGACGATGACGACCCCGACCTGACAGGGACTATCACCATCAACCCCAGCGGCTCCGCTTTCACCGGCACACTGCTTACCGCCGCCTACAGCGGTGACGAAGATGTCGACTTTCAGTGGCAGAAGGGCGGGACTAACGTTTCCAGCGGCGGAACCGGTGAAACCTACACGCCGAGCGAAGCGGGAAGCTACACCGTAACCGTCAGCGCAACAGGCTATAAGAGCAAGACCAGCGCCGCTGTTACCGTAACCGTCAACCCCAACCCCCTCCAGAGCTGGACGGCGGTTACCGACAACAAATTCACCAACGGCAGGAGCATCAACGGCATAGCCTACGGCAACGGGAAGTTTGTCGCAGGCGGGGGTAGTGGCGAGATGGCGACTTCAACTGACGGCGTAACCTGGACGACGGTTTCCCCCGGCCCATTCAACAGCGAAATCAAAGGCATAGCCTACGTCGGCCCAAGCGGATCGAAGAAGTTTGTTGCGTTCAATCCAAACGGCTTTTTAGCGACTTCAACTGACGGCGTAACCTGGACGGAGTCCGTCCAAGTGTTCACTGCGGGACAAGGAGCCATCAGTGGCATAGTCTACGGCGGCCCAAGCGGATCAGAGAAATTTGTCGCGGTCTCGGAAAACACCGCCCGTGCTATGTTTTCATCTGACTGCGTAACCTGGACGGCTGCTAACTTCGGCATCGTCGCTTACCACTTCTATGGCATAGCCTACGGCGGCCCAAGCGGATCGGAGAAGTTTGTCGCGGTCGGGGACAATCACCATATAGTGACTTCATCTCAAGGCACAACCTCAACCTGGTCGGAGGCTTTCATCACCGATTTCGGCTACGGTGACCTCAACGGCATAGCCTATGGCGGCGGTAAGTTTGTCGCGGTCGGGTCTTCCGGCAAGATGGCGTATTCATCTGACGGCGTAACCTGGACGGTAGTTGCCAACACCATATACGACGACAGCACCGGCACAACCCTAGGCTTCAGAGCCATCGTCTACGGCGGCCCAAGCGGATCGGAGAAGTTTGTCGCGGGCGGAACTTCCGGCAAGATGGCGACTTCATCTGACGGCGTAACCTGGACAGCGGTTGACGACAGCAAATTCGCCCCCCAAGCCATCAACGACATAGCCTACGGCAGCGGGAAGTTTGTTGCGGTCGGGAATTACATGAAGATGTCGTATTCCGGCAGCCTGGAATAAAGGCAAACGGCGGGGGGCATACGGCCCTTCGCCGGATATCCTTGCAAGGGGGAATAAGATTACCTATTCCCCCTTACGGGAAAATCACAAGGAGAAATAGATCATGAAAAAAACCGATTATACTGAACCGACCCTCGACTGGCTGCAGCGTCAGTTTATCAAGGTACCTTTTGGCGTTCTCCGTCCTGCGGAAATTGAGCTTATTCTCGCCTATTTTCTTAGGCTCTGTTCCATAAAGCGGGGCCTATTACCAAAAAATCATAATTTTTCGCAAAATCTTCCAAATTATGCTTACATAATAAGCATAAGGAAAGATGATGACAGGAACAAGTTTAGAAGCCATACTGAAAACACTCACCATAGCGGACAAAAAAGCCCTCATTGAAACCCTGTCGAGAGATGTCCTTAAAGTTGAAGCCAATGACATCTTCCATAACTTGTCATCCAATACCGCAAAATGTCCCCATTGTGGTTCATACCACATAATCAAAAAAGGCGTAAGGAATGGAAAACAAGTGTTTCGTTGCAAAGATTGTGGAGTAAAGTTTTCCATTCAAACTAAAACTCCCCTTCAAAACTCCAAAAAATCCGTGGAAATCTGGTCGCAATACATCAATCTTATGGTCGATGGTCTTTCTTTAAGAGCCATAGCAGAAAACCTCAACATCAACCTCAAAACCGCCTTTTACTGGAGACACAAAATCCTTACCGCTATCCAGTCGGTCAAAAGCGCAAAACTCTCTGGTATAGTAGAAGCAGATGAAACCTACTTTCCAAAATCAAACAAAGGTAGCAAAAACCTCCCCGCTGGAACCGCCCGCAAGCGTGGTAAATCAAAGTTCGGTGTTAGTAAAAGAGGACTCTCCAAAAACCAAGTCTGCGTCATAACCGCCCTTGACCGGAATAACCACTTCTTCAATCAGCCTTGTGGCTACGGTAAAGTTCAAATAATGTGGATTAGACAAAATCTTTCACAGCAGATTGTAAAAGGCTCAACGCTGGTAACTGACGGCGATAAATCCTACAAGACACTTAACAATGTCAAGCTCATTCAAATCAAAGGCGGTATCACTAACGACAAGCGGTATAACATAGCAAGAACAAACGCCTACCACAACGACCTCAAACACTTCCTTGACAGGTTCCGTGGAGTAGCAACAAAATACCTTGACAACTATGTCAACTTCTTTAAGGCAATCAAAATCAGCAATCTAAACTTCGACAATGTAGTGTCAATCAATACTTACACAAGACAAGAAGACATAAACAACAAAATCGAATTTAAGCGAGCAGCTTAACAATAATAAAGCAGGCATTGTCAGATAGATGTCCGTCATTAAGTTACTTCAAATCAACCAAGAAATAAATATAATTTGAATTTCCGGTAGATTCATCAAGTTTAGTTTTTAATCCTTTCCAAGTATTAGTGGGATTATTATGTTCCTCACATAAAGGTGTAATAGCAGTATGCTTCTCGGAGTTTATTATATGTCCTCCATCAGTAGCTGTTTTTTCACAGCCTTTTACTGCACACTTACTTGCTGCCTTTCCAGATTTTGATTCCCAATACTTTAACCAACCGCCCGGTGGTGTGGTTATTTTACTACTTCCAGCTTGATTCTGCCAATCATTATTTGTTGTCATTTTATACTCCTTACGAAATATATTAACAAAAATATTCAATTAAGCGTTTTTAATTTTTGTTCTTGCTTCAAAAAAATTATGCTTTAACTATTTTTGCTAGTTAGGACGATTGAGAAAATCGTTGACTAGTTAATATATGATAATGGATTATGTTAAAACCCAGTTCTTTAGTCCAAAAGCACTGGTAGATACTTGTGTATCTTTAATTAAAAATAAGAATGGTAGGCTACTCGAACCCAGTTGCGGGGATGGTAGTTTTCTTCTCCTTAAAAATAGCGATTCGGTTTTTATTGAGATAGACAAGTCTGTAATCACCGACCCCGATGTCTTGAATATTGATTTTTTCGATTACTCTATTAAAAATAAGTTCGATACTATCTGTGGTAATCCACCATATTTAGACAACGCTGACTTTATTTTTGATAGTAAGACATATACTCCAAAAATACTATGTAAAGCAAACTTGTATTTGTATTTTATAGAAAAATCATACGAACATCTGAATGCGCGAGGTGAAATAATATTCATCGTTCCAAGGGAGTTTATTAAGCTAACTTCTGCAAAGATGGTGAATGAGCTACTTATGGTGAATGGAACTATCACGCATTACTATGATTATGGAGATCAGATGTTTTGGAAAGATGCCAGTCCTAATATCTGTATATTTAGATATGAAAAAGGAAATATGAGTCATAAGACTATAACATTAAACGGTAAGTTCAATTCTATCATAAACAATGGCATAATTTCTTTTATTAAAAACGAAAACTCGATTAGATTAGGGGATTTATTCACCATAAAAGTAGGTTCTGTTGCGGGTAACGATTACCTATTTGAGAATGAAAAAGGTGATGATTTCGTATTCTCCGAAACTTGCAAGACCGGAAAAACAAAGAAAATGATTTTTCAGAAATACGATAAGTCTCTTGAAGAGCATAAAGACATCTTGATAAATAGGAAAATACGGAATGATTATGATGAAACAAACTGGTGGATGTGGGGGCGTCCTGTAAATCATAATGAGGGCAATCCTAGAATCTATGTGAATTGCAGGACAAGAAATAAGTTGCCCTTTTTCCTAAATCCTTGCGACAAATGGGATGGCTCAGTGCTGGCTTTATTTCCAAAGTTTAAAGTAAATCTTGTTAAAGCCACCGAAATGTTAAATAGCATAGACTGGGAATTACTCGGCCTAAAATCTGGGGATAGGTTCTTATTTTCTCAGAAAGCACTTCAAGAGGCACCGTGTGGAATGACAAAGCTAAAAAAGATATTTGGTGATACTATAGTGAATAAGATAAAGACAAATAATGCTTCCGCTTGTCAGCCTAACCTATTCCTGAAGGAACAGGCTTGAAAAAAAGTTTGGGGTTAATATTGTTGCGTGATAGAGATAGAAGAGATAATAAATATAGAAAAAGAACCTTATGAAATATTCATTCATTTAATAACCTGGTTAAATGAAGTAGCTAAATCTCCTTGGTGGGAAGATAAAAGAAAAAAAATTGAAGATATTCGTAAAGAGTTTAAGTGTAATGGAAGAACTATATCTTCTTTATATGAAACCCCAATAAAAGAGGCTATAAATTGGTATTTCAAAGGTTCAGATTATTATGAAGGTATTGATACAGATACTAAATTAAATGAATGGTATGATTATGCTATAAAATCTATAAAATCTATAACACGCATAATATATGAATTAAATATAAAAGTCAGTGAGGGAGATGCACCCGATAACTTATCATCTATGGCTGGTGTATGCAAAGCTCTTACTGGTAATATTGGTCCAAATAAGTTTCCCTGCACCAAGACAAAGGAAGATTTAAAATACATCCTAAAAAATTTAAAGACTGGTAGCGACTATTATTTGATATACTATGATAAAAAGAATAATGAATTTTGGTGGTCTTCATTAAAGAGGCTTATAGTGGTTGTTCCGAATCCGAGCAATAAACCTTTTCAAATAAAACCAAATGATAATAGATATTGGTCGGAAATAGGTGAAAAAGGAGAAGTAGAAGCAATGAAATATTTGTTGGAGATACTACAAAAGAGTTTCAAAAATGATATTGATGATGAGTTAAATACTCTATTTGAAATTGCGTTTGAAAAAATAAATACCACGGGTAAAATATAAAGTTTAACATTAGACTATTGGTATCAAATAAACTAAATAAAAATGGATTATGAAAAGATTTATGAAGCGACACAAGATTTAGACGCACCGTTACAATCTGTTGAAGATGGTCTTCCGGTTAAGGAAACAGAAACGCCAAAAATTAAAATAGACACAAGTAAATTTCCAATTATTGATATTGAGGTTAGTGAAGATGAAAACAATTATTTTAACGCCATGCAGAACTCAAAAACAAAAGAAGAGAGGGAAGCGGTCTTAAAGGAAATTGAAAAGTCGTATAAACCCTTTAGAACAAATTATATGAATAAGTCAGTGATAAATAACGCTTCAAAAATAAAAATTTTGCTTGCTGGGAAAGGAATAGATCATTGTTTCCAGCAATGGAAAAATTACGAGTTGTGTCCTGCTATTAAATACTTGCAAACAATTATAGAAAACTCATATCATACTACTGAAACAAGCCAACACCTTGACGAACCAAATACAAATCGAGGAGAAGTTGCACACATATTTTATTGTAATGGGAAATACATAAATAAGTTCAAAAAAGAAAATCAGGAAAAATTACATACATTGCGTATAGCTACAATAACTTTCAAAAAGAATAACCAAATTAATTTTCGTCATATTAGTAAATATAAAGAAAATAAAGAGACTTTATGCGTAGAATTAGTCTCTATTGATTTTCTATAAAAAAAGCCACCCCAAAGCTATAAGGGGTAGCTTAACGCCTCTTGATGGATCTGGGGTCTGCCCAGCCGTCATCGAGTGGTCAAAGACCACACAAGAGGTTTAATAAACACTAACATAACATTTAGTCAATGTCTATACCCTTTATGTAAGCACAAATCTTCAATTTTCAAACCAAAACGGATAAAATTATGAAAGTGTGTCAAAATGACGCATTTTCAGGCTATGCCAGCCGATTTACAGAGTAGGCCCCGCTTTATGGAACAGAGCCTTTTCTTATGTACCATGACGATATGCTTGATAAAAGTGAATATGAACTGGCGGAAAAATACCGGATAAGCGAAACCAAAGCCCTGCGCTTAAAACTGGAATTCGATAAACGCTGGCTCGATGACCAGAAAAAATCCTTTGAGAACATAGTCGCCGGAATCGGGAAACACATCTTTGAGGACCGGACGATAGAACTATCCCGGGACGAAAGTCAGAAAAACATATCGTTTATGCTTACCGACCCATACGAATTACAATGTCTAAAACGGGCCCTGGAATTTAACGGCATTCCCTATACGGGGAATTTTGTCAGAAGCCTGGTGACACTCCAGCAGGAAAAGTTCATTGCCATTTTTTTTAAATACTATCCCGGCTTGAAAGAAACCCTTACCCCCTTTCTGGCCGGAGACATAGCAACCCAAGCCGAACGGAATGCCATCCTTGATAAAGCGGTCCCGCTGAGTCAAAAAGCCTGGAAGATCCTCAAACAAATTGCCCCCAAGGCGATTGAGGCTGTTCTAACCTTCGCTATACAAGGATAAGAACGCTGAGGGCGCCTGGCGCCGGACACCGCAACTAAGCCGAAAGCTCCTCCAAAGAAGAAGTAACACCAACGCCGCCTGTCCGGGAAAGATGGAACGGCAGGCGGCTTATTCACGGGAATACCGGGGGAGAGAAATTATGGCAAAAGTTGAAATTTCGGTGTATGTCTCGTATCACGGGACGGAGGAGGCGCTGAAACAGTTTGAACAGGCGCTTGCGGCGCGTAAGAGGGGCGCGGTTAAACGGGTGCTGAAGCATTACGATTGGAATACGAAAGCACACTTTTTTGGGGAGAATAACTACGAGGAGTGCGAAATCCCTTACGGGCATTTTAAGCCGCTTATGCGCTTATTCCCGGACATCACCTTCGTTTTTGACGTTTACTTCGAGGACCGGGTATATGACGTGCAAGGTGACGTGATAGGCTTCGGCAGGTATTTTACCGTGTACGAAGCGGGCAAGCGGGTCTATGACGCAGGAAAGCGGGTGGAATGGCCTTCCGTTGTCGATGCGTGGTGCGATACGTTCGGGCGGCCCAAAGACAAAGACCTGGACATAGTAGAGGGATGGGATTTGTTCCATCCGCTCTGTGACGCCGCGCGAATGGCGATGGACGGCAAACACGGCTCTTTTACCCTGGGTAAAGACCCGGTAGAGATGAAAGCTGCGGCAAAAAAACAGGAAGAAGCGGGAACGCTCCACGGCTACCGCGACTACCTCAATAAAAAGGCTGCCGGGGCCTTGCCCTGTTTCCACAGGATAAACGCATAGGAAAAATAATGAAAAAAAGAGAAGAATTTTAACCGCGAAGGCGACGAAGGAAAGAAAGAACAAGAGAATCAGGCTAAAAAATACTAAATTGTGCCTTCGAAGTCCACTCAATTCTGGGTCCAGGGAGTATCCTCTTCTTCCCCTTTGCGCGCCTTCGGCGCCTTTGCGGTTTTTTTCTTCTCTTATGCGTTTATCCTGTGTTTCCATGTAAAAGCTTCCCACTGGCAGTTGCGCTTGGACGATGAAGACACCGGTGACGATGAAGATATTACTATCATGGACGATGACTGCGTTCTGCGGGGACATTTGAACACGAATTCCGGCTTACTTGAACAGCCGTGCGGAAATACTTGAACAGAAAAACGGGAACATTTGAACACGCTTGCGGAATACTTGAACGCCTTTGCGGAACATT
>BNUY01000136.1 GCA_025997715.1 Spirochaetia bacterium
CCCCAATTGGCGCAGAGGGGAATTTACGATCAAAGAAGCACTCTCAGGAGAGGATTCGGCGCCAATTGGGGCAATCCCTGGAAAAGCTCTCCGAAGAGGACAGAAGGGTGGTGTACGAGACTGCCCGTCATTTAGCGGAAACCTTACAAAAACAGTGAGGTATTTGTCAATTCTTAAACTTTCATGTTGTATCGGTTATACCAACGCCTCGTGAAAGTTCTCTCTGTTAATGCTGTTTATTGACTGTTCCAACAGGCGAATATACCGTCCGATAGTTTTGTTGTCGGCGGCACATAAATTTGAGAGCTCGTTGATACTAACCGAGGAGCCAATCTGCATAGCCAATGCCTTTACCAGCTTTTCAAAGACAAGCGGCTTTTTTATATTTTCCCATTTGAATATATCCTTGTAGAGATTATCATTTGCAAGGGCACTCAATATTTCCCGCTCATTTCCCGGGCGGGCATTGAAAAAATACTTGCCCCCGGGATTTCCTTTTAGTATCTTTGTCATATACGTAAACGTACCAAAAGGAGACTCCCCATGGCTCAACACCAGTTTCAAACCGAAGTCAGCCGGCTTCTGCACCTTATCATCCATTCCCTCTACTCTAACCGGGAAATTTTCCTCCGGGAGCTTGTGTCCAACGCGTCCGACGCCCTGGACAAGCTCAAGTACCTCACCGTGGCGGACGACGCCTATAAAAACCTCAATTTCGACCCCCGGATCGATATTTCCTTCCATAAAGACGAAACGGCGGGGGCGTCCACCCTCACCATCGCCGATAACGGCATCGGCATGAACGAGGCGGAACTGGGGGATTCCCTGGGAACCATCGCCCGGTCGGGGACCCGGAACTTCCTGGACAAGCTCGCCGAGGATGCCAAGAAGGATTCCAACCTCATCGGCCAGTTCGGGGTGGGCTTCTACTCCGCTTTCATGGTGGCCGACAAGATCGAGGTGATTAGCCGCAAAGCCGGGGAAAACGCCGCCTGGAAGTGGACCAGCGACGGGAAGGATGGCTACGACATCGAAAGTGCCCAACGGGATACCCAGGGCAGCACGGTTGTACTCCACCTTACCGAGGAGGGGACCGAGTACGCCAACCGCTGGTCCATTGAGGACATCATCAAGCGCTATTCCAACCATGTGGCCTTCCCCATCTACCTTACCTACGATGAGAAGGAGTATGACGATAAGGGTAAGGAGAAGGGCTCCAAGACAAAAACCGACCGGATCAATTCGGGTACCGCGATTTGGCGGCGGGCAAAGTCGGAACTCAAGGATGAGGACTACAACGAGTTTTACAAGCAGTTGGGCCACGACACCGACGAGCCCCTCTTCTATGTCCACACGAAAGCTGAGGGAACCCTGGAATATTCCACCCTGTTCTATGTTCCCAAGAAAGCCCCCTTCGATATGTACAACGCGGATTACAAGCCCGGGGTCAAGCTCTACGTCAAGCGGGTCTTCATCACCGACGATGACAAGGAACTGATGCCCACTTGGCTGCGCTTTGTCCGGGGGATCATTGATTCGGAGGATCTGCCCCTGAACGTAAGCCGGGAAATACTGCAGCAGAACAAGGTGCTGCTCAATATCAAGAACGGCTCGGTAAAGAAACTGCTGGGGGAATTCAAGGCCCTGGCGGATAACAATACGGAAAAGTGGGAGACCTTCGTGTCCCAGTACAACCGGCCCCTGAAGGAAGGGCTCTATCAGGACTTTGGTAACCGGGAAGCGATCCTGGAACTGGTCCGGTTTAAAAGCAGCACCGTGGAAGGCTGGACCAGCCTGGCGGACTACGCTTCCCGGATGAAGTCGGATCAGAAACACATTTACTACATCACCGGGGGTGACGAAAAGACCCTCAAGGCATCCCCCTTGCTGGAGGCCTATACCGCCAAGGGGATCGAAGTGCTCATCATGGACGATGAGATCGACGACATCATCATCTCCTCGGTGGGACGTTACAAAAAACCCTCAGTCGGGGAGGGTGACAGCGCATTGTCCCAGGAGTGGGAACTCAAGGCGGTGAATCGCGCAGGGGCGGACGAAGAACTGGGGGAAAAGAAGGACAAGGCGGCGGAGAAGGAAATTAAGCCGGTGATTGAGAAGATCAAGAAGGCCTTGGGGGACCGGGTAAAGGACGTAAAGCTTTCCCGACGGCTCCACGACTCCCCTTCCTGTATCGTGGCGGACGAAAATGATCCCACCATGCAGATGCAGCAGATGCTCAAGGCCATGGGGCAGACGGAAATGCCCGATATAAAGCCCATCCTGGAAGTGAACGGCGATCATCCCATCGTGGCGGGGCTCAGGGATCTTGAGGATGAGGAACGGATCGCCGATGTTGCGGGGGTATTGTTGGATCAGGCGCTGTTGGTGGAGGGGATCAAGGTCAAGGACCCGACGGACTTCGTGAAACGGCTGAACCGGCTGCTATCACGGTAAGCGCAAACCAATACTTGCATAACGGAGAACAATAGCCCATACTGGTACCATCAGGAGAAAAGCATGTTAAAAAGGATGTTGATACCGGTTTGTGTGCTTTCTGTCTTTACCGCTTGTGTTTCGGTCCCCGGTCCTGAAAAAGACACGGATCTCTATGAACCGGACAGCATGGCCGTCCCGCAGGATGTCAAAAACGAAGACTGGATAGACCGGTACCTGGGCGTCAATGATGCGGACTGGTTTTCCTTTACCCCCGACTCGGTGGGGCTGTTTGTTGCGGAAACCGACGGGGAAACCGATACGGTGCTGGAACTCTACCGGTATAATACCCTGCTCCGGGCGAATGATGACGTAGAAAACAACCCCAATGCCCGGATTGAGTACTTTGTTGAGCCTAAGGTCAAATATATCATAAAAGCCGAGGGAATACGCTTAGCCGGCGCGGCGGAGAACGACCGCGGCCCCTACCGTTTCCGCATCTACCTGGAACCCATGCCGAATGACACCGCCGAGCCGAACGATACCCTGGAAGAGGCTACCCCTATCGGGCTCGGGGACACCATCACGGGGTATTTTCTCATACCGGATGATGTTGACTGGTACACCCTTTCTGCCCCCGGGGCGGGCCGCCTTCTGGTCTATACATCAGGGACCATGGATACCTTCCTTGAGGTGTATAACAGCCGGAAGGAACTTATTGCCGGCGACGATGACGGCGGCTATCAGGGCAACGCAAAACTGGTTGCCGGCATATCCGGCGCCGGCCCGGTCTATATCAGGGTAAACGCCTACCAGGAAACCACGGGCAGGTATTACCTTCATACCGAATTTCTGGACCCGGTCAAACCCGATTCCTTCGAGAACGATGACAACCTTGCAAGCGCCAAGGACATCCAGCCCGGCTCTGTCCAGGAACGGAATTTTACCTCCGCTTCGGATGTAGACTGGGTACGGCTGCAAATCGGAACGAAAGGGACCTATGAGATCAAGACTGTGGCGGTGGATAATTATCTGGATACCCTTATTGAATTATTCGGTGCAGGTGGCAATGCCGCTGAAGAACTCATCGCCCAGGATGATGACTCTGGCGGGAATTGGGACGCCCTGCTCACCATAAGCCTCAATCCCGGAACCTACTATCTCAGAATAACGACCGTTGACAAGGACCCCCTGGAGAACAACAACTACACCCTCAGTGTCTCCACCGGCCTTAAATGAGAAAACAGCGGGGATTTGTTTTTAAGTGTACCGGCTGCGGCCACGAGGAGCCAAAGTGGCTGGGCCGGTGCCCTGAGTGCGGGGAATGGAATACCCTGGTTGAAACACCGGTAAGCTCCCCCGCGGCGGCCGGCCGCTCCGGCAAGTCCGGTCATACTCTTCCCCCCCCAATCCTTTCCCCTATCATCGGTGGACCCCCAGGAGGGCAAGCGCATAGGCAGCGGTATCGGCGAGTTGGACCGGGTCCTGGGCGGGGGCATCATGAAACGGGCCGCCATACTGGTGGGGGGCGAACCGGGGATTGGGAAGTCAACCTTGCTGCTCCAGGCCGCCGCCGCTACGGAAACCAAGGGGCGAATCCTCTACATTTCCGGGGAAGAATCCGCCGGGCAGGTACGGATGCGGGCGGATCGCCTGGGAATCCGGGGTGAGCGGATCGAAATCTGCTGTACCGGGCGGCTCCCGGAAATCGAAACCATCCTGGAAGCGGTAAAACCGGTGATTGTCATGGTAGATTCCGCCCAAACCCTCCACACCGACGAGGCGGGATTGGTGCCTGGCACCGTAAATCAGATGAAGTACTGTTCCTGGGAACTCATTTCCTGGGTCAAGGAGCACGATGCCGCCCTGTTTCTCACCGCCCATGTGACTAAGGAGGGCATCATTTCCGGGCCCAAGACCCTGGAGCACATGGTGGATACGGTGCTGTACTTTGAGCAGAATGAGGGTGACAGCCGTTTTCTCAGGGCCGCGAAAAACCGCTTCGGCTCGGTGGACGAGATTGGGATATTCACCATGGGGGAGAAGGGCCTGCAAGCGGTGACGGATCCCTCACTGCTTTTCCTGGTACATAGGGAGGGGGGACTGCCCCCGGGAACGGTGATCGCCGCAGTCCTTGAGGGGTCCCGGCCGCTGCTGGTGGAGATTCAGGCATTGGCGGTACCCGCGAAGGGCTCCATGAGCCGGGTTTTCTCGGACCGTATAGACAGCGCACGGGTTTCCCGGGTAGCCGCCACCCTGGAAAAGCACCTGAGCCTGCGGCTTTCGGATCACGACCTGTACATAAATGTAGCCGGGGGCATACGAATAGCCGAAGTGGGGGTGGAACTTGCCCTGGCCCTGGCCCTTTATTCCGCCAGAACCGGCATCCCTCTGCCCTCGGGAACCGCCGTTGCGGGGGAGGTTTCCCTGGCCGGGGAACTGCGCCCCATACGGCGGCTTGCGGGCAGGGTAAAGGCCGCACGAAGCCTGGGGTTTGCGGACTTCCTCGGCCCGGTAGATTCAGGCGCTGATGCCGAGGCGGGATTACGGGCCGTTGGGGACTTGAAATCCGCCATCAAAACGCTCTTTAGTTAATTTACTATCTACCGTAAAAAAATACAAAAAAATAAATTTTATCTTGACGATTCCCGAAAACTAGGATAATTTTAAAAGGACAGGAATTATTTTTTGAGTGTGTTGCAGTGTGGCGGTTTTAGTCACCGCCCGCCGGTTCTGAATCGGTTCGTAGATGGTTTTCTCATCCCCCTTGTTTTTTCAAATCCCTGTGGTAAATTTTGCATCCCATGTTCTTCCTGCAGGAGGATCGGAGTCGTCCCTCTTAATGGGGCGTGAATATGTGTATGCCCGGACACACTAAACCCGGGTGAAGGAATTTTCTCAATGGCTAAGAAACTGTATGTCGGAAATCTCTCTTACAACACCACCGAAGACGGGCTTCGGAACCTGTTCTCGGAATTTGGAAGTGTTGCGTCCTCTAAGATCATCTTTGATCGTGAAACCGGTAATTCTAAAGGATTCGGGTTTATTGAAATGGGTACCGATGAAGAAGCCGGCGCCGCTATCGCCGGGACCAATGGCCGTGAATTTGACGGCCGCCAGCTCCGGGTCAATGAAGCGATGGACAAGCCCCGCCGGGATCGCGGCGGCTCCGGCGGTGGTTACGGCAACAGTTGGTAATATTTGAACCGTAAAATAAAAACGCCATGGAAGGATTTTCCCCCATGGCGTTTTTTTACCCCGGAACAACTAATCCAGGATGCCCCGGGACAACAATTCCCCCATCAAAGCCGTCAGGGTATTGATATCCATCTCCCCTGAAACATCCTCCAGGGTATTCCGTATTGTTTCCCAATCATCCCCTTCCAGAGGCATCGACTTTTCATCATATTCTCCCAGAAAAAAAGCAGCCATGGCACCGAGCTTCCGCAGGGTCAAGGGCAAGTCCGCAGGCTGGGTGACCCGGTCCAGGGTACGGTAACAGAGATCCGCCGCCGCATCCGCCCCAAGTACGGGGGCGACAAGGTGGGAAAAGTCCTGCTCCAGCCTGCCCCGGTCTCGGGGGGACAACCCGGCTGTGGGGCTTCGGAGAGAGTTTTCCAGAACAGCAAGCTTTGAAAAAAAGTGATCAACAGGACGCATTAGAGCCCCTTAGGTGCACCCAGGATTTCCGCCCAAACAATGCCCTGCTGTAAAGGCGTCAGTGAACGAATGCGGCTTTCAACCCTATGGCGAGCGGTTGACTGCCGACTCAACGAGCCGCCATCACCGGCAACGGCTTCGGGGGCGTGGGTTTCCACACCAGCCACAATAGACGCGGACGCCTCCGTTGGCTGAGGTGCTGCCGGCTGTACCGGAGATTGAAGCCAAGCCGGAAGTGCCGCAGGCTTAGACGGCACGACCGGGGCGGATTTCGCGGGAACCTCGTCGTTTACCGACAAGTTCCAGGCGGAAAAGTCATCATCATCATCAGCATCCATGAATTCCTGTTCCGAGGGCTGAAAGCCACGGACGCCTTTTTGCGGGGAGTCTCTTTGAGGTAAGTCCGTTTGGCCCTGATCCCGGTTACGAGCCTGCCGCCTTAGTATCTTCGGCAGTATCCGTACTCCGGCAACGACGATAAGAACTATAATGGGGAAAATGGAATTCGTGAGTTTAGAGAGGCCTTCCATGGGCTAGTTCCCGGCGGGAGCGCCGGACCCCGGCCCGCTCCCTATGGAGGAGCGCATGTCCGTATCGGCCTGAATGTTTTTGAGCCGGTAGTAGTCCATGACGCCCAGATTGCCCTTCCGAAAGGCCTCGGAAATTGCCAGGGGGATCTCCGCTTCCGCCAGGACCACCTTGGCGCGGTTTTCCTGGACCAGGGCGATCATTTCCTGCTCCCGGGCCTGGGCTGCGGCGCGGCGTTTTTCCGCCTCCGCCTGGAAGCGCCGCTTGTCCGCCTCCGCCTGATCGGCCTGGAGCTTGGCCCCTACGTTTTCACCCACGTCGATGTCGGCTATATCTATGGAAAGAATCTCGAAGGCGGTACCCGCATCCAGCCCCTTTTCCAGCACCCGCTTGGAGATGGTGTCGGGGTTTTCCAGCACCGTCTTGTAGGATTCGGAGGAACCGATGGTGGTAACGATACCCTCACCCACCCGGGCGATGATGGTCTCCTCGGTGGCGCCGCCGACCAGGCGTTCAAGGTTCGCCCGTACCGTTACCCGGGCTTTGACCTGGAGCTGAATCCCGTCCTTGGCCACCGCGTCGATGGTGTTTTTCCCCTTGGTGGTGTCGGGGCAGTCGATGACCTTGGGGTTAACGCTGGTCCGTACCGCCTCCAGCACGTCCCGGCCCGCAAGGTCTATGGCCGCCGCCCGCTGGAATGGCAGGGGTATGTTGGCCTTGTTGGCCGCCACCAGGGCGCGGCTCACCTTGACCACGTCTCCCTGGGCAAGGAAGTGGGTTTCCAGCATATCAGAATTCACCTCTATCCCCGCTTTGGTAAGCATGATCCGGGAATCCACGATAATCCCGGCGTTTACATGCCGCAGCCACATGCCAATCAGCTTCCCCAGCCCCACATAGGCCCCGGACAGCAGGGACCGGAACCAGAGCCCGAAAAAGCGGAAAAACAGGAACAAGAACCCGAGGGCGAATAACCCGACAATAACCGCAATGATAAAAAAGGGCATTTCCATATACATACCTCCATAACCCGTCTATCTGGTTCCATTGTACCATAAGACGCCTTGCAACGTAAGCCGTCTTCCAAGTATATCTCGGAGGCCCTTCTGGTGAAGAATTTTAACACAGAGGTCACAGAGGATTCACAGGAGACCACAGAGGAAGATAGGCTGTTCTACTCCTTCATTCTCCTCTCTGTGTCAGTGTATATTGATTACCTCCTCCTGTTTCAGGGCGTTGCGTTCAGCGGCGGGGGTAGCTTGCAGGATGCGCTTTCTTTCCTCCCAACCGATATTATCGGCAGTTTGATGTTTACCCTACTGGGGGTGTTCTATTCCCGCGTCAGCCGGAAATACCCGGCAAACCTGACGCTCCGCTCATGGCTCCTTGCGCCGCTCCCTGCGCCGCGTTCTGCGCTTCCGCCATCAGCCGTTGCAATTCCGCTTTTTCCGCGCTGTTGGCAAGAAGGGTGATGTGCCAGTAAAAAAGAAAGCAGTTCACCAGAAACAGAAATATACCGACCACAAGTCCTATCCCATAG
>BNUY01000137.1 GCA_025997715.1 Spirochaetia bacterium
ATGCGAAAGAGAATAAAGGTACACCCCTGCCACTCGGACCTGGAGGCTCCACGATTTACATGGGTGGCCAGCCGCAATGGACCTTCAGCGGTAATGCGGCAGTGTCCTGGACCTTCAGTTTTGCCCTGATAGAGGGGATACGGAACATTAGGATGGACTACCAGACCGGGCTGCTCTCCTATGCGAAGGCACAGGCGCAGATGGAGCGGGATATACGAAAGTCCTACTATCAAATGCTTTTGGTTCAGGAGAATATCAAGCTGCTGCGGGAAAGTTTTGATGCGGCGGAACGGCAGGTTACCATGGCCCAGGCGAATTACCGTAACGGGCTGGCGCCTCAGCTTACCCTGCTCCAGGCCCAGGTGTCACGGGATAATTTAAAGCCTAATATTGATCAGGCTGAAAACGGCCTCAAACTGGCAATGGCGAACTTTGCCATGACACTTGGCCTGGACTATGATGCCCAGTTTGAATTGATTCCCGTGACGGGGGATCTCAATTACATATCCCTGGATGTGAAGGATCTGATTAACAAGGCCGCCAACGGGAAGCCGGATATTATGGAATTACGGCAGACCGTGCAAACCACTCTTAGCGGACGGAAAGCCCAGGCTTTGCAGCTCCATACGCCCTACCTTAACCTTGGCTGGACGTATTCCCCCGCATTCCTGGGGCTCTGGAATGAAAGTTTTGGTGATAAGGACTTTTGGAATGGGCATGATACTAGTACCTTTTCCATCACCCTGGGGATGAACCTGAACGGCATCTTCCCCTTTACGAAACAAGGCCAGGGGCTAAAGGATTTGGATAATACCCTGCGTACCTTGAACATCAATCTTGCCCAGATGATTCGGGGGACGGAGATTGAAATCTACAATACCATCTTGTCCCTGCAGCAGACGCAGATTACGGCGGAAACACAGGCCCAGACCGTAGCCCTGGCGGAACAGAGCTACCGCTTGACCGAAGACGCCTACCGGGCGGGGCTCCAGGAGTTTCTTCAAGTACAGCAGGCGGATATTTCCCGGCGTCAGGCACGGGTGCAGATGCTGGAACAACAGTTTAACTATCTTACCGGTCTTATCGACCTGGAATATTCCATCGGGGTTCCCTTCGGCGCCCTGAGCAATGGGGGAAATACGAAATGAAAAAAGTTCAGTACAAAGGCGCCGCCACAGTGGTGTTAAGCGCCATAGCAGCAGTTATTGTAGCGGTGAGTTTTCCGGGCTGCAGCAAGGGCCAGGCTAACCAAGCCGGCCCCGGCGGCGGGGCTCCCGGTGACGCACCGGCAATTCCGGTGTTCGCGGTGAATACCACCGTAGCGGTTCAGGGGCAGATCCTGGATTACCTGGCTCTTTCCGGGGACATCGTGTCCGGCACCACGGTGGACACCTATTCGGATGCCGCAGGGAAGATAACCCGGGTCTATGTTTCCGTCGGGGACCGGGTCGCCCGGAACGATCCCATTGCGGCGGTGGACCCCAGTAAGCCGGGGATGACCTACCAGGCCAACATAGCCCGTGCGCCTATTTCAGGAACCGTAACATTACTGCCGGCGCAGGTGGGGATGACCATCAGCCAGGCGGTGTCCCTGGCCAGGATCGCCGGGGGGAATGCCCTGGAGATAAAGCTCTACGTGGCGGAACGGTTCATTTCCAAGATTGCCCTGCGGCAACCCTGCCAGATTACCCTGGACGCATGGCCGGGGGAAATATTCCGCGGCAGTATTACGGAGATCTCCCCAACCGTGGACCCCGCGTCCCGGACCATGGAGGTGCGGGTCAATGTGGAGAACCCCGGCTCTAAACTCAAGGCGGGAATGTTCGCCAAGGTGCGGATCATCACCGATGAGAAAAACAATATTGTGAAGATCCCCGGCGGCGCCATGATCCAGCGGTTTGATGAAAGCTATGTGTTTACCGTGGCTACGGACCCCCGTGACCCGGCGTTCCGTGTCGCCAAGCGGCAGGTGATAACTCCCGGTGTTCTGGTGGACGGGGTACTGGAAGTGTTGGCGGGGCTCAACCCCAATCAGGAAATTATCCTCAAAGGCCAAAATCACCTGGAAGACGGGTCACGGATCAACGTGATAGAACAAGTTGCGCCCCTGGGCGCAGGCCCTACAAGCGCTGCCAACTAAGGGAGGACAGTCATGAGTTTTGCTAAAACAGCGGTCGGTCGGCCGACAACCTTTTTTATTATTTTTGCGCTCCTCATCGGCTTAGGGATCTTTGCCCTTACGAGTATGCCCATTGATCTGCTTCCCGAAATAAACCCCCCCTATGTGGTGGTGTTGACCTCCTACACCGGAGCCGGTCCCGAAGAAGTGGAACGCAGTGTAACCCGTAACCTGGAGTCGGCTCTTTCCAGCGTGTCCGCCCTGAAAAAACTGACCTCAACCTCCTCCAAGGGTTCCAGCATGATAATGCTGGAGTTTAACTACGGGACAGACCTTGCGGACGCCGCCAACTCTATCCGGGACGCCCTGGAACGGGTCAGACGCTATCTGCCCGAGGGGGCGGTTTCTCCGATGATCTTCAAGCTTGACCCCTCCATGATGCCCATCATGGGCTTGCAGGTAACGGGAAACCGGTCGCCGGAGGAACTACGGCAAATCGCCGAGGATACCATTATTCCCCGGATCGAGCAGACCCCCGGGGTTGCCTCCGCGTCGGTAAACGGCGGGCGGGAGAAGGTCATCCGGGTGGAGGTGGCCCAGAACCGGCTTGAGGCCTACGGCCTCACCGTAACCCAGATCCAACAAATGCTGGCGGGGAACAACGCGCAAATATCCGCCGGGTCCATCACCGAAGGGGGGATGAACTACATCCTCACCACCATGGGGGAATACACTTCCCTGGAACAGATCAAGAATACGGTGATTTCCTACAAGGGCGGCGGCTTGGTGAACGGCCAGGCGGAACTGCCCCGCAACATATACCTCCGGGACATCGCCGATGTCTTTGAAGGCTACAAGGATCAGACATCCGCCGTATTTGTGAACGGGCAGCCTTCGGTGATGCTCATGATTCAGAAGCAGAGCGGGAAGAATTCGGTGCAGACCGCGAAGGACTTGCGGAAGCGGATTACCCGGATAGCCCGTGAGATCCCCCAGGATATCAAGATTCTGGAAACCTTCAACAACACGGATCAGATAGAAAATTCCCTGAACCAGGTAACCAACAGCGCCTTGTCCGGGGCGGTCCTGGCGGTGATTGTGCTGTTCCTATTCCTCCGGTCCATTAAACCGACCCTGATTATCGGCATCAGTATTCCGGTGTCCATTGTCATCACCATCATGCTGATGTACTTCTGCGGCCTTACCCTGAACCTGATGACCATGGCGGGGCTGGTTCTGGGGATCGGTATGCTGGTGGATAACTCGGTCGTTATTTTGGAGAATATCGTCCATTACCGGGAAAAGGGGGCCAAGCTCAAGCCCGCCGCTATTATCGGCACCTCGGAAATGGTTGTCGCTATTACCGCATCCACCCTGACCACCATCTGCGTATTTGCGCCCCTGGTCATGTTCCAGGGGCTGTTGGAAATGGCGGGGGAAATGTTCGCCGGGCTGGCCTTTACGGTGGTAATATCCCTGACCGCGTCCCTTTTCGTGGCAATATTCCTCGTACCGGTGCTGGGCAGCCATTACTTCCCGCTGGTAACCCGGAGGCAGAAACCCTTAAAAAACAAACTCCTCACCGCCATTGACAATGCCTTCGCCAACGCGCTCAACGCCCTTGATAATGCCTACGCCAAAGCGGTGGACCGGGTACTGCGGCACAAGGCCATCGTGATAATCTTCCTGGTGCTGCTTCTGGTGGGAAGCATCTTAATGGTCCCCAAAATCGGCTGGGTATTCATGCCCGAAGAGGAGGCGGATAATGTGAACATCTCCGCCACCCTGCCCATGGGAAGCCCCCTGGCGGACACCGAGGCTGCCCTGCGCCGGCTTGAGGAGATTGTGAAGCAGGAAGTGCAGGGTTATGACCGGATCGTCCTGAACGCCGGGGGGGGGCAATCTGTTCAGTAGTTCCTCCAGTAACTCAGGCTCCCTGCGTATCAATCTCCTGAAATACGAGGAACGGATAGACACCGCCGAGGAGGTCAAGGCCAAGCTGCGGAAGCACTTCAACGATTTCCCCGGGGTCGCCTTTAATTTCTCTTCAGGCGGTTTTGGGGGCATGGGCGGCAGCAGTGACGCGGTGGACATTACCCTCCGCACCGAAGACCTGGTGAAGGGCAAGGCTATCGCGGAACAGATAGCTCAGCTCCTGACCGACCATGTTCCCGAAGTAAAGGAACCCCAGGTGAGTCTCAAGGACGGGATGCCGCAAATAGAGATAGAGCTTGACCGGGATAGGATCTACGCCATGGGGCTGAACGCCTACACCATTGGTAACGAGATAAAGGCCGCAGTGGACGGCATCATCGCCACCCAGTACAAGGACGGCAGCAACACCTACGATGTGGTGCTGGTCCTGGCGGAAGCGGACCGGAATACCAGGCCGGCGCTGGACCACATCTTTGTGAACAGCCAGATGGCGGGGGGCCGGATGGCGCTTTCCAACTTTGCCAGCTATAAAGAAGGCACGGGCCCCATGTCTATCAGCCGTGAAAACCAGAGCCGGGTAATTCATATTACCGCCGCCGCCGTCTCCGGCGCAAAGCTCAACGACCTGGACGACAAGGTCCGTACCCTCGTCCAGGGGTCAATCCCCGCGGACGAGGATGTGATCATTGAGTACGGCGGGGGCAACGCGGATATGATAGAGATGATGACCAAGTTCCTCCTGATAGTGGTGGTAGCCATATTCCTGGTATTCGGGGTTATGGCCTGCCTCTTTGAATCCTTCCGGGACCCCTTCATCGTGCTCTTTACCCTGCCCCTGTCGCTTATCGGCGTGGTGGCAATTTATCTCGTTACCGGCACGGTCTTCAACGTCATGACGGCGGTGGGGCTGCTGGTCCTCGTCGGGGTTATCGTTAATAACGGTATCGTCTTGGTGGACTACACCAACCTGCTGCGCAAGCGGGGCTACGGCCTGCAGGAAGCCTGCGTGGAAGCGGCCCGGAACCGTCTCCGGCCCATCCTGATGACCACCCTGACCACCGTACTAGGGCTTGCCCCCATGGCATTTGTCCCCGGTGAAGGTTCGGCAATGACCGGCCCCATCGGCAAGACGGTACTGGGCGGCCTTTCCTTCGGCACCCTGATGACCCTGTTCCTGATGCCCACGGTGTACTACATCATGAACAAACATTCGGATGAGCGGGACGCCCGTGCGGAAGCGCGCCGTGAGCGGATTGCCCAGGGCCTGACCAAGAAGCAGGCCAAGGCAAAAACTCAGAGCGCGGCGAGGATCGCTCAGCCCGGTAGGATTGCTGAGGAGGCCGGGGTATGATCCGGATAGAAATAATCGCGAACCACTCGGTGGAGGAGAACATCCTTGAGGCCCTGGCCGCGGAGCATGTAGCCCAGTACTACACCCGGTATCCCGTAGCCATGGGGGTCGGCCATGCCGGCCCCAAGATGGGGGACGCCATTTGGCCGGAGGAAAACTTTGTGCTGGTGATTTGGTGTGAAGACGCGGAAGCCCAGGGCATAGAGCGGGCGGTTGCCACGGTAAAGGCAAGTTTTCCTGATGAGGGGATCAAGCTTTTCGGCCTCCGCTCTTCTCTGTCACAGGGCGCCCTGCCGGCCCCTGCTGCCGAGACCGCCATAGCGCCTGAACCGGAACCGTTGCCGGAGGGGATTGAAGGGCTGGCGGGACTGGCTGGGTTGGAGTAGGAAGGCAGAGAAGAAGAATTTTAACAGAGAGAAACACAGAGAAGAATATTTATTTTCTTCTCTGTGTACTCCGTGCATCTCTTTACCGGACCCCTCAAAAGGTTCCCGTGTATCCTCTTGAACGTACTGCCGTTTGTGAAGCCGCATTAAGCGCCGGACACGACGCAAACGCCCAATTTTCTATTTTAGTTACACTATTGGGAACCGCAACTGTTTTGAGGGAAGTACATCCCGAAAATGCGCCGTTATCTATTTTTTTAAGATAGGCGGGAAGCGTTACCGAGGCAAGAGCGGTACAATTTTGGAACACATAATCCCCAAGGTTTTTTACACTATCAGGAATAACTACGGATGTAATGTTCGTATTACCCGCAAAGGCATAATCTTCTATACCAATTACCGGCGACCCATTAATCGTTGCGGGAATAGTTACCACCCGTGCGCTTCCGGCATATCCGGTAATGACCGTACCGAAATCTGTTGTCGGGTGCTTTGCTACCCCCGGATGCTTCCATACGGTAAAATCACTCTCCGTCTGAGCGAAAACGTTTGTACCTGCGGCAATCATCAGCAGAACCAGGACACCTACAATTTTTGTCCGTTTCATATAAAACTCCTCCTATAAAAAGTCAAGGGAAATTGACCGATTTCAAAGCATATACAGCAAATTCCGTGCCAACTAAAACCAAGTACTTTTTATGCCAAAAACCAATGTTTTTACTTAATTCCATATGATGATTGCGTAAAAATTACTCATGTCGAGGAATTTTTACCCACACCCTGAACCAGAAGCTGAACCTATACCGGAAGGTGTTGAAGGACTGGCGGGACTGTCCGCGAGAGGGAAGGGCCAAGTATTCCCCACGGTATTTAGCGATATAGTGATGACGCAGCGGGTGGAAGGGGGCGTGGCGGGCCGAATGCATTTGGGTTTCCCCGCGTAGGGAGACCTATTCGGGCCCCCTGGGGCCGGGCTCCCGGAGTGGATTCCCCCAACCGCATGAGCGCCCGACATGCCCCCTTCCACCCGGCTATGCCATCATACCCCCCCTCACATCCCGTTTACCTCGTTCAATTCCCGAACCCGCTTTGCAACCTTCGCCTCATACCGTGATTCAAGAAACCTGTTCAGAAAAAACAGCGCACGTTCCCTGTCCTCCGCGTAGTATTGGTACAGGTCGGCGATAAACAGGTCCAGGTAGGGGGCGTTTTTTTCCGTTTCCGCCGCCGTGGTGTTTCCCTTTCCGGTGGTCCTGAACCGTTCCACCGTGATGTCCCGGGTGCGCAGTAAATCGCGGATCATGGCAAAGCCGTCCTCCGCAGAAAATTCCGCCGGTGATTCCGGACCCTGGTCCCGCAGATCCCTTGCCAGGTTTTCCAACCGGGAAAGATAGCCTTGAGAAAGGGGCTGTATTTCGCTTGCCGCATTCCGGTAATGATCCATGGATTCAATGATGCTATGGATTTCCCGGATACTGCCAATAAAAATAAATATGAAAACAGCGGAAAGGGTCAGGTGAAAAAGGGGAATTAACAAAGTAGTTTTGCTATTTTTCATGGCCGCTTATCCTCCCTGAAATAGTGAATTGCTCCCCGGAAGTATTTGACGGGGAAGCCTGGTGCAGGGTTACTCCGCTAAAATAACCGGAACCCTGTAGCGATTGTAACACCCCGATTGAATCGCCCCCCTCGGCTTCCAGATTGAAGGTATCCCCCTGTAGTACCAGGGATTTTATCCAGGCCTCCTTTAGGCAGGATTGAATTTGGGAAAGGATCCCATAGGGATTACGCTGCGTATCCTTGATCCCCCTTTGCCGTGATACTAATTCCGTAATTTCCCCCTCCAGCCGTTCCGCCTCCTTCCGTCTTTGAGCTTGCTCCTGACGATACCCTTTCAGCCGGTACAGTTCCCGGTTTGTTTTCACGGTGATTATATGCAGGGATAGTAACAGGGCAATACAATTTAAGGCCGCCAGTACCCGTATGCTTCCCCTGCGATGGATCAGGGAACGGCTTTTTGTATCGTTAAAGACGCCCGCGTTTTTTAATCTCTAAGGGTATAATTCCCCGCCCTTTAGGGCGTAAAGCTGGGGGTGTGGGGGATATGTTCCCCCACGTGCGCAAAGATTTCAAAGAGAAATCTTCAATACCTCGCCCTTTAGGGCGAG
>BNUY01000138.1 GCA_025997715.1 Spirochaetia bacterium
GGTTTCACACCAGGTGATACCGGTGGAACGCCCTATTTCGATAAACACGTCTTCCATTTCCGCATCGCCCTTTTCGGCAAGCAGCATCAGGTATTCAAGCAGGGGCTTCCTCATATCCTTTGGTTCCAGATTCACCAGAAGGTCGCCGTTTTTTTCGCTGATAAAACCTTTTTGAATGAGATCCCCATAGAGTTTTCCGTCCTTTGCCTGTGACGCCTTTATCGCAAGGCGGAAAACGCCGTTTTGGGCCATAAACTTTTGCAGGGTGCCGCTTAATCCGGTATTAAAATTAGTAATACTGCGAAGGTCATCGCATTGATACTTCGCCGCGGTAAAACTTCCCAGGTCGATAATAAAATTATAAACCTCCAGGGGGATTTCAGGAATTGTACCCTGCTCGTCAATCCAGCCGGTCCCCAGTTCCGTGCCAAGGGTGTGGGCAAAACGGCCCTGTGCGAGCAGTTCCGGTTTGCCCCAGGCGATGAGTTCCATTGCCGCCGTAAAGGCCGCCATGGGGCCGTCATTGGTAATCCGTACCCTGCCCTCAGGTGAACAATAGGGGGCAAGCAATGCGTCAAGGTTGGTAAGCTTATGGAATTCGCTTTCATATTCAAGGTCAGGATTGTTCCGAATCCCCCGTGTCTTGAACACTTCCCCCCCGACAATCTTGTTCCGCAGAACCACGTCGGGAAACGAGACCCCTATGCCGTCAAACCCGGCGAATGCGCCGCCGCTTTCTTTTTTTACCTTTTCGGCGGCTTCAATTGTCAATTTTTTTATCGGTTCAATGAGCTGCTCAGAACGGGAAAAGAGGGCGGGGAACCAGTCATATTCCGTTAAGAAACAAAGTTTGCCCTTATACGAAACAGCAACCTTGATGTCAGTCCCGCCCACATCAATTCCCAAAAGTATTTTTTCCTCTATGCCGGTAAACGCATCCCTATACCGGTCAATAAAATCATTTGTTTTTTTCTGCGCGGCGGGAATACGGGGCATGTCCTGTATATCATACACCGTAAGGCTGAATTTCCTCCCGCCGCCAAGTGAATCAAGCATGCGCTCAATAACATTTATCGAGCGCCCATAGCCGGGCCGTTCCCTACGGCGGAGGCCGATACCAAAGGCCGTATTAATTTCCCGTAACAGGCCGGTAACCTTTTCGTTTTTAGTATTTATGTATATGCTGAATTTTTCACCGCCCAGGGCAGAAAGCATGTTGTGTATTTCCGCGAATATATAGCTTTTAATAAAATTACGCTGCGCATCACCGGCATAATCCGCGGGAAGGCGCAGCGGGAAAACGGTAATAGAGCCGTCAAATCCCAGGATATGAATAACAATATCTTCACCATCATCCTGTAAAAATCTGCCGCGCACATTGGTGATATATACCGGCTCATCATGCTCCGCATCATGAATGAATTGATCTATAAGGTTCATAGGGTTCCCACTGTTGAAATAAGATTTTTTATGCCGTTCCGTATAGCTATTGCCTCAAAGTCTTTCATCGCATCCCGGCTATAGGGCGGGGGATTTTCCTCAAAACAATACCTGCGTCCTACAAGCGGATATTTACCCGCCGCGAGGGGATTGTAGTTTAATAGTTCATACCGCACCGGAGGATAGAGGCCGCTGATATACCTGCTGATGGCGGCGATGTTTTCTTCGGCGGCGGTATACTCAAGCACCAGGGGAGTGCGCACGATAAGGCGCGCCGCATATTCACCCGTAAGCAATCGCCGCAAATTATCCAGAATGATCCGGTTTGACTGCCCGGTGGCGGCCCTATGCTTATCATCATCCAGTATCTTGCAATCCGTAAAAATGGTATCCGCCAATGGTGCAATCAAATCTACCGCTCGGCTATCTGCAAACAGGGACGTTTCTATCGCGGTATTAAACCCCTTTTCTTTTGCGCCCCGCAGAACCGCCGCCGAAAAATCTTTTTGAAAAAGCGGCTCCCCGCCCGAAAGCGTAACGCCGCCGCCATTCCGGTAAAAGACGGCGTCCCGTTCCAGTTCGCGTATAAGATTTTCCACCGTGATACTGCGCCCATCCCAGTGCAGGGCCTGTGTGGGGCATTTTTGCAGTATTGCTTCCCAATCGGTAACGGTACTATTTTCCGAAAGCAAATCTTCCGGGGCGCCCTTGCCATCGGTACAGGAACGGCAGTGAATACAGCAATCGGCAAACCAAAGCGCTTTCCGTGTGGATGCAATCCCCTCGGGGTTCTGGCACCAGCGGCAATGCAGGGGGCAGCCCTTCAAAAAAACGGTGGTCCGGATACCATCGCCATCGTGGGTTGAAAACCGGCGTATGTCAAATAGTATCCCTTCCACGGTTAGTTCCCAAAACTGGTGCGGGCGATGATTTCGTCCTGCAATGTGCCCGCAAGTTCGGTAAAGTAGGCGGTGTATCCCGCCACCCGTACCGTAAGGCTCCGGTATTCCCCGGGATGCTCCTTTGCCGATAGCAGGTCTTCCCGGCGGAGGACGTTAAACTGTATGTGGGGAATTTCCAGATCCACAAAGGCCCGCAAGAGGAGCATAAATTTTTCGATACCCCCGGGTGTCGTAAAAAATTCAGGCAGAAATTTCATGTTGAGCAGGCCGCCGTTGGTGGTAAGCTCCTTATCCAGTTTGGAAACCGATTTGAGTACCGCCGTCGGGCCCGCAATATCCCTGCCGTACATGGGGGACATGCCGCCGTCCGCAAGGGGCGTGCCGGACAGCCGCCCGTCGGGTGAAGCGCCGACCATTTCACCCATGGGCACATGGGCGGAAACGGTGTACATGCCCGTATGATAGGGGCCGCCGCGGTAATTGGTGTGGCGGCCCAATTGCTTCTTAAAGTACCGCGCCCATTTAACCCCCAGTTCATCAACCCAATCCACATCATTCCCGTATTTGGGAACCCGGTGGAGTATGGTCTGCCGTAAAACTTCGCAGCCCTCAAAGTTGGCGTTCAGAGCCGCGAGAAACTCCGCGGCGCTTACCCGTTTTTCGTCAAACACCAATTGCTTCAAAGCAGCAAGGCTGTCCGCAAGATTGGCAACCTGGATCATCTGAATCCCCGAAAGGTTATACTCAGCCCCGCCCTGGGTAACGTCAATTCCCCGCTCCATGCACTTGTTAATCACTGCGGACAAGAACGGTGTGGGGAGCAGTTCAATATGCGCTTTTTCAACCTGTTCACAGGCGGCGGCCATCCGTTCAATATAACTATCAAGCCCGGCGGCAAAGGCGGCTTCCAGTTCCGCAAATGTTTTATAGGTAGTCAAATCACCTGCGCAATTTTCGTCAAGCTGCTTTCCCGTAAGCAGATCCTTCCCGCCTGTCAGGGTCAGTTCCAGCGCCTTGTTCAGATTGAACATCGCCGCATCGCTCCACCCCAGGTTATTGCCCGCCGTGGTAAGTTCCACACAGCCCACGATGGCATAGTTCCGGGCATCCGTTTTAGTAATGCCCAGTGTCTCAAGGGCAGGGATTACCGCCTTGTCATTAAAAAACTGGGGCATGCCGGAACCAAGGGACACCACCTTAACCGCCTCCCGCAGCAGGGCGTCGCCGGTTTGTTCGTGGAGCCGGACAGAAAGATTCGGCTGGGGCAGCCCCAGGTGTTCCTGGGCCTTCAAAAAAAGAAAGGACAGGTCATTGACAAAATCCCCCCCCGCAGCATCCTGCCCACCAACAGCGATATTGAAGCCGATAGGAAAACCGGCAAAATACTTGGCGCTGTGCCGGTTCCGCATATACACAATTTCATTGAACTTAATCCACAGACATTCGATTATTTCTAAGGCCTCCTGTTGGTCCAGGCGGCCCGCGTCAATATCTTTTTGGTAGTAGGGATACAACCATGCGTCCATCCGTCCCGGTGAAAAGGACGAAGCGTTTGACTCAAGATGCAGAACGACAAAGAGGAACCATGTTGACTGCACCGCTTCCCGGAAACTTTCCGGGGGCCGTTCCGAAAGGGCCCTACAGATACGGGAAACTTCCCGCAGGTTTTTTTGTGTTGCGCCCTCCGGTTCGGTATCCGCCATTTCCGCAGCAAGCTCGCCGTACCGGACCATGAAGCGCCGGACGCCGCCCATCACCATAGTCACCGCCCGGTAAAAATTACCTTTTTCAGGACTGCCCGCACCTTGCAACGCGGCTTCCGCTTCCGTCTGCAAACCCGCCGGCCCTTTTTTGAGCCACGCCGCACAATCCGGGCAGATATGGCCCTGGGCATGATCCTTCTGGTTAATCTTTACCACCGGGGCGATGGCGTCAAACTCCGCGCCGTACCGCTGCCGCAGCACATCTTCAAGTGACTTGCCTTCCCAAAAGGGCATGATGTGCCGCTGGAATTCTTCCCGGTCTCCGGGCTTAACTTGAAACGGATCCTGCGGGCGGGTAGGCAGGGTTTCAAATTCCTTGTCCACCCAGCCGATACCGCTTTCGGGAAACACAATGCCGCTGCGGATACCCGGACTGCGGTTCCCCACGATGAGTTCATCCCTATGAATACTGATGGAAATGCCCTCAAGGGCCGCTTTCAATGCCCCGGCCCGCTGCAGTATCCGGGGAATGTCCGGATTGGCCCGGTAGCTTTCGGTGATTATCCGGGCTTGTTCCAGGGAAACATACCTCGGTTCTGCCTGTATCCGGGCTCTCAGCCGGAAAATCCGTTCCGTCATAACCACTTTTTTCATCCCGGCGCCTCATTATCTTTATTGATATTTATTGATTCTTATTGTTTCTTCTGATAACCATACACCCGCTTTTTCTCCCTGTCAAGAAAAAAATGCGAAAAAATGAAAAATTCTCCTAAAGTATATCAAGATTGTATTGGGAAAGGCTTTCCAGAATCTTGGGGGAAAGTGGGTTTTCAAGAATAATCCCGGTAAAATCTTCCAGCTTGGCATACTTAAAAGGGGCTTCTTCGTTGAATTTACGGCTTTCAAGCATCAGATACTTGTTCCGGCTCTGTGCCAGCACGGCCTTTTTGGTCATACCGTCATTTATCTGGTAGGTTTCGACGCTGTTTAGAAAGGGATCAACCCCGCATACCCCTATAAATGCCGTATCAAAATGGAAATTCTGTATCGCCCCAATGGTCATGGGCCCCGTGAACCCGTCCTTTTCCGGGTTGAAGGCGCCGCCCAAAAAAACAAGTTCCGCTGCACAGGGCGCCGTAAACCGCAGCATGATATCCGACATATTAGTCACCACCCGAAGATTCATATCCGACTCAATAATCAGAGCGGCAAGTTCGGAATTGCTGGTAGAGATATCCAGAAAAATAGTATCCCCGGGGTGTATCAGGGACAGGGCTTTCCGGGCAATTGCCTGTTTTGCTTCGCGGTTCTTATCGGCCCGCTGGGCGACATAGAGGGCGCGGGGATTAACCCGTTTCCGTACCGCCCCCCCGTGGGCGCGTTCTATCCGTCCCGCTTTTTCCAGGATTGCCAAATCCTTCCTTATACTATCCTCGGTAACGGCAAAATGGCGGCTCAATTCCTTGACCTCCGCCCGCCCGTCCTGTTCTACCATTTTGACAATCATATCCCGCCGTTCGTCCGCAAACATTGATGCTCCTATGGGCATTGTAATATAGATTAGCGTTTTGTCTATATAATCATTTTTTTCGACAAATACTTCAAAATAGGGTATATTTTTCCAGGATATTCATGGGGGACAGCCGCGCACCAGACAGCGGCGGGTGCTATGGATAGTGTCGGGCGCTTAAGCATACCCGGTGTTTCCCGGTTTTGAAGGGAACGATAATGAGAGGAGGAGACGGCTTAGATGAGTTCTACCGGATATTGGCGAAAAACGGGGTCTGAACTGATGACCGGTATGCCGTCGCTTATGGCTTGCGATACGATGATCCGGTCAAAAGGATCCCGGTGGATAAAGTCCAGCGTGGACAGGGTTAATAAAGCATCCTCGCCCTAAAGGGCGAGGTATTGAAGATTTCTCTTTGAAATCTTTGCGCACGTGGGGGAACATATCCCCCACGCCCCCAGCTTTACGCCCTAAAGGGCGGGGAATTATACCCTTAGAAATTAAATGGTTTGGTTCAATGGGAAGTATAATAAAACCATTGCTGGCTACTTTGTCCAGCATCGACGGTAAATCGCCGGATAAGATAAGCTTGCCCAAACTCATCTTAACGGTAGGGTAATGATCCTTGGGGCTATGGGGTATACTGTAACCAGTCAGACTTTCGGTCTGCGGTTACTTAGTGTCCATCCCTAAAGTCACTTAAAAACATCAGCAACAAAAAACTTTGATTAAAACACATCTCAAACCGCTATAAAATGCATAATTATCAGTATTTTATTTTGGAATGAATATTCCGTAGCAAAAGACCCATGAGTCCGACGAAGGTGATCCACCAGTCCGAAAAAAGTGATCCAGTGTAAGAGGACCTCCGAAGAGGTCCTGGGAACAAAACTACCTAACAAATACCTTTTCGTTTCCGCATGGACTCATTTCCGTCCATGAACACCGAATAGGAATTATGAACGATGCGATCGAGAATAGCATCGGCCAGAGGCCCTTCGCCAATCTTCCCCATCCAACCCGCTGGAGCAAACTGGGAAGAGAAGATGGTTGAGCAACGGCCGGATCGGGCCTCGCTTATTTCCAAAAGGTCTCGCGCTTGGGACTCGGAGCAGGGAGTTAACAACCATTCGTCAAGAATGAGCAGGTCAATTTTTTTATACCCCTGCATAACCTTCTTGAATATGCCCTCTCCCCTGGCCACCGTAAGTTCGTCAAACAAATCCGGCAACCTAATATACTTGACGGAATAGAAATTGCGACATGCAGCCATGCCAATGGCGCAGCTCAAGTACGTTTTCCCCGCGCCGGTGGCTCCGAGAATAATGATGTTGCGCTTTTCGGCAATAAAGGCGCCGGTGGCAAATTGCAGGATTTGTTCCCGGTTGAGCTTTCGGTCGGCGAGGTACTCAATGTCCTCAATGCAGGCGCCGGAGATGGGAAAGTCAGCATGACGGATGAGTCGTGCCAGACGATTGTTTTGCCGAGTGTCCCACTCGGTATCCACCAACATGCCCAGCCGTTCGTCAAAAGACAGGCCGTTGAGCGAGGGGTCTCCCATTTGTTGCCTATAGGCATGGGCCATAGCGGAGAGCCTCATTTCGTGGAGTTTATTGACGGTTGATTCATCGGACCGAAGGTCCGCCACCATCTTGGTCACCTCCGTAATAGGCCATACCGCGGGTAAAACCATAGGCCGCAGAATCCGTGTCATTGGTGCGGTCCTTTTGGGTATCCTGCGTGTCGCTGCCGGTCTTCAAAATTGTCCGCACACTTCTGAAGCTGGGCGTTGCGGAATAGGAGAGCGCCTTGGCGCAGGCCGCTTCCAGTCGAATGACGGAATACTTGTCGGCCAATTTCAGCAAGGCGAGACAGGATTTGTACCCCTGTTCTTCGATTTTTCGGGATGCAAGAATGGCTTTAACCGTTTGTTCAGTGGAGGGGCCGACCTCCACCGCCCACCAGATGAACCGAGCGGCATTCCATTGGGTGAATTGCCGGTGTTTGTCCGGCATATGCGATTCCACGCTGCTATATTGCCCAGGAGGGCCGTAACGACGCTTATGGGAGGCTATCCGGGTGCCCTGATAGAATACCTCAACCATGTTTTTGGTGAGCCGCACGTCAACCTTGTGCTTGATATACTCGTAGGGTACGCTATAATTCATTTTGTCGACAGCGATGTGGTAGTTTAGCTGGACGGTGGATACCTTCCATGTTGACATTTCAAAAGGCTTGGCGGGGAGAGGCAGATCAGACCAAAGGTCTGCGGAATGGCCGTTCCTCGGCAAATGCGCTTTCCCGGCTGCCCGGCTTTTTCTGAAACG
>BNUY01000139.1 GCA_025997715.1 Spirochaetia bacterium
TAATGAGGGCTGCCTCGCCGCACCGGGTGCCGCTGATGCCCCGTATCTGCAATTTGGCCCGCTCGCTTTTGAGTTTCCGGTCGATAGTCGCGGGGCTGATTTTGAGCAGTTTTTGCTTGATTTCAGGGGTGAGGTGAAAGTCCGGTTCCCTGCTTGCCTCAAGATAGGGCATAGTTTCTTGCATAAACGGGGCAAGATATTTTCCGCATTTATACCAGAAAAATTGCCAGATATCCCGTAAGACTTTTACAAAGTCCGGGCCGTAGACCAGCTTTCCCTGGTGGTTGCTGGCCCGTTTCTTTTTGGCTGCTTTTCCCTTTTTTTTCAGTCCCTGCTGCTTCAACATTCGGGAGGCATATTGGCGGTTGTAGCCAGATGTTTTGATGAATTCGTCAAGAATAGCGGTCTTTTCTTTCCGCTCCGCTTGACGATACCGTGTGCCGATTTCTTTGGTCAGCGCCTTCTTCTCGCTCATTTTTAACCCCATTTTGGCCTCCGTACGATCGCACCTTACAGAATAGCCCGTTTATTTGAGGTACATTTTCTAAATGAGGCAAACCTTTGTTTGGGGTACATTTTTCATGAGGCACTGCGCCCTCTTGCGGTTAAGGCCGCAAATCGGTATTATTGGGCTTATGGAATGGCGGGCATTCATATTTTGGTTAAAGACCGGTCACGGGCCGATGATATTCTTAAACGGATCAAACAGGGTGAGGCAGTTTGAATCCTCGGCAGAAAGGAATAGCAAAAATTGGGGGAACATCCATTGACGCATGAAATAACTGATTTTAAATCCATTCTTCGTACCGATTCGGAACTGAACCAGATCCAGGATCTGGATATTCTGCTTGAACGGATACTCAAGGTAATCCGGGAGGCGGTCCATGCCGATGCGGGCTCAATCTATGTACGGGAAACAGAGGAGTTTGAGGGAGAACGGGTAGACAAACTGGTCATTAAATACGCCCAGAATGATACCCAGCAAAAGAAACTCCCCCCGGGGCAAAAGCTCGTCTATTCCCTGTTTTCCCTGCCTATTAATAAATCAACCATTTCCGGTTATTGCGCCCTTACGAAGCAATTGGTCAATGTTCCGGATGTGTACAACCTGCCCCCGGATGCGCCCTATTCCTTCAGTACCACCTATGATCAAATTTCAAAATACAAGACCACTTCGACCCTGGCGGTTCCCCTGGTATCCACCGAAGGCCGTTTGCTGGGGGTAACTCAGATTATCAATGCCAAGGATACGGCCGGGAATTCGATCCCCTTCTCCCCGGATGATGAATTTTTAGTTACCCACTTTGCCGCCACGGTAACGGTTGCCCTTGAACGGGCGTATATGACCCGGGCCATGATACTCAGGATGATCAGAATGGCGGAACTGCGGGACCCTATGGAAACCGGAACCCATGTAAACCGGGTGTCGGGATTTGCCGTAGAGATCTACGACGGCTGGGCCAGGCGCCACAATGTGTCGGACATAGAACAGGAACGGTACCGGGATGTTCTGAAGATCGCCGCCATGCTCCACGATGCGGGAAAGGTGGCCATCCCGGATGCGATATTAAAGAAACCGAACCGTTTTACCGCGGAGGAACGTCTGATCATGCAGCGCCATACCGTGTCCGGGGCCGGTCTGTTTGACGATCTCCAGTCGCCGCTGGATACTATTTCCCGTGATATAGCCCTGACTCACCATGAAAACTGGGACGGCACGGGGTATCCGGGCTGGATTGACCCGGTAACCCGCCAAGTTCTCAAGGCCGATAGCCAGGGGAACCCTCTGGGAAAAAAAGGCGAAGAGATTCCCTTCCCCGGACGCATCGTCGCCATAGCGGATGTCTATGACGCCCTCTCTTCCCACCGGGTATACAAGGAACCCTGGACGGTGGATCAGGTTTTATCGGAAATACGGAGTATGCGGGGCGTCAAATTTGACCCCGAATTGACGGACATATTTTTTGAGGTACTGCCGAATATAAAACAGATACAGAATCTTTACCCGGAATAAAAAACAATTGACACCGGCGCCGTTTCGGCTTATAGTTAGGCGGTATTTTTATGTAAGGGGACGGCGCCGGTATGGATAAACAGAAAATAGAAGACGCGGTTCGTTTATTCCTGGACGGAATCGGTGAAGACTCCGGACGGGAAGGCCTCCAGGATACCCCCCGGCGAATCAGCGCCATGTGCGATGAAATTTTCAGCGGCATGGGGCAAAATGCGGACGGCCATTTGTCAAAAACCTTTACCGCCGGCCATAATGAAATAATCCTCGAAAAGGACATTGGCTTTTACTCGGTCTGCGAGCACCACCTCCTTCCTTTTTTTGGCAAGGTACACATTGCCTATGTGCCTGGGGAGAAGGTGGTGGGGATCAGCAAGCTGGCAAGGACCGTGGAAGTGTACGCCAGGAGGCTTCAAATCCAGGAGCGGATGACGGTGCAAATTGCGGAAGCCATCATGGGGAACCTGAAGCCCCAGGGCGTTGCGGTGATGGCCCAGGCGGAACACACCTGCATGACCATGCGGGGGATAAAAAAGCCGGGGGTCCAGACCATGAGCCTGGCGGTACGGGGTGTCTTTGAAACCAACCCGGTTTTGCTGGACCGGTTTTTACAAATGATTAAGTGAGTTTGTTCCAGAATACAAGAATTTTTAACCGCAAAGGCGACAAAGGCGACTAAGGATGGAAAAAATAGTAATTTATGACCTGTGCCTTCGCGGTTAAATAATTTCCATTTATAGTGGGGGTAAAATGAAAATCGGAAGCCGGGACTTTGAAATTGGCAAACAGACCTACATCATGGGCATCCTCAATGTAACCCCCGATTCTTTTTCCGATGGGGGCAAGTTTCAGGGGGTGGACCACGCACTTGCGCAGGCGGAAACCCTTATCGCGGATGGCGCGGATATCCTTGATATCGGCGGTGAATCGACGCGACCCGGGTATACAAAAATAGCCGATGACGAGGAAATACGCCGGGTGACGCCGGTGATCGAGGCTATCCGAAAACGCTTTGACATTCCCCTATCCATTGATACCTATAAATCGGCGGTTGCCGAGGCCGCCATCCTAGCGGGGGGGAACCTGATCAACGATATCTGGGGATTAAAATATGACAAAAACATGGCGGCGGTTGCGAAACGCTTAGATGCGCCGGTCTGCCTAATGCACAACCGGCAGGAGCCGGTCTATGCCGACTTTATGCCCGATGTTCTGCGTGATTTACAGGAATCCATACAGATTGCGGAGGCAGCCGGTATTAACCGGGACAAACTGATACTTGATCCGGGGGTGGGCTTTGCCAAATCCCTTGAGCAGAACCTGGAAGTTATCGCCCGGCTGGAGGCGTTCAGGGCATTCGGCCTGCCGGTGTTGCTGGGGACCTCCCGGAAATCGGTCATCGGGCGGGCCTTGAAGCTTCCGGTGGAGGAGCGAGAGGAAGGGACCATAGCCACCAGCGTGATTGGGGTGATGGCGGGCTGTGATTTTATCCGTGTCCATGATGTAAAGCGTAATTTCCGCGCCATACGGATGGCGGAGGCGATCCGTACGTACCGTGCGGGGGCATGAAACGATGGATTGTATCCGCATCAAGGATTTGGAGATATTCGGGTACCACGGGCTTCTGCCGGAAGAACGGACCCTGGGGCAGAAATTTCTCGTGTCTGCGGATTTATATTTTGACAGCAGCATGGCGGGGCAGACCGACGATTTGCAGTATTCGGTGAATTATGCGGATGCGACCCGGCATATCAAAAACTTTCTGGAAAAAAACACCTACAAGCTATTGGAAGCGGCGGCGGAACAGACCGCCAGGAGCATTCTACAAAACTATCCCCTGGTAGATCATATCCGGGTGGAAATTAAAAAACCCTGGGCGCCCATATTACTGCCCATAGACACGGTTTCTGTGCGGATTGAACGTTCCTGGCACAGGGTGTATGTCGGCTTGGGCTCAAACATGGGCGATAAAAAAGAAAACCTGGAACGGGCGCTGGAAAAAATTAAGGCCGATGAAACATGCCGGCTCATTTCCCAATCCGGTTTTATCGCCACAAAGCCCGTGGGGTTCCTGGATCAGGACGACTTCCTGAATGCCGCAGCGGAAGTGCGCACCCTAAAAAGCCCCGGAGAATTTCTGTCCCTGATTCAGGATATCGAAACTGATCTGGGGCGGGTCCGTACCATCCATTGGGGTCCCCGCACTATTGATGTGGATATTTTATTCTACGATTCCCTTGTAATGAACACAGAAACACTGACCATCCCTCACCCCGAAATGCAGAGCCGCTTGTTTGTGCTGGAACCGCTGGCGCAAATCGCCCCGGACACGGTACACCCGGTCCTGAAACAGACGGTGCGGGAACTATATGAAATTGCCCAGAAGCCGCCTGCCGTATCCGGTTAGTATTGCCTCGGGGTGGAACTGGACCCCGTAAACCCGGCAATTCCGGTGTTTTAAGGCCATGTTGACCCCGTCTTTCGTGCGGGCAATGGGCAGCAAATCTCCGCGTATCGTGTTGGGGTCCACGGTCAGTGAATGGTACCGTGTTGCGGGAAACCCCTGGGGGATACCGGCAAACAGGGGCTCCCCTTCATCAAAAAAGATTTCGCTGACCTTGCCGTGCATCGGTTCCGCAGCCTTTACCACCTGCGCGCCGAAAAACTGCGCTATGCACTGATGCCCAAGGCATATCCCCAGAATCTTTTTTTCGGTATAAAATTCCCTGATAAGTTCAAGGCAAATCCCTGCCCCGTCGGGGTTTCCCGCGCCGGGGGACAAAACGATATGGCTAAAGTCCATGGCGCGTAACTCGCCAATAGTAACTCTGTCGTTTTCAAAAACCCGCGGCGCTATACCCATTTCTTCAAAATACTGCACGATGTTGTAGGTAAAGGAATCATAATTATCTATCAAAATCATGTCAGCACAACCTTCTTTATCCCACGCACGGAGTTTACGCAGTAAACCGCTTCTGCCCGCAGTAAATCTTCTTTGTAAAGGATTCGTTCGGTACATTGACCGCCTGCAAGCATATATTGCCGGTAAACCCCGTTCAAAAGACCGCAGGACAGGGGCGGCGTATATCTTTTCCCCGCAATTTCAAGGACGATATTGGTTCGGGAACCTTCGGTCAGCTCCCCCTTTTCATTGAAAAAAACTTCATCATAAAAGACCGCGTAATTCACCTGGAAATAGGGGCGGTAGGATGTTTTGTGATATAAAAAGAAATCGCCGCTGTTCACGGTTAGGGGAGAAATCCTGATTTTATTGTTCTGGGCCTGAGTGAGGTCCCGGTATTCGACCGTATACCTGCCGTCCCTCTCCACCGCAAGCCGCAAAATACCATCCCGTTCGGGGCACAGATTGAAAAGCGCCGGGTCCAGGGTAAAGCCAAAATGAGCGGCGGAGTTCCGTAAACGAGCCCAGTGTTCCTGTTGAAACAACATGACGCCCTTTTCAACCTTCATGGTTTCAATCAGTTGGAAACCGGCGGTTAAAAACCGTGTCTTGGTCAGGGTTTCCTGCCATTCGTCCTCTATTTCGGAATCCCACACAATTGCGCCGCCAACCCGGTACGTGAAGCTCGAACCTGCCGGTTCGCCGGTTCCCTTACGGGACCGCTGCAAAATCCTGATGGGTACGCTGAAGGTCATGCGGCCGGGACTGATAAAGCCTATTGCGCCGCAGTAAATATTACGCCGCCCCGTCTCAACGCGGTCGATGATATTCATGGTGCTGATTTTGGGCGCCCCGGTAATTGATCCGCAGGGGAAAATCGCCTTAAACACCGCATACAAGGATGTCCCTTCTTTTAAGTCCGCCTCAATGCTGGACGTCATTTGATGAAGGGTGGGATGGGTTTCTATCTCAAACAACTTTGACACCTGCACCGAACCGGTTTTCGCGATCCGGCCCAGATCGTTCCGCAGCAAATCCACGATCATGACATTTTCGGCGCGGTTCTTTATATCGTTTTTCAAAAATTCGATTAACCGCGCGTCCTCTTCACCGGTCTGCCCCCTTTGTACCGTCCCTTTCATGGGCTTCGTCCGGATGTGCCAGGATGAAGCGCCGTTCCCGGTCATTTCAAAGAACAATTCCGGGGAGAAGGAAAGCAGGGTGTCGTATTCGTTCTGCATAAACATGTTGTAGGGCGTTTTTTGCCGGGTCAGGAGGTACTCATAGAGGTCAGGGGCTCCGCACCGGGACTTGCAACTTCAAAATCATAGGTGTAATTGACTTCGTAGGTATTCCCCCGGGCAATTTCCCTGCGGATTTCCTTCAAAGCCCGGGCATAGGCGTCAAAACCAATGGCGGGTTTGGGGTTCAGCGCAATTGGCCGGGGCGCCGCATTGGGGGTATAGGCTTCAAACCCTTCAAAAACCTCAAAGTATAACAGGGGCAGCGCGCTTTCCACATCCCGGCCCGCAAAAACATCCCGCGCCTCATACCGGATATACCCCAGGAGGAAATGGGTGTCCTTATAGCGCTCTATTTGTTCAAAGGCCTCGGCAAATTCCCGGGTGTTAAAGGCGAGCAGTGTTTTTACCGGGTCTTTGAATACCTTGTCCGCATAAATAGCCATAACCTACGGTATAGCTTCCTTTTGAATATTGTGTCAATGTAACCGCCTATGGTATACTGAGTGGATGAACGGAAACGCATTGTTGAAAGAAGACGAGACTTGGACCTACGCCGATTACAAGGACTGGGAATTGGCCCCCGGTGAACGGTATGAGCTTTTCCGGGGTAAAGCCGTGGCCATGGCTGCCCCGAGTATATATCATCAGTCAATTCTTATGGAACTGGCCAAACAGATTGCGGTGTATCTGACCGGCAAGCCCTGTAAAGTATTTCCCGCCCCCGTTGATGTGCGGCTCTTTTATGAAGAGGATGAAAGTGACGATACGGTTCTCCAGCCCGACATTGTCGTGGTTTGCGATACAAAGAAGCTTGGGCCGGAAGCTTGCCGGGGCGCGCCTGAATTTGTGGTGGAAATCCTGTCGCCGTCCAACAAGGCGGTTGATATGGAGCTCAAATTTGACCTGTACCGGCAGGCGGGGGTGAAGGAATACTGGGTTATTGATCCTGAGCATAAAACCCTCCATTGCTATGGTTTTGAAGGCGACCGGTTATTTTTCCGTTCTTACGGTACCACAGGAACCGCCCCTGTGGAGACGTTGCCGGGCCTTGAAATAGCTCTGGAACCGGTTTTTGCCGGATAATACGCACGAAAAAGCGGACTATTCAATTGGCGCCAAGTTGCCAGGCGCCATTTCCGGCCTCAAAGTTTTCTATTTACTAATACCTGGAAGAGTTGGTAATTCTGATATTTCTGCATATTCTTTTTCCTTTATTCTTGCTATTCTTGCATCATTTTTTCCCATTCTTTTATTCTCATTTCTTCCAGTTCGTTCATACTATTTTTTCCTTATAAATAGAGCCAGTTCCAAAATAAGAATTTGTCCGCGAATGGACGCGAATAAACGCGAATAAGATAAGAATCTTTTGTTTTATTCACGTCCATTCGCGTAATTCGCGGACGGTCTTGTATTTTGGAACTGACTAAAATATATAGATTTTTTTACCATACGTTGTCAAGCCTGCTTATTGTTGACCAGGAATTCCAAATTAGGAAAAGACAAGCTAAAATGAGGGATGGGACGGGGAATACTGAAGGGGCTGATAAAGGGCCTGGAAGAGACGGCGGCAAAATTGCCGGAGAAACGGGAGGACAGCAATGCC
>BNUY01000140.1 GCA_025997715.1 Spirochaetia bacterium
AGCGTTGATGAGTTTAAGAAGCATTTGTACGCCTGTGCGCTTCGTAACGGGTATGGGCAGTTTGAGACCACCGTCATCGTCAGTGACGGCGCCACCTGGATACGGAACATGGCGGATGAACTTTTCCCTGACGCGGTGCAGATACTCGACCTTTTTCATTTGAAAGAAAATATCTACACCTTTGCAAAACACCTCCATGGTGATGACCCTGCAAAGTATGTGCCCTGGGCGGAATCGCTTATTGCGCTTGTGGAAAACAGCCGGACAGATGAATTACTGGGGAAGCTTGCCGAATACAAGGGAATGAAACTACCTCCCGGCGTTGTCAACATGTACACCTATGTTTACAACAACCGCTCAAAAACCAAAAAGCCCGACACTTCTCCCCCAAAAACTGGGTACAAGAGAAGAATCGGACTTCATGCCGTCTATAGGCGGATTTCATATCCGCCGCTTATACCGGAATGTTCACTATTTCGGTATATTTTTATCTATATCACAGGCGGGGGGGCTTGTCAAGGGAATTTTTGGATTTTATGTAAAGTTTTACCGGATGGAAGCCGAAGGAGCATCAAATGGCAAAAGCCAAAAGCACCTTTAGTAGAATACCCAAGAGGGGGAAAGCCTTCCCCCCCGCTTCAAACCAGTAGGTTTTCCGCTTCCCCCTTCTACGGGGAGACCCCGTAACGCCCCCAAAGAAACCAGCTTCCTCAGCATTTATTGTAGGCGGCAGTAGCCGCCCCCCCCCCTTTGTCACACTTTTTGCTATGCGCTTCGCGCGCAAAAAGTGCGCCAACCCCCAAGGAACCTACGGTTCCACGGGGCCGGGGGGCTGTTATTTGTGGGGAGAAGAAAGAGAAGAAGAAGAGAAGACCAAGAAACATTAGTGGTAAAACCATTATGGGGGGTGGGTGGATATTTTTTTTGTTCCAAGAATATGAGGAACCAAAAAAAATCCCCACCCACCCCCTTCCGCCAAAAGGTTGTGGTAAAGGAGAGGACGGATTTAGAAAATATTTTTTCGTTCCTCACACCACCGGTCTTAGCTATCGGGGGTTAGTATCTTTTTTCAAGGAAGTAATCTATGAACAGTTACCAGGAAGCCACGCCAAACACACGGAAAGAAACCTTTCCAGCCAGAAAACCCTATACCCCGCAGTTTTCAGAAATGGCTACCGTATCTATCCGGCGTCTAGCATGGGCATTAGGAAAAAAAATGCCCGCCACGGTAGATCACATCGTCCACATATTAGCAAAGGTCTACGAACCCGGCGCAGTATGCAGCCATTGCCAGGACAAAACAAAGTGCGAAGCTTGCATTTTCAGCCTTATTGCTTTATAGCCATCAGCCCCCCGCTTGTGCGGGGGCATTTCTCACAAAGGAAACAAAATGAAAAATCCGATCATCACCCTAACCCCGGAAGCCGCCCAATTCACTGCCTTAGCAGTGAACCTTATCCCTCATAGCCAGCTTATGGCTACCATACAAAAAAAGAAATTATACCGGGAAGTAATCGAGCGCCTAAACGCCCAGGCCCCCAACATCCCGCAGTTAGGAAAAGCAGATTGGATAGAGGAACCCCCCGCCTACCTGCATTATTATTTCAGCGGCACAAATATCTACGTTTACGAATGGGATAGAGAAGATACCATGTATGGTACTTGTATCCCGGATCACGATCTGGATATGGCCTATGCCGGCCTGTTCAGCCTTTCAAACATTAAATTAAATATGTTTGTGGAACTGGATTACTACTTCACTGGTCAGACCATAGCGGCATAGCCACCCATCCCCCCCGGCCTTAGCGCCGGGGGATCTTCTAATCATTAAGAGGTCAGCAGATGCACCTATACTATACCGTAATCGCCCAGGTATTCACCGCCCAGGCTTGCCGGGTTAGGGTAGTCACCCACATATGCCCCCAGCAGTTCGAGGATGCCCCGTCGGCCCCTTCCATTGTGTCACACGGTACTTTCCACACCATACGTCGTAACTTCCCCACAAGGCCCCAAGCCGAAGCATGGGCAGCATATCTCCACAGTACCCATACACAAGGCCCGGCAAGAAATCCCCTTTTTCATACCTGGTTTTATTCCGACAGCCAACCGTTACTATTTGATATTGACTAGACTAAAAAAGAAAACCGCCTGGATGCAGAACACCCGGACGGTTTCTTTTTTTGATTATCCCTCATTCCGCTTTTTAATCAACTCCGGAAGAAAAACCCCCTCCGCCTCACCAAGCTGCCGAGCCAGGTAGGTTTCCCCGCCCCCTGTCCGAGCCAAGGCGGACAACATCGGTAAAGAAACATCATCAATCTTACCGTCAATGAAAGTTCCCTTGTCGGTAAATTGTACCGATATATTGTTTGTGAAATTCCGGCACGTCATCTTTTCAAGGTCCACATCCCAATTATTGACAATCATACCCTATCCCCCCGCAGCTTTTGTTTTCATAACGATAATATTATTTTCCGGTCGGGTAACCAGAAACCCATCCCGCTTGCGAAACCTTAGAAACAGTTCCCCATATTCCAGGCTTTCCGTAGTCTGGTCAAACTTCTTGATCTCAATACCCTTCCGGTTGCCATGCTGAATCCGTTTAGGATTCATAAAAATCGCAAACGGCGTATCAGCCACAATATCCGCCATCTGCGGCAGGATAGACACTTCATGGTAGGGATACAAATCCAGTTTACCCGGCATAGCCTCGGTAGGATGCCGCCAAATAGGACGCCCCGTTGTATCCTCAATGTTCGCCACATGGTTAAGCACCGTTTCATTCAGGAACCACGCACAATCCTTACGCTCCTCCGCAGGAATCTTATACACCGCATCCCGAAAATCCTTCCAGGTCAAATCGTTGACCGTTGCCCCCGCAATAGAAACCTTCACCGTCCCCGCCGCCTCCATAGCCCCGGTAAAAGGATCATCATCAGCCAGCAAACATTGCCGGTCAAACTCTTGCCCGTACACTTCCGTAAACTCATCCATGAACATGGCCCCCAGGTCAACGAAAATGTCCTCCTCAAATTCATCATACCACGGAATATACCCCGCCAAGGTATACGCTTTTAATTCTACCCGCTCCGCCCCCGTGGGCTTGGAACCGGTAATCTGTTGACCGTAAGCGGTAAGCCAATGAAGCTGCACACCCCCCCGGTCCCTGGTAGGAAGCATAATAGACGGCCCCATCATCGGCCTATTCCGCACCAATCCCATCATCACCGATTTCTTGGCGGCGTCCTGCATAATCTCCGTTTCATAAATCGGATTGATAAGGTACTGTTCATTCGTAGCAAGGTTTCCCATCGGTGAACCGAGCGCCGTCTTTTCCGCCGTCCCCGACAACTTCCACCCCTTTTCACTCCATGAAACATCATGGGGATTCGTCCAGTTCTCCGCTTTCAAGTTCGGTGTAAAGTTCAGTTCCGCCAGCGCGCCATGATTGCCCCCCCACGCCGCCGCCAACGCCTTACCCAGCCGGTAGCAGAGTTCCCGCCGCGACAACTCCCGAGGATTTGCCGCCTGCACCTTGATATCCCCCCGCAGTTCCTTGACCGTTTGTTTCAAAGCTTCGGTCTCCGCCGCCTGATCCCCGGTAACCGTTTCCAGAACCTTAACAATATCCTCAAGGATTTGTTCCTTCTCCTTGAAATACTGTTCCGCTTTAGCCGGATCACTAAACCCGGCTTTTTCGATGGTAGTCATAGCGGCAAGTTTCGCCTTTACCGCCTTGATCAACTCATTTTCCATAGTTCACTCCTGATTTCGGACCGCTGGTCCGCTCTGTATGATGTTTCCCCAAAAATCAGGAAAACCCGGACGCGGTGCCTGGCACCTACAGGGGCTTTCAGCCCCGGTGCCTGGCACCTTCAGCGCCTTTGCCATGGCAAACGGATTTGCCGGAACATTACAAATACTGAATTCCAAAAGCTCCTGTTTCTTGAAAATCAGCGCCGTCCCATCCTTGCTATCTTCCTTTGAAGGAAGCTCTATCTCCAAAATCCTGAATCCCACCGACCCAGCCCGGATAACTCCGGCTTTCACCCGTTCCCCAATACCCCAGCCAAAGGGATCATAGTCCTTGCTGTTAAAAACGATATTCCCATGCAGACCCTTGTCATCGGCAAACACCCCATCAGCCCGGCCAATCGCCGGAATACTAAAACAATGCGCCCACTGGACAACCGGATTTTCAAGATACCGCTTCACATCCCACCCAGCCGGATCAATCCGTTCATCAAAGCGATCAAGGTCAAAGGTTGAGAAAACCCACGGCACCCCCTGATCCGTTTCCCCTTCCTTGGTGAGCGCAAACTGAACTGGCGCGATACACTCCACATCAAGCCCATCCGTAGCCGTCTTAATGCCCCCGGCATTGCTCCGCAGCCCCGAATCCCCCCGCAGAAATTCAAGCAACCCCGCCCGGCTCTGCACCTGAAATTCGCCGCCCTTACTCCGTAGTATCATTGTATACCCCCTCATCCCTTCCTAAACATCATCCTTCCCCATTTCTCCCAACAATAAACATTGCCGGTTAAACTCCGAAACATTAGCAACCCCATAATTTGCAAAAAGCGCCGTTTTGTGTGTTTCCACCGTCTTTACGCCCATCCCTAAAATGAGCGCAATCTCCTTACTATTCCTGCATTTCCACATCAACCGTTTCACATCATCCTCCCGCGCCGTAGTATATACCCGCAATTCCGGTTTATTATCAGGCAAATCATCATAAGCGTCCTGGACATTACCGGAAGTATACGCTTGATTATGAATCGTCTGAGTAATACCCCGCCGGAACTTACCCACCCCATAGTTAAAATCAATAACACTCCGGGCGCCGAACCGCAGAAAATCCACCAGCCGTTCCGGTTGAACTGTATTAAAATTACAAACCGCAATATTCAATTCAGGCCGGTCCCGCAATAAAAGCCCAATCCGGCGCGGCGTAGACTCCCAATAAAAGTTAGCGTCAATAATGATAAGCGCCGGGCTTAACGCACTTATCAGCCGGTTCAACTCCTTCCCCTCCTGCACCGTAGCCATCACCCGCCGCAGCCCAATAATTCGGAGGCAATGCAAACCAAGAAAGTTGAAACTCTCCGAGCGGCATACCAGCAGCACCGGACTAAGAAACTTCATCGGCGCCGCCCTTGCCCGTAGTAGGCGTCATGTTCTTAGGCCGGTACCACACATCTCCCCAGGGCTTTGTATCCTTCCCCCGTTCCCGCAGCACATCATTGATAGTTTTCAAACCCGCATTGATTTCCGCAATATCCCTGCCGCTCTGCTCATCCTCACTTTTTTGCAGTTCCGGTATATCCTGCAAGTTGAACACCCCGGTTTCCCGCAACCCGAACCGCACAAAGAATTGACTTTCCAAAATACTTTCAAACTGCCGAAGAAGCGGAACCAGGGTATACTTCCAAAAAGCAGCGTGTTGCTCCCCGGTATCCTTCCCGGAAAGCGAAGTAGTCTTATCGGCAATATTGGCGACCCTCGGCGGAATCCCGTACTTGGCAAGAATGGTATACACATTCCACCGCTTCAACTCAAATAACTTAACGACTTCCGGCGTAAAGGAAAGCGGCTCAAAACTGGTCCCCTTCCCCAGCACCGCAATCTTCCTGTTGGCCCGAACCGCTCCGTATTTACTCTCCCACCGCCGCTCTAAAGCGTCAGCTTCCTCCGGCCTGATAGCCTGGTCAGTTTTGAGAATCCCCATCGGTACGGCATTATGTTTGAGAAGCTGACTATTCGCTTTATTGGCGTAGAAATCCTGTTCCAGTTCAAGCGCCTGCGCAACAAGCGGATTTATCCCCCGGTCCGGATTCCAAGGGTTCCAGTCGCGAAAGTGAATCAGTTCATCTTGAAGCAGGGGAATAACTTCAAGATCGGTTTGATAAAACCACCGGCGTATCGTCTTTTGTTCTATGCCATGAGAATCAATCCTGTCCTCACATCGCATCCTTCGGGGGTCCAGAATGATAATCTCATCCGGAATCCCGCCCGAATAGTCCGATCCAAAGTACCAAAAGGCTTCACCCTCTAAGAACCACCACCCCGCAGTTTCCTTCCACAAATCGTAGCGGCTCAAGCCCTTATTTGGCCTTCTAAAAAGGTTATAAAGCGGACCGGAAACTAAAACATTCCCGCCCCGTTCCACAACAAAATCAGCCCGCGCAATATTACGGATAAGAATCGTGACCGCAATATTTACCCAGGCGTTCAAGCGGTAACTGTCCCCGTCTGCTTTCATTGTAGTACATGTATCATTATAAAAATCCATTTCTTCAAAACTTTGTAACGATTTTTCTTTCTGATGATGATATTTGGCGATAAATTGGGTAAAAGGGTTCATTGCGCAATAACCCCCCGTTGAATATCAGAGAAAATCGCGTACCGCAGAGCATCCAAATAGTGATCATTAACCTTAATAATCTCCCCGCCCTCATCCCGGCAATAGTCCCACACCTCTGACAGCACACCTGTACAGCCATCAGCGACATAAAACTGCCCCCGCTCTATCTTCGCATTAATAAAATCAATCCCGCTTTCAACACTATTATTCGCCTTAACACCCCCGGTAATTTCCTGTAACCGTTCACCCCCCGCCGGGTCGCAGTACACCGGAAACCCGAACCCATCAGGCTCAATAGCGAACCAGCCCCGCGCCGTAAGTTCATCATTAAAGGATTTCGTAGTCATGTTGAAAGCGCCATAATCCGCAATCACATAAATGCACTCACCTACCCAGCCAATCTTTACATTGGTAATGTTCAGCCCAAAATCCTGCCCGGCGGCAATCCGATCATATTCGGCTGGCATATCCGCCGCCTTCAAAATCATAGCCTCGTCAAACTGCTCATAGATAACGCCATCCGCTTTTACCCACAACCCATCACGGAACCGCGCCTTTTGTTTCTCCGGCATAGCGTCCAGAACATCACTGATATAATCATCCGCCAGGTGTTCTTTATTATCCGCAGGGTTCAACATCATCGAGGTGTATAACTCCGGCTTTATCAACGCCGCCCCGGTAAGAAACTGTTTTTTCCGAATAAAAATAGTATGCGCCCAATGCAAAGGGCTGCCCGGATTACAGTCATACAGAAACAGATTCCGGCACCCCGGTGTCCGCATAGCCAACCGTGAATACGCCGTAGTCACCGCCAGATAACTTAACTGTGATATTTCATTAAAATGTAACTATTCAGCCAGAAATTGAAGAAAAAGCTGTACATTTAGAACAGACCATGATAAAATATATACATGGGAGAAAATAAAAACAAAGAGAGCATACAAGACATCATTGAAAATGCACGCAAGCAAATAGCAGAGGAGAAAAACCTGAGTCCGGCTATACGTGCAACATTTGATGTGCTTATAGCATTGCTATCTTTGCTTGTTGAAAAGCGAATCCCCAAGAACTCAAAAAACAGTAGCATTCCCCCATCTGCCGATCCAAACAGAGAGAAGAAGCTAAAAGAAAAAAGCGGAAAAAAACCGGGAGGTCAATTTGGTCATAAAGGATCCTATTTAGAGCCGGTAAAGAATCCGGATCATGTTGTTCCGTTAAAAGTTGATCGGAGTAAATTACCGCCGGGCAATTGGAAATTTTATGGAGTGGACAGGCGGCAGTTATTTGAAATAAAAACATACTTGGATTTACTGAGTATCAAGGTGAAATAGTGGTAAATGAAAAAGG
>BNUY01000141.1 GCA_025997715.1 Spirochaetia bacterium
GCGCATTGGCGGCTGACATGGTTTAATTCCCAGGGTATTCTCCAGTCCACGGATACCGATGGCGGGGGTAAAACTTCTATCGCGGCGGTTCTGGAATGGGCTAGCCCGGTTCTGGCTTTCCCCTACTGGCCCGGACGGGGCATATACCCCGGGGAAATGCGCCCCGCAGGGGGGATTCTTCCCTTCGATGCGGCGGGCAAAACTGTGCAGCTTAGTTGGCGGGGCGGCATGGAAGCTTGGTTCTACCGGGAACTGTCCGCTGCGCGGAACGCTGCCGCTGCGGGGGCCCACAATAAGCGGCGGCCGGAATACTTCGACTGGCCGCGGTTCCGCTCCCTCATGGACAGCGAGGCCGTACCCGAGGCGGTCCGGAGTGATCCCTGGCAGGTTGATTGGCAGGACGTAGCGGTCCGTACGGTTAACTCAGGGTTTGACCGGCGGCGCATCAAGGTCCAGGAAGTAGAAGAACTGCTGGTGACCATGGATGCCTCCGAAGGCTCTTTCGCCGGCCCATCCCCCTTTGCGCAGCCCCTGATTCCGGGGGTGGGGTTTCGGGTTAAGGTTACCGCCCGCCCGGATATCTACGTTTCCGCCGGGGGGCGGCTGCGGGTAAACCGGAAAACTTGGGTGTATTATACGTTTTGAAAATGGACAAATATGATATCCAACTATCGCCGCAAATGAAAACCGGTTTAGCATGTTATTTGACCGTTACCGTTACCCTTGCTGTTCCAACCCAATATGCGTTGTTATCGGCTCCGCGCGCGGAATATCGTATGATGAATTTGCCATCTTTAATATCATCGAGCGGGACATTACGGCTAAAATAAATATAGTGGTCTTTCCACGTATTTAACGCTGCGGCGTCATCGGGGTCAAAAGTCTGAGTCGTACCTATTTGGGCTCCATTCGATTTCAATAGAGAAACATCAACCCATCCGTCAACTTCTTCCCTTATATCCGTATCAACGGTGATTACAGCGATCGTAAAACCATAGGCTTTGAAACCGCTGTAACTAAAACCGGTCCCAAGAGTAATGCTATCCCGTAGTTGATCATCATAATTCCCAATACCCAAGAAACCATTATCTTTATGTCCAACCTTAAAATCGACACGGGAATCTGTCCAGTAGAACTCCAGTGCAGGAAGTTCACCTGCCGCCGCTAAAATTGCATTGGCATTAATATCAAAAGCGACATTGAGTTTTTTTGTATTGGTTGGATTTGCCGTTTCAGAATGTACTAATGCCGTCCATATATTAAGCGGGTCTTTTATTCCATAATACACATTTTTTCCCTGCAACTTCTTTCGTTATTGGGTTTATCAGAACTTCAGCATAATAATCAACAGCAGCAAAAGCGCCATACCTATACCATCCTGCAGGCCGGCTTGCTAATTTAAATTCGGTAGTGTCCGTAAATGAATGGGTCGTTTTTAGCTGACTGTATGATGCATAACTCTTGGAAGTAATGATACCGGATTGATATGAAGTACCAAAACTCACTCCCACTATATTTGTTATAATATCTATACCAACCCCCGCGCTAACAGTCAAAGCATCTACTGTTTGTACAGAATCAAAAACAGAAGACGAGACCACGGATTCTGTTATTTCAGACAGGGTAAATTCCTTTCTGTCATCATATCCATCATGACGGAAAAAACTATAACTTGTTATTAACTGATTATCAATCGAACCAATCTTGTAGAGCGCTTTAACATACCCGGCTTTCGTATCATGAGCCGCGCCTAAAAACTGGTAATCATTAACTACCGATTGGTTAGATAAATACTCCAGTACAACGGTACCAGGAACTGGTTTGGGACCATCATCCCCGCCAGGTATGGGGTTACCGCCGGTTGCGGTATCACACCCGGTGAACGCAAACGCGAATGTCAGTACTATTGCCAGTACTTCCACAAACCACATAGTCTTTTTCATTTTTTGCCCTCCTATGGTAAATTGATATTCTTTGCAGCGCGGCGACTCCTATGAAGCCACCCGCCCCAGATACAAGGCGGGCTTCATCACATGATCCCCCTACTTCTTCGACCAGATAGGCCCGTTCTTGAGATACGTTCCGGGTGTGCGGTTTTGACTTTCGTAATAGTTGATAAAACTTTCCTCAAATCCGGCTTTAGTACTGATGTCCGACAAATCTTTAGCGATGGAAATACTAGTCAGCTGATTACCGCTAAATGCATATTCCCCAATGGAGGTAACGTTATTACCTAAGGATACTCTGGTCAATTGAGGACCGGAAACAAATGCAATTCTTCCAATAACGGCAACACTATTGGGGATAGTAATACTGGTCAGATGATTCCCACTAAAAGCTCCCATACCAATGGTGGTAACACTGTCAGGGATGGTGTACTAAAGCTTACCCGCCGTCTCGTAAATAGTCCCGTAGATTTCCGCTATCTGCTCTTCATCCAACGCGGCGAAGGCGACCCGGAGTATGCCGGGGCCTAAGGCGATGGTCCCGATGCCGTGCTCCTTCAGAAGTGTTTGCCGCAGAACTTCTGCGTCCAGACCCTTACAGCGGAAGCTCATGAAGTAGCCGGAGTTGAAGGGCATGGGGCTGAGTTTGGGGTGGTCAGGGTGCTGCGCGACGAAGGCTTGGACCGCCCGGTAACGGCCCCGGAGTAGTTCGTAGTTGGCCTGTTTTTCGGCGGCGGTCCGGGGGTCCGAGAGGACCTTGAGGATCAGGTATTGGGCGGGGGTGTTGGCGCAGGACACGGAGGAGCGGATGGCACCCATGAGTTTTTTACCCAGCGCGTCCTGGTGTTCCGCAAGAAGGCCCAGGGAGCCGAAGGTAACGAAGGCTACCCGCAGGCCCCAAACGTAGTCTTCCTTGGTGGGGCCGTCGATCTTGATTGCCAGGACCTTTTCATGGAGGGTGGCCAGGCGGCCGAAGAGGGATTCGCGGGAAATATCATCCTCGTAAAAGAGGCCGAAGTAGGCGTCGTCACAGATCACCAGGATGTCCGCTCCGCCCTCCGCGGTTTCCCGGATGATGTCCACCAGGGCGTCCGCTTCGGCGCGGGTCGGGGCGTAGCCTGAGGGGTTATTGGGGAAGTTGAAGATAATCCGCACCGAACCGGTTTTGGCTTCCTCCCGTATGGCGGCGCTGATGGCGGCAATGTCCAGGCCCTGGGCCGAGGAGGACGTTGCGCCGAAGAAAGGCACCCCCCGGAGTTTTGCGCCCCGGCGCTCTGAGAAGATCAGGCTGTAGTTGTCCCAGCAGGGGTCGCTGGTGATGAGGGTACTGGTTTCGTCAAGGAACAGATCCGCCATGAAGGAAATCCCCGCGGTGATGCCGGGGACTGCGGCGGGGAGGGTGATCCCGTCGGCCTTGAGGGAGGGGTTCTTTTTGAGCAGGGAATCCTTCCAGGCTTTGCGGACCTCTTCGACCCCTGCGGTAGGGGCATAGGTAACCGTTTCCTTCGCCGAAAGGGTGGGCATGGCGTCGCTGATGGCGGACAGGATCAGGGGTTGGCCGTTATGAAAGGCCATACCGATGGTGGCGTTTTTTACCGGGGCCAGTAGTTTCGCCTCATTTGACTGGGCGATGATACCCCGGGGGAAAAAGAGGCGGCGGCCAAGGGAGGACAGAAGCCGACCCGAAACAGAGCCGGCCAAAACGGCGTTGAGTTCGCTTGCAAGTGGATTCATATGACTATTAGTATTCCGAGGAAAGGGGCGAAGGTCAATATGCCGCACACAACAGGAAAAAGGCTTTTACCTAAGGGGACCACCCGGGTAGTCGCCCGGCAGCCGCCGTTTTTTAGCCCGAAGCGTCCGTTCCAGGAGTACGCTGTATACCCCCCGCGAGGCGATCACATCGGTGGTAACAAAGGCGGAAAGGGCTGCCAGGACCAGGCTCACCATGTGGTTAAAGCTGCCGCTCATCTCCATGATCAGCACAATGCCGGTAACCGGGGCCTTAAACACGGCGGCAAAAAGAGCGCAGGTCCCCAGGAGCATGAAGTTCAGGGTTTGGGCATCCTGGATGAAGCCAAAGCCGAGGAGCAGTTTCCCCATGATGCTTCCGACAAGGGCGCCGCAGGCCAGGATGGGCAGGAAAATCCCCCCGGAGGTTCCCGAACCGAAGGAGAATGCGGTGAAGAGCATTTTTACGGCGAGCAGTAATACTATCATCCGTAGGGTTCTGTTGGTATCGTAAAGGGAGTCAATAAGATTGTGGCCGCCGCCTGAGACATCGATAAGGAAAAAACCTAAAGGAATGGAGACCAGCAGGGGAAGTATCGGGCGAAGCGCCTGGGGGATATGCAAGGTATCGTAGAGATCCAGGGAGCCGTAGAGGAGGCGCTTAAAGAGGTCCCCCAGCAATGCGCACAGTATCCCTAACAGGACCACCCAGGGAAATATGTGGATGGGAAGAAGGGTGATGTGCCGAAAGTTAAAGGCCGGTTTCAGGCCGAAAAAATAACCCGCCGCCAAATCCGCCGCCATGGACGCGCCCATGGAGCAGGCCAGGACCAGCGGCGAGAAAGAGGACTGCATTTCCTCCATGATAAAAAGCATCCCGGCCAGGGGGGCGTTAAAGGCGGCGGATATCCCGGCGGCGGAAGCGGCGGAGAACAGAATTTTTCGCTCATGGTGGGGGCGGCGGAACAGGGTAAGCATCCCCATGCCTACATACGCGCCTATCAGTACGGACGGGCCTTCATGCCCAAGGGAAAGACCAGCCCCCAGACCGAGCACACTGGTAACAAACTTCAGGGGCAGTTCCGGCGCCCAGTCCAAACTTAGTTCCCGAATCAAGACCCCTTTTATCTGGGGTATGCCGCTGCCCCGGATCATGGGCCGCACCTTTGCCGCCCAGCCGAGGAAGAGGCCAAGCAAACACAGGGCCAGGATAAGACCGGCTATCCAGTACCAGGGCTTTCCCGGCAAGAGGGTCCCGTACAGCCACACCCTGAGGGTATTAGCCCGGCCAAGCAGAATACGGAATAGCACAATTACAAGCCCAACCATGAAACCGATGAGGATGCTTTCCAGGACCACCGCCAAGCGGGTGCCGTACCAGAGCCGGATCGCCTTTTCTATTCGGGTTTTCGGTTTACGCATGTAGCGGTAATTATACTCCAATCCGGCGGATTAATAAAGCCGCCCTTTCCCCAGTTCCATCTCCGGCCCCTGCTTCCCCGGCCGCACACGGGCTTTCATGGGATGGGGCTTAGCCGATGCTGCAAAGCTATCCAGGTCCAGGGCGCCCTCCCCCAGCACATCATCGGGATGATAGGTAAACGTAATGTCCGTACATGCCCCCTCCGCCAGCGCCCGGCCCCAAGCGCCGTGAAAACGGACCAGATCCCTCACCGCCGGAAGAAGCGCCGTTTTCTTTGCCCTCCGGTACCGCTCTTCGAGAAAAGCCAGTTGCATTTCCTCAATGGACGCAGTTTTAGTGTGCGCCGCAAAGCCTTCCAGAAAAACGGAGGGCCTAATCCGCAGGGGCCGTAAAACCTGGTTGAACCATGCCACCGCACGGCCCGAATTGTAGAACAGGTCCGTTGCCTCTGAAAGACGCTCCGCCGTATCCAAATCCGCAGCGGGAAAATCCGGGGTTGCGCGGACCAGATAGGGGGCTTCACCATCCGCATCCAAGCCGTATTCCGCTGCCTTTTCGAAAAGGGCCGTCCCCGGCAGTATTGCTAAGCGGAACATGTCCAGGCTGTTGGGGTACAGGGCGAGCGCAAAGTCCAGGCTCCGGCGATACCCGGCAAGGCTGTCCCCGGGCAGACCGTAGATGAGGTCCAGGCCGAAGATCGCCCCTTCCTCGTTGAGCAAAGCGATCCCTGAGGCGAAACGTCTCCGGTTAAGTTCCCGGCCTATCAGGGCGGAAACCTTTGGATCGGCGGTCTGGAGCCCTATTTGAAGGGATGCTCCCAGGCTTGCAAAACGCCGGGCCTGTTCACGGGTCAGGCGTTCCGCCCGGACTTCAAAATGCCAGTGCGTTTCCGGCCCCGGGTTCCGGCGGATTTCATCGGCAATCATACCGAGAATCCGCAAAGCCCTCTTTGCATTACTGTTGAAGGTCGGGTCAAGAACAAACACGTAGGGAATATGCTCACGGATAAAGAGCCGCAGCTCTTCCCGGAGCCGCTCCTCGGGGAAATAGCGAACCTGCTTCGCACCCTTGGACTCATAACAGTAGGCGCAGGAATAGGGACAGCCGCGGGCCAGTTCCCAGAGTACGCCCTCGCGGCCTTTGACATGAAGGGTTCCGTCCAGCCAGGGCGAAGGGAATCGGGACAGGTCGCCGCTTACCGCCGGTGGAGATTCAGCGAAAAACCGCCGCCTGATAAGCTCCGCCGCAGCGGCCTCCCCTTCGCCGGAGATTACCGCATCAAAGGGGCCGTCTTCGGACACCGCGAGACCTTGGGGAAGGGCGCTTGCCTCGGGACCGCCGCAGAACAGAAAAAGTGACGGGTTTTGAGCGCGTATCCGCTTTGCAGCTTCAATGACAATAGACCGGTTCCAGTTATATAGGGAAAATCCGACAGCCTGGGGAGCTTCGGCGTTGATTTTTCCAACCAGGTGTTCGGCTCCGTCGGCGGCGAAGGTTTCCACCAGGGAAATGGCGAGTTCCGGAAACGCGGCTTTCAGGGAAGATGCGATACAGGCGGCGCCCAGGGGGACCGCGTCGGGGCCCTGCTCAAGATGCACCGACGCGAATACGATACGCATTATGCAAGCATACCCCTGGTACTGGTAAAAGTATACATATATACTTAATGGAAGACAAAACTATGACCGAACGCAACAAAGCTCTTCTGGCTATCATCATCTGTGTGCTCATCTGGGGATTTTCCTTTATTTCCATCAAAGTCGCGGTGGCGGTGATTCCCCCCATGACCCTCGGGGCTATGCGCTTTGCCATTGCCCTGGTGTTTCTTCTTTTTATAAAGCAAAAGTTAGCGCCGGGAGAACGGCTCAAACTGCGGGATATGCCCCTCCTTGCCGGGGCGGGGCTTACCGGGGTGACCTTCTATTTCCTCTGCGAAAACAACGGGGTAGCCCTGGTAACGGCATCGGAGGCTTCAATCACCATCGGCGTCATCCCGGTAATTACCCTCCTGGCGGAACGGATCAGCGGCAAGGTTAAACACATCGCCCTGCGGAGCTGGGTGGGAACGGCGCTCTCCATTGCCGGGGTGTGGCTGGTGGCGGGGGCATCCGGCGGTACAACCGGCGGTACTTCCGGCAATCTCCTGGGCTACCTCTACATGGGGGGCGCCGCCCTCTGCTGGGTTGCCTACGGTTTCCTCACCAGGCCCCTCTTCACCCGTTGCTCGCAGATACACATCGTGTTCTGGCAGAGCGTCGCGGGCTTCCTCGGCTTCATCCCCTTCGCCCTGGCCGAATCGCCCCGGTGGCTTATGCCCACCCTTCCGGTGATGCTCCACGTGGGCTTTTTGGGGATATTCTGTTCCGCCATTGCCTACTGGTTCTATGCACGATCCTTGCAAGTCCTGGGTGTGGCAATCTCGTCGATCTTTATCAACTTTATTCC
>BNUY01000142.1 GCA_025997715.1 Spirochaetia bacterium
TAAAAAATCTGACGATCAAATAAACGATAGACTATCCAAGAATTCTAATTCGTTGGATGAAATAAATAAATCTATCGTTGATCTTAGTAACAATGTAATAGACTTAAACAATGCGCTGCAAACTGCTCAAAACAAAAACTCAGATTTAACTGAACGTTTAGAAAAAGCCAACTCTGAGTCAAACGAGAAGAGTTCCACAATATCTGGATTAAATCATGATATTGAATCAAAGAAAAGTATTATTTTAAAATATGACGCCCAGCATAAAAAAGACAGTGCCGACAATGAAAATTTGAAGAAAGTGCTTGAAAAAAAAGAAGCGAGTTTACAAGCTTGCCAAACAGAAAACACATCCCTATCTGAGTACAAAACAAGAATAGAAAACTCAGTGTCTCCTTTCAGAGAGATACTCAAATATTGCTATGAATGCGGTGCTTTAGATGAGGAGATAAAAAAAATTGGATTGTCATCGGAATTCAATGAAAACGATTATGAGAATATTTTTGCTTTCATTGCATGGTTTGGAAAAGAAACAACTTTTGCACTTGTTGTTCATAGCGCTATCAAAAAAGCCAGACCAGACGGGAATCCTAACCCTTCACCGCTCACCGAAGCAGAAAAGCGCTTGATAAATAGGTTGAATTCCTTCTATAAAGCTAGATTAGGCTATGCCTTTGATGTATTGGATATGCTGATGGGGAAAGAAGAATTTAATAAAAATCTAATGCGGGATGTAAAAAATCAAGCAATTCCGGACCCTCCTGTCAAAAAAGTACACGCCATATGTGTGCCTCTGTGTTATCGTCCGGATGGCAAGACGGTAGAAGCAAAAGCATATGTTTTGGGAGATTAATGGTGATTATTCAACACCAAAAAATCACTGAGGTTTTAGGACCCGGAACACGTCTCGCTATATGGCTTGCAGGATGTGATAAAGGTTGTAAAAATTGCATCAATCAGGAGGGGCAAAACGAAAAAGCAGGTTCGTATTACCCCCTGTCTGAGGTTTTCGCTTTAATTCGTAAATCAATTGCGAAACATGAGATTGGAGGCATTACGATAAGCGGCGGAGAACCTTTTTTACAGTATGACGAACTTAAAGGTTTGTTAAGCTGGATAAAAAGCAACACCAAACTGGATACTATAGTTTTTACCGGTTATAAGCTTTCAGATTTGTTAAAGAAGCATGGTAATATCAAAAATGATGTATTAAACTACATCGATGTATTAATAGACGGTGAATATAAAGAAGAGCTAAATTGTGGTGATTATCTGCGTGGATCATCCAATCAAAATCTGTATTTCTTTACCGGTAAATATATACATGATGAGAGATTCAATTCTCTCCATAAAGAACGTGAATTTGAGTTTGAAATTAAAGACGGAGGGGAAACCTTTTTTATAGGGATTCCGCCTATCGGATTTTACGATAAATTTATCGAGCAATTGTCTACTATTGCAGGGTAATCAGGTATAAGGAGAAAAGGATATGAGTGGGAAAAAAGCGTCTGAAGTAAGCGGACTTCTTAATCAGGGGGCATCATTACGGGCCAATATTGAAACTAACTTTTCTAAAAAGTTTGAAAACGTAAAAAAGGTGCTGTCAACTAATAAAGAATTGCTAAAAACAATGGCCGGCACAGTAAATGGTTCTGACATACGAATTTCCAAAGAGGCACTCGGGGAATTTCCTGAAGCGGCATCGGCTCTTTCTTCATCGTACAAAAAACTCTGTGAAAAAGTATCTGTTAAAAGTAACAGTCCGGGTTCAGCCTTGAACAATATACAAAGCAGAAATGAACAATTAGCTTCAGATTTTGCAAAAGCGGATAGAACTGCTGACGAAATAAGAAATGCAATACGCAGTAAATCGCATTATTGTGATACAGAATATAAAGACGCAGCAAACCTGTTAAAAAAGTATAAAGAATTAGGTAATACACACGGCCAGTTGACTTCCGAATTGTTTCGTGTAGAACAAGAGTTGCATACGGATTCAGGCAATATTAAATTGCTGTCGGGAGAATTAAGCAAGGTACAAGCAGAAATCATTGCAATTAACAAACAAGCGGCGAATATTGTAAAATTGCGGGAAAAGGCGGCTTTGGCAAAGGATACCGCAAAAACAGAGTTTGGTAAAATTGATTCGAAATTAGCATCTAAATTTTTAAAACAGGGGTATGACGATTTATCTGCTGAATTACAATCTTTCTTAAATTTGCACGACAATGACGCAGTTATCAAAATCAATAGTATTTTAAACTCAATTTCTGTTTTTTCTAAAGAAATTGACGATAAATATTCTATCTGGATTGCTCAAAAAACGGAGGCAGAAAATAAACTTGATGTCATTAAAAAAGACTTGTCAATAGAAAATATCGAACATCCCGAAATGCACTTCAAAAAGGGTGATGATGGACGGTATACTTCACTCATTAAATTCCTTGAAACTTATTGCGATGGGAAACATGTGACTGAATTAAAATCGGCGGTTGATTCAATAGCGCAATTGATCAAGAACGAAAAATTTCTTGACGCCATAAAAAAAGTCGATGAGTTAAATAAACTGGTAGATAGCGCAAGAGGTTGTGCAAATGAGTCACAAGAACGGGCTGTTAAGAATATCTTTACAGTGATGTCCATCCAAAAGGCAATGAAGAAACTTCATTACGATACAGAAACAGTTAAGATTGATGGAAATGTAATGAATGGGTATTCCATAAAATGTACCGCAGGCGGAGAAACTATAATGTGGGAAAAAGTCTTTATTGACAGCGATGGAAAACTGCACATACCCATAAATCATACGGAAGGTCCCGGCGGAGATTGCCATGCATCTTGGCCTACTATTCAGGAAAAAATGCAGGAAATCGGCATTTTTATCGAAGAAGTTACTAAAGACGGCAAATCTGTTTTGCGGAAAGGCAAAGCTCCGGGTGGCGGAGAAACAGGCGACGGAATTACAGGTAACGGATAACTGTTGCTTGAAATATATAAGGAGAATTTTATGAAAGAACCAAGTAGAGATGGCGTTATCGAAACTCTGAAATCTGATGATCCTGTTGCTATTATCTCAAATCCAAACAACAGTGACAAAATTGAAGAGTTGCTTTATTATTTGCGCGATAATAATGTGTCCGGCTTGATTCAACATATCACAGAATATCTAAAGGAAAACAACAATGCCGTTGCTCCTGTGCTTAACGGGATTATTTCTCTTTATCCTTTGACCATAGAGCTTTTGAATAATCTTGATAAGAGCGTCTTCGATTCAGGGGACACTTCGTTGACAATTAAAAAGTTTGAAGCACTTGAAAAATTAATAGTGTTGGTTGTCAGCATAAAAAACGAATTAGGCGGTATGGAAAACATATCATCGAATAAGGGATTAACTTGGCTTCGAAAACAAATTAAAAATCTTGAAGATCTAAACACCGAAATCAAAAACGAAATCGGCAAATTATCTGTAGATAATAAAAAACTTGAAGAGACAAAAAAAGCGCTAGCTGAAAGCGGAAAGGAGAAATCTGCTCTTCAACAAGAAAAAGAACTATTGGAACAAGAGTTGCTTTCCTTTGATGAATCGCATCTTCAAGCTCAGATTGCAGAGAAGAAAGCTGAACTAAGCAAAAAGCAAAAAGAACGAGAAATTTCGAAAAAAGAGCTTTCTAATCTTAAAGCAGAATTAGAAAACGTTAAGGAAATTGACCATTCTCATTTATATAATGAGATTGACAGTTTTATCAAAAAATCTAATTCAAATGAAAAGGGTGAAAAAAATGATTAATCGTTTAACACATTTTATTGGAACGAATAGTTTAAAAGGAGAAAACTTTTTTGTCATGTACGGGAAATCCATACATGATTGTTTTTATTACGATTTTTATACCGGAATATTATCTTTAAATGATACATTAAAGAAATATTTTCTTCTGAAACAGAATTTCGATTTTTTTGTTGATATTACGGTAGATACTATTATTATCAGCAAAAGAATTGAAGATAAAATCATTGAAGACACAGGTTTTTTTGAAGCTCATGAAAAGGGCGGTGATTTAGACGGAATGGACTTGAATAATGCTCCGGATCCGGCAGACAAGCAAACTAAAGATCATGCCGAAAGTGCAACAGAAAACGTCAATGAAGATATTGCAAAATGGGCTCGGTTGTATGAAACAATTAAAATTAAACCGGAACAGAATTTTGTTTTATTATGCAGTGATTTTGATTGGAAAATTGATTTATATAAAAGTTCGCAAGATGAGAAAGTTCATTATGTAAAAAGATTGAAAGATTTCGCTAAGTTAAAAAATGTTGTGATTATAATTACCCTTGAAGACGCAGAAAAATTAAAGCGTTTTGACATTGAGCTTGAGAAAAATAACTCTTTCATGGTAGGATCTCCCTCTGCGGAAGAAATAAAGTTTGCTTATTTGCGTGAGTTTTTTGCGTACAATACAAATATTCCAATTACTAATCAGATTAAAAACAATCTGCTTACCGAAATAAGCACAGTGGCATCGGCAATTTCTGCAAGCGGTAAATCTTTGAGTTCGGCACTAAGTATTCTTAAAACTGAGATCAATGTTCATCAATTTGATTTTGACAGAACTTCTTTTGAAGAAAGTATTGAAAAACCTATTGATGAGAAAGTTACTTTTGATGATATAATTATCAGTGATGCTAATTTAAAGGGAATCAAAGAAATAGTTCAAAAATTTATTGATGGAAATGTTGGAACAAAAGGATTTATATTAAAGGGACCGCCGGGAACGGGAAAAACGTACCTTGTCAAAGCAATAGCGAATGAGTTTAATTGCCATTTGGTTTTTCCCACCCTGGCTGACTTAAAAGGCGAATTTATCGGTCAAACCAGTCCAAAGATTAAAAAGTTATTTGACGAGGCACGCTCCAACGAACCTACACTCATTTTTATTGATGAGGCAGATACTATTTTTCCGAGCAGAAACATAGGAAGCGGCAAGTCAGATAGCTTCAATTTGGATATGGTTAATCAATTTCTTGTTGAAATAGATGGGCTTTCTACCGGTACGCAAAAAATTTTAGTGATCGCCGCTACAAACCGCATTGAGATTCTGGATGGCGCTATACGCAGCCGTTTGCCGAATGAGTTCCTTCTTGAACGTCCAAATCATATGCAACGCGAGAATATTCTAAGAAAAAAATTCGTTGAAAAGAAAATAGAATGGGATAAATTGTCTGCAAATGAGCGGAATAGTGTGATATCGCGCACAAATATGATGTCCGGGCGTGATTTAAAAAATTTCGCTGATGGCGTTTTAAGAGAATGTGAAATAAGAAAAATCGATCCTGCCTTACTTTCTTCCCACCCAAAGGCTGAAGATGTTTTCAATACGGTGCTTTCCGGAACTGAACAGAAGTTAATTGCCGAAATACAACATGAATTATCTGTTGAAGTAAAATCGCCTCATACTATTTCAAGGTCACCTGAGGATATTATCGGGAATGAATCTGCCAAGAAACAACTTTTTGAATTTGCTGATAATATGCAAAATATGTCTGAGTTGGAAACAAACTTTAATTTGCCGAGAAAACAAGGGGTGATTTTATACGGACCTCCGGGAAATGCTAAATCGCATCTTGCTGAAGCCATGGCAAAAGAAAAGGGGCTTTATTTTATTAAAGTTGTCAGCCGCACCTTGGTTAGTGATGAAATGATTGCGTATTTGGATAATATCAATAAAATATTTGATTTCGCAATACAACTTTCAAAAATATGTGTGAGTGGGAATGGCGTGTTATTGTTTTTTGACGAGTTCGACTCAATCGCCGAAGCAGAAACACTTTCCAAAGTGGTAAGAGGAACATTGCTCACTTGCTTAGACAATGCCGAAGGCATACGTTCAACAACAAATAAAGTTGTCCTTGTAGCCGCGACTAATTTTTATGACAGCCTTGATAAAGCGGTTGTTCGTCAAGGGCGTTTCGATGCAGCAATACCGCTCAATAATCCTACAAAAGAAGAAGGCGTACAGATACTTGTTAAATTGGCAAACAAGGACAAAACCATTATGACGTCCCAAATTGCGCAGTCTGCTTATGAAAAGCAATGCGCAGTTGAACGCAATAAAGCCGTAGACAGAGATTGCCGTCGGCTTGAGGATGTAAGCTTGAGTCTTAATTCAATTGCCGATATTGCCAGGGGCGGAAACCCCATTGAATTGTCAGATTTTATTATTAATATATTAACTGACAAACACAAATCAAGAACTCTCTCCGGCGCAGAGGTATCAACTCTTTACACCAACTTAAAACGTAAGGCGGTGACAAAGCGTGCCGGAAATACCGGTGAGATTACAAGCGAGATTATAGACGAATATTTCGAGGAGGAGCTAAAATGCCGAACGTAGAACAAACTGGTAGGGCGATTTGGAAGAAATGGGAAGACATTATCAGAACGGGGGAAGAACTGCCTGGTCCCGAAGTTGAAATGGATGATAGTAGTCTTTCTACAATTAAAGAGATAGAAAAACTTAGAGATTTCTTAAATTTTCTGGAGAATACAGTAAAGGATGATCCGGAAGAAATCGAAACAGTAAATCTTATACTAAAAAGAATGTCTGATGCTAAGGATACGGAAGAAAAATGGATTCAAGACATGATTGACTCGGGTGAATCACAAATGGTTGAGTTTAAAGAAACACTAATGGTTCCTGTGATACCAAAAGAAGTATCAGAAAAACTTAAACCAGAAGTATTACAACAAAAGAAAAAAGAAATGAAAAAAGTTTTAGAAGAAGAAGTTTTAAAAAATATTGTGGCATTCCTAAATACAGGGGGGGGATATTTATTTATTGGCATACGTGATAATAAGGAAATTATCGGTATTCAAAATGAATTAGATCAGCTTAAATTAGAAAATCCTAAGTGGAATACTGATCACTATTTATTGCATATTTCTACTTTAATTGGAAATCAAATAGGGGTGGAATTCTCTTCTTTTATTAAGTATGCTCCAGTTTTGGTTAAGGGTAAAACAATCCTCAAAATTGAGTGTACGCGATCCTCAAAACCTTGTTATTTAAATGAGGAGTTGTTTTTTATAAGATCAGGTCCTGAAACTAAACAGCTAAAAGGAGAAAAGGTGGATTCCTGGAAAGAGATTAATTTTAAATAGATGGAGAAATGAAATGCAAGACCCAAATGGCGTCCTACCGGGCGGCTTTCCGCCCATGAGCGGATTTCGTCCGCCAAAACTCGGACACCACTATTTTGTGTGCAAAAAATGCGGACATCATTTTGAGGGGTTCTTGCCGTTGTGTCCAAAATGTAAAAGCCTGAAAATTGTCCGGGATACTATAACTAGGTATTAAAAAAGGTTAGAAAAATGGCACGAATGATCCCGAAATTAATATCCCCTGAAATAAAAAGCAATGCGGAACGTAAAATGTTCGCCCTGTTTCAAAACGCGCCTGATACCGATGGTTGGATAGTGCTGCATTCATTGGGTATTGCCAATCACTGTAATTTAATATACGGCGAGGTTGATTTTTT
>BNUY01000143.1 GCA_025997715.1 Spirochaetia bacterium
TTCCGCCATCGCCGCTATTGCTTTTTCCGTGAACTGGTCCTTGTTTTCCATCTGATAGCCCCTCCCTAAAGGCTATTCTCAGTATATCATATGATCCTCCGTTTACCCGGAAAAAGTTGTTGCACCCTTGCCGACAGATGCCCCTTGCAATATCCCCCCCCCTTAGTGATACTAAACCGATGCAAGCGTCAAAACGGTTTTCCGCAAAGTGCATTGATCAGCTCCGCTCGGAAATAGCGGACTCCCGGGGGAACGAGGTGTTTGCCCTGGGCTACCTGGACGACCAGGGCCTGGTGTCAAGGCTCGAGGTCCGCGCCAGGGGTAACAAAGAGGCGGTCCTGGCCCTGCAACTTTGGTCCGGCGATGCGGACTTCACGGATATTCCTGACGCCGGGGATCTGTCGCATACCCCTGATGTGCTTATCCACAACCACCCCAATGGCTTTCTGGTTCCCAGCGACGAAGACCTTACCATCGCGGGCAGGGCGGCTGAGGATGGGACAGGGTTCTTTATCGTTGATAACCAGGTGGGGAAGGTGTACGTGGTGGCCGAACCACTGCGGCGGCGGAAACGGGTTATGCTGGATGCGGATATCATCTGTGCGGCCCTGGAGGCGGGGGGCTCTATTGCCCGGCGGCTGGAGGCCTACGAAAGCCGCCCCTCCCAGCTTGATCTGATGCGGCTCATCATCCGGGGCTTTAACGAAGACTGCATGGTGGCCGCCGAGGCGGGGACCGGGGTGGGGAAGTCCTTCGCCTACCTTCTTCCGGCCATGCGCTACGCCCTGGGGAATGAGGAGCGTATCGTTATCTCCACCGCCACCATCAACCTCCAACAGCAGCTCTACGACAAGGACATTCCCCTGGTGAACGGGGCTTTGCGCACGAAAATCAAGGCGGTGCTTATTAAAGGCCGGGGGAACTACCTCTGCCGCCGCCGCCTGGCGGACGCCCTCAGGGAAACTGAGCTCACGGACCTCTGGTCCGTTGATGATCCGGAAGACGGGGACCCAACAGGTCCCTTGGAGCGTATCGCCGCCTGGGCGGAAACCACCGCCGCCGGGAGCCGCTCGGATTTGTCTTTTCTCCCCGCCGAAAGCCTTTGGTCGCGGGTCTGTTCCGAGGCCGACCTCTGCATGGGCATGCGCTGTGCCGAACGGGAACGCTGCTTTGTCCTGGCCCTCCGCAAGGAAGCCGCCGATGCCCGTATCCTGGTAGTGAACCATCACCTGCTCTTTGCGGACCTAGCCGCACGGGCGGAGGGGGCGGGGTACGATTCCACCGTGGTGCTTCCCCCCTATACCCGGGTGATCATGGACGAGGCCCACACCATGGAAAGCGCCGCCACATCATTCTTTTCCAAGGAGTTCAGCCGCCTGTCGGTGTACCGTCAGCTTGGCCGGCTCTACCGCCGCCGCCGGGCTTCGCGGCTGGGCCTCCTGGTCCGCCTGGCCGTCCTGTCCCGAAAGGAGGACGCCCTGGATGACGGCGCGGAGGCTGTCCAACTGGTCCGGGACGCCGCCGATGCCCTGAACGAAGCCGCCCTGGGGTTTTGCCGGAACGAGTGGAGTTTCCGGCTCACCCCCGCCGGCGAGGGTAGTATCACTGCGGCGTTGACACCATTACTGGCGGATCTGCGGAAGAAGATTGCCGTGCTGGCGGGGATTATCCGGGATATGCTGGAAACCGTTCCCGAGGACAGCGCGGATGATCCCACGGTCTGGGAAATAAAGGCCGTTACCCGCCGCCTGGAAGCTATCGGCTCTGTCTGCGCTTCCTTCATCGAATACCGGGAGCGTCCCGCAGAGGTGATGTGGATGGAGCGTCACGCCGGGCGGGGTGGGAGCGCTACCGCCGGCCAGGCCGCCGGCTCCGACTGGGTGTCCTTTACCGCCACCCCCATCGACGTGGCGCCCTCCCTAAAGGAAGCCCTCTTTGAACCCAACAAAACGGTAATCTGCGTATCCGCTACCCTCACGGTAAACAACTCCTTCACCTATTGGGAAAGCCGCTGCGGGCTGAAGCTTGCCGGGCGGCAGGCGCTGTCGGGACAATTCCCATCCCCCTTCCCCTATGCTCAGGCGGTACTCCTGGCGGTCCCCTCGGACGCGCCCCTCCCGGAACAGGGAAACTACCGTGCCTTTGTGGACCGGGCGGCGGCGCGGCTTGCGGAAACCGCAAACGGATCGGCGCTCATCCTGTTCACCTCCTACGAAGCCCTCCGCAGCGCCTTTGCCGCATCCGCCCCCCTGCTGGAAGAGCAGGGCATCCGCTGCCTTAAACAGGGGGACGACGATAGGGGCCGCCTCCTCCGCACTTTTCTGGAGGACCAGTCCAGCGTACTCTTCGCCACCCACTCCTTCTGGGAAGGGGTCGATGCCCCCGGTGACACCCTCCGGCTGGTGATTCTGTGTCGGCTCCCCTTCCGCACTCCCAACGAACCGGTCTTCCAAGCCCGCTGCGAAGCCCTGGAAGCAAAGGGGGGCAGTTCCTTCATGGAACTCTCCCTCCCGGAGGCGGTGATGAAGTTCAAGCAGGGCTTTGGCCGCCTGATGCGCCGTTCCAGCGATCACGGGGTGGTGGCGGTCCTGGACGGCCGCCTGTTGCACAAGCGCTACGGACAGCACTTCCTGCGGTCCATCCCAAAGACAAAGACCAGCTTTGCGGAGTTTGGCAATTTATTGAAAGAAATGGAGCGGTTTCTGTACCCGTGAACGGAAACGATTGGTGTTTTTCAAAACATTTGATATACTTAGCGGTATGGGGAATGGATGAAGCGAATAGCATTGATTGTCTTGATGGGTCTTGCGGTACTCATTCCCGGCGCCGCCCAGCAGGTACAGACTGTGGAAGGGCTGGCTACCCGCTATAGTTCGCAGAATACGGTTTTCTATGCATCCCACGCCAAGCTGCCCTTTGGAACCCAGGTACAGGTGACCAATTTATTGAACAATAAGAGCATTGTCGTTACCATAGGCGGGCGCATTCCCGCCGACCCCCGGTGGATCATTGATATTAGCGCCCCTGCGGCGGATGTTTTGGAAATGGATGAACATGGAACGGGATTTACCCTCGTGCGGCTCGAAGAAGTACCCCAGGCGGTTAAGTACAAGGTAAACAGGAAGTTCCTGCAAACAGGGCCGGCATCCTGGCAAATGGAAGGGACGGAGTTTACCGCCGCCCACCCCTCGATACCCCTCAGGTCCCTGGTCCGGATAACCAACAAGGCCAACGGGAAACAGGCAATCGCCAGGGTGACCAACCGGATGCCCGCCAACAGGAAATGGATCATTAACCTTTCCAAGCCCCTGGCTCAAACGCTTGAGCTGGACGAATCCACCGAGGTCATGATTGAAACGGTGGATAAGGACACGGGTAAATAGCTACCGCAACTTGAAGGTCACCGGTATGACCAGCCGGGCCTCGGCGGAGGGGGGAGGCCGGAAGGGGGAGACGGCTTTGATGGCCTCTACCGCAGCGGTGTCCAGAGCCTCGGAGCCGCTGCTGCTGATGACCAAAACATTGCTTATTCGGCCGTCTTCGTGGATAGTAAAGCTAATTTCCGCAGTTCCATGGAAGCCGGCCCGCCGCGCCTGGTCCGGATATTTTAGATTTTTCTGGATACTTCTCATAATACTATTGTAGTTGTACTTCACATAGGCCCTGGTGGCGGCGGCATTGCCGGCGGCGTCGGCTTTCTCTGCGGAGGGGGCCGCCCCGGTGGAGTTGGCGACGGAGGTTTCTGCGGGCAGGGAAAGGCCGGGGTTTGCCGGGACGAGTTCCGCCACCGGAATAAGGGTTTCCGCCGGACCGGTGTCCTCGGCGGATTCTTCGGGCAGGACCGGCGGCGGCGGCAGGGAAGCTGCCGGGGGGAGCGGCGCTATGGAGGGGGCGGGTTCAATAAGGGCAACATTGACCAGGGCGAAAGGGTCGGAAGAGTGTATCGGCGCGGGCTGCCAGGGGTTGTTTGCGGGATAGACCGGCAGGAGAAAAAATAGGACGCCATGGAGCGCTGCGGAAATGCAAAGCATAGGGAAGAGCAGATTGTTTTTTTGCTTCATAGGGTGCTTTTTTATACACCCTTATATGTTCGCCGTCAATGACAGGTCGTCCCAATATTCCGCTTCTTCGTCGGTCATTTCTTTCATGGTATCTGCCATATTACTTGCTTGTCAGCCAGAACTTGATAACCGTCCCATTGCCGCCCTTGGCTATATACTCGTCAAAAAAGGGCTGGCGGGATTCACGGGGTAAGTCTTTGTCGATAATTGCCTGGGTAAGAAAAGCCAGCCGGTCCTTCAAATCCTGTTTTTTGTCCCGTATGGCTTCTCTTTCATCCTCTGCTTTGGCCCGTGCGGCTTCTCTTTCATCCTCCGCTTTGGCCCGTGCAGCTTCTCTTTCATCCTCCGCTTTGATCCATGCGGCTTCTCTTTCATCCTCCGCTTTGATCCGTGCGGCTTCTAATACGGCCTGCGCTTTGGTCCGTGCGGCTTCTAATTCGGCCTGCGCTTTGTCCCGCGCGGCTTCTAATAAAGCCTGCGCTTTGTCCCGCGCGGCTTCTCTTTCAGCATCCACCTTGTCCTTATGCCGCTGGTAAAAGAACTGGACAACCGAGAAAACGGACCCGAACAGGCCCAGGGTGACACCACATATAATACCAAAGTTTTCTATCACCATGCGCCTCCATTACGCTTTTTATACAGTATACTACATCTCATACACCGTTACTTGTTTTCCAGCCAGAACTTGATAACCGTCCCATTGCCGCCCTTGGCTATATACTCGTCAAAAAAGGGCTGGCGGGATTCACGGGGTATGTCCTTGTCGATAATTACCTGCATAAGAAAAGCCAGCCGGTCTTTCAAATCCTGCGCTTTGTCCCGTTCGGCCTGCGCTTTGTCCCGCGCGGCTTCAATTACGGCCTGCTCCTTGTCCTTATATCGCTGGTAAAAGAACTGGACAACCGAGAAAACAGACCCGAACAGGCCCAGAGTGACACCGCATATAATACCAAAGTTTTCCATCACCATGCGCCTCCATTACGCTTTCTATACAGTATACTGATAAAGATTGAAAGATAAAGAGGGAAAAATCATGAAGAATAATCAAGCGTGGCTATCCCTCATCTTCATCTTCCTTTGTCGCCGCAGACCAATCAGACCGCAGACCGAAGGTCTGATTGGTCTGCGGTCTGATGGCGCCTTCGCGGTTAAAATTCTTCAAATTCCGGTGATTTCCCGGAATCTGAAGGGACATCTTCTTTGTGTTTCGGCCAATGGGGTGTATGAAAAATTATACATATATAACCTACCCAAAAAACATTTGTATAAAGAAGGGTTTAGGTATAAAATAAAAGATAGAGGTGTACTATGCAGGCTTATGAATTTAGTACGGCGGTAGAAGATCACGGCATTATCCGTATTCCCGAAGAATATTTAAAGGATATTTCGTCTACGGTAAAAGTTATCATTTTTACCAAAAATGAACGGACATTAGTCCGCGAACCCCAACCAAAAAGGAAAACATTTAAGGCAATGAAAATTCATACCAAAGGCTTTAAATTCAACAGGGAAGAAGCTAATGAACGATAACATATTAGAACGGGCATTTATTGACACGTGCGTATGTGTATATCTATATTCCGATAACGAACCAGATAAAAAAATCATTTCGGAAAATGCGGTGAATAATTACGATTGCGTTATTAGTACGCAGGTGTTAAATGAATTTAGTGCTGTTTGTATACGGAAGAAGAAAGCAACTCTTGATGAGATTAAAGAAGCACTTTCCGAAATGATAAATCAGTTTACGGTTTTACTGCTTGAAAAAGAAGATATGTCCAAAGCGATTGATATACATGATAGGTATCAGTATAATTACTACGATTGTTTAATGATTGTGTCGGCCTTAAAATCAGATTGTAAATATTTCATTTCAGAGGATATGAATGATGGACAAATAGCGGCATGATACAAGGGAACAGGAAAAACTACCGACCACATGAGGGTCCCTGCGTCGGTGGTTCTGTAGCCAACGCCACCTTCCCCTGTCTGTGTGCGGGCGGGGGCGCTTGTCTTGGGCTTTTCGTTTACACCGGAGATGGGGGATGTGGTTGACGGGGGAGAATTGTGGTATGGTAGAAGCAAGAGGTATATATGATCGCGACAAAAGAACGCCAAGAAGAGCCCCTGACCTTTGAGAAGGTCTGGGCGGCACTAATGGAGACAGACCGGATAGTCAAAGAGAATGCCGAGGCAATAAAGGAGACACGGGAGTCAATAAAGGAGACGCGGGATTCAATAAAGGAGACCCAGAAGGAGACCGACCGGCAAATGCAGGAGAACGCCCGGAGCCAGAAGGAGACCGGTCGGCAGATAAGCCGCATGGGTACCCGGTTGGGGGAACTCATAGAGCATTTAACGGCGTCAAATATCGTTGAAAAGGTTAATGCTGAGGGCTACCGGTTTGACCACATTTCCCGGAACCATAAAATAAAAGACGAACAGAACAAGGTAGTGGCGGAAATTGACATCCTGTTGGAAGATGGCGACTTTGCCATGGTGGTAGAGGTAAAAACGAACTTAACAAAGACTGCCGTGAAGGAGCATCTGCGGCGGATGGACACCCTGCGGCGTCATGCCGATGCCCATGGAGACAAGCGGAAATATGTATGCAGTGTGGCCGGAGCATTGATTGAAGACGGCGCCAGGGAATATGCCCTGGAACAGGGTCTGTATGTCATTGAACATCCCGGTCAGACCATAGAGATAGTGGCCCCGCCCAAAAAACGCGAATGGCAAAGTGCCGGGGAACAGCGATAGGGTAAGTAGGAACAAACCGGAGACCGTATGCAACGCTTATTTTGTACCCTGCTGATGTGCTTAAGATCCTTCTTGAACACCCGCTAATCTTCTTCCAGGGATTTCCAAAACTCTTCACGGGTTTTGTACCACTTTGAGGATGGCGTTAATCGACCGTAATCATCGTAAGAAACTGATCGGGGCTGAGGACCGGAATGCCCGACCCGGCAAAGCCCCCCGGATCTCTGGTTATGATGTACCGCACCGCGAGCCGCTCCCCGGCGGTGAACTGCACACAGTCCTCAAAATCAGCCCAGGAAAGATCTATCGCCCGGCGGATTTCCACGCCGGTAACGGCGGCTATATCAACGGTTTTGAGCAGCAGTTTAATCCGCGCCATAACCAGCTTTTTATCCCTGAGTTCCCTACAGGCAATATAGTAGATATCCGTCACGGCGGAGGCCGACACAAAGGCGGTGTACATCCCATCACGAGAGTCTTTTATTATATCCTGAATCCGTATACGGTGGCCTTGTTTTTTCGATAGAATCCATATTTTGAATCAGTCCCAGCTGAATCTGGCTGGCATATGTAATACCATTAGCAAAACCACGTCCGTGTAGGAGCACATCTGCTT
>BNUY01000144.1 GCA_025997715.1 Spirochaetia bacterium
GGAAGAAATAGCCCAGTTAGCGTTAAGTGCGTAAACCGGGCCGGGAGTTGCCGGGGGAAACAAGATTTTTCGTAAGAAAAATTAGCGAATTCCCTTGACAAGAAACATAGGAGGCGCCGAAGGCGACAAAGGAAGATGAAGATGAGGGATAGCCAGGTCCCGAAGTGGTCTTCTCTTCCCTTTTGCGCGCCTTCGGCGCCTTTGCGGTTAAAAATTCTTCTATGATAAGGAAACCCTTATACCAATATCAGTGACAGAATGAACACCCCAACCATACCGCAGACACCTTCAATGAGGGTCGCGGTGGTCTGGGTTTTATAGCCCTGCTCGGGGGTCATGCCGCCGAAGTTGGTGACCACCCAGAAGTAGGAGTCGTTGGCGTGGGACACGGTCATGGCTCCGGCGCCGATGGCTATAACGGTCAGGGCGGTACGGGCAGGGGAGTCCAGGTTCAGCACGCCAAGGAGGGGCGCAACGATGCCCGCGGTGGTGGTGAGGGCCACGGTGGAAGAGCCCTGGGCGGTTTTCAGAATCGCCGAGAGCAGGAAGGGGAAGAAGATACCCACGGTGGCAATGGCCTGAGAATTGGTGGTGATAAACCGGACGATGTCGGTGGAGGCGATTACCCGGCCCAGAACGCCGCCGGCTGCGGTGATGAACAGGATGGGGCCCACCACCTTCAGGGTCTCGTTGGTGATGTCATAGAACTTGTCCAGTTTCCCGGCGATCCCGATCTGCCAGACGGCGAAGAGGACGCCAACCGCCAATGCAATGATGGGGGTTCCCAGGAAGGTGGTGATCTGAAAAGCAAAGCCGGTCCATTTTGCCATGGAGGCGATGGAACCCAGGGCCATGAGGAGGATGGGCACGATAATCGGGGCCAGGGAAATACAGCCGTTGGGGAGCTTCCCGTAACCGGCGACGATTTCCTCGTAGCTCTTGGTAACCCCGTCGATGTCCACATCTTCCCTGGACTTTACTTTCTTCCCGATGTACTGGGCATAGAGGATGCCGCCGATAAGGGCGGGGATGGAAACCAGTACGCCCAGACCCATGACCAGGAGCAGGTTATTGCCCGCCCCCAGGGTGTTGGCCGCCGCGATGGGGCCGGGGGTTGGGGGAATAAACACGTGGGATGCGTAGAGGCCGGTGGACAGGGCGACGGTCATAGCGACACTGCTCACCCTGGTGCGTTTGACCAGGGCTTTCCGGATGGGGTCCAGGATGACGAAGCCCGAGTCGCAAAATACGGGGATGGATACCACCCAGCCCATGATCTGCATGGCCAGGACCGGATGTTTGGGCCCCACCACCTTGATGACCATGTCCGCCAGCTTAAAGGCCGCCCCGGTGGCTTCCAGTATCGTGCCGATGAGGGCCCCCAGGATGATGACGATACCGATGCTGGTGAAGGTTCCCGAGAACCCCGCGCCGATTACGTTGGCGATACCCTGGACGACGCTTTTGTCCGCCCTGGTAACGTTGACCAGGGGAATCCCCCCAATCAGCCCGAAAATCAAGGACACCGCCATAATTGAAAGGAAGGGGTGTATCTTGAATTTGGAAATTGCAAGGATCATCACGATTATCGCCAGGATAAAAACGATGATAAGGCCAAAACCTGTCATAAAAATACCTCCTTTATGGATTATTGGTCTATGATACACCGGGGATCCGGGACTTGTCAAATTCCTTATTGTCCCCGCCCATTTCTTGACGTATAGTAGAAAAATGCGTATCGCGTTAATCCATTATCATCTGCGCCGAGGGGGAGTTACTTCGGTGATCATGAATCAGGCGCAGGCCTTGATAGACGCCGGGGAGGAGGTGCTGGTTATCGCCGGGGAGGGGGAACTTGGCTCAAAAAAGCTTGCCATTCCCGTGGCGGTAGTTGAGGGCCTCCGGTATGACCGCGACCGGGAGAGTACGCCGGAAAGCGCCGGGGCGGAAGCGCTTGCGGACGCTATTACCGGGGCCATGAACGCCCATTGGGGGGCTCTGGCGGATATCCTCCATGTCCATAACCCCCTGCTCCGGAAAAACGCCGCCCTGATCCCGGCCCTGCAAATCCTGCAAAGCCGGGGGCTCAAGCTTCTCCTGCAAAACCATGATTTAGCCGAAGACTTCAGGCCTAATGTCTATGCCCGGGGCGAGGAATACCCCGCAAATTGCCATTACGCGGTGATCAACAGCCGGGATCGCTCGTTCCTGCTCCGGGCGGGGCTGAAACCCGAGGGGCTCCACCTGCTGCCGAACGAGGTACACCCTATCAGCCCGGCCCCGGACCTGTGCCGGAACCGGTACCTCTACCCGGTCAGGGCTTTGCAGCGGAAAAACATTGGCGAGGCGCTGCTCCTTTCTCTGTTCATCCCCCCCGGACGGACCGTGGCCATTACCCTGCCCCCTACCACGGCGAAGGATATCGGCATCTACCGGGACTGGATGGCGTTTGCCCGGGAACTGGATCTGCCGGTGGAGTTTGAACTGGGGCTCAAGACATCCCTGGAGGATAGTTACGGAAGCGCCCTGGGGATCATCACCACATCGGTTAAGGAGGGGTTCGGCTTCTCCTATCTGGATCCCTGGACGGCGGGGCGGACGGTTATGGGCAGACGCATCAACTATGTGTGCCGGGATTTTGAAAGCGCCGGCATTCAGTTCGATTCCCTGTATTCCGCCCTGAATATTCCCATGGTGTATATTTCCGGGGCCATTCTCCGGGGAAAAATGGAACATACCATGATGTCGGTCTATAAACGTTTTGGCATGGACCCGCCCCGGTACATCATCAAAATGATGGACGAAGACCTGTCTTCCCGGGACGTGATGGATTTCGGCCGCCTTGATGAAAAAACCCAGGGGGGTATCATCCGGATTATGGCCGCGAACCGGCGGGTGTTCCAGGATATTGCCGATATAAATCCCTTCCTGCGGCAACTGGCGAATTGGCAGCCCAATGAGGATGTGATACAGGCAAACCGGCAAAAGGCGCTGGAATTTTATGGAAGGGAACCGATACTAAAACTATTGCAGGAAACCTATCAATCGGTACTGCATACCCCGGTGGCCCATAAAATCACCAAATCTATCCTGCTGGAACTCTACCTGGACCCCTTCCAGATTTCCCTGGTCGGGGTTGGCAATGACTGACCTGGTAAGCCTTATCCGGCAATCCTCCGCTCCCCTACCCCTGTTTCCCCCGCCGGATTTACCGCCGGACCTGGAAGCCGCGAGGTTCGATGTGTTCCCCGGCGCACCCCCAATCAGGGACATTCACACGGTGATTTTTGATGTCTACGGGACCCTCTTCATTTCCGCCGCCGGCGACATAAGCAGTACCGCTGATGAGCCCCATTACCGCCTTGATAGCCTGGCGGCGGAATACGGCCTGTCCGCAGAAGAACTGCGCGGGTATTTCCGGAGTGAAGTACTGAAACGGCACAGAGAACTTGGTTTCAAGGAGAAACTGCAAAGGAAAACCGCGTACCCGGAATTGCGGGTGGAGGAGATTTGGGCTGAGTTCTTGGCAGAGCGCAGGGATAGTGTTAGGGGGCCTATGCCCCTTATTGACGAAAGCCGGGAACTGGCCCTGCGATACGAACTGACGGTAAACCCGGTGTATCCCATGCCCGGCGCGGAGAATACCCTGGCGATACTCCGGGACCGGGGCCTACGGCTGGGGCTCATTTCCAACGCGCAGTTTTTCACCCCCCTCCTGTTTGAGGCCTTTTTTGGCGGCTCACCGGCAGCGCTGGGTTTTGATCGGGAACTGCTGATCTACTCCTTTGAAATAGGGGAAGCGAAACCCTCCCCTGCGCTCTTTACCCCCGCAGCCCGGCGCATTCTTGCCCTGGGGCTGAAACCAGAACATGTCCTCTATGTGGGAAACGATATGCTCAACGATATATTTGCCGCGTCCCAGGCGGGTTTTAAGACCGCCCTGTTCGCCGGAGATAGCCGTTCCCTGCGCCTCCGGGACGGGGACGGCAGGGTACAAGGCCTCCGGCCGGACCGGGTTATACGGAATTTGAAGGACGTGAACGAACTGGTTGAACGCCATCAGCCCCGGAATTGAGTTGTTTTTTTGCATCAGGGCTTCTGCATTTACTTTTATTAATCCTGAACCCCACAAAAATCATGAAGAATAATCAACCGCAAAGGCGACGAAGGGAATACCCCGTTTCGTATCTTTTTCTTCCTTCGTCGCCTTTGGCGCCTTCGCGGTTAAAATTCCTCAATTTGGTCGGGTTTTTGTAATGTTTTTTGCATTGTCAAAAACAGGAATTTTTTCTATAGTTGTATGAGGAGGATATCCTTGCAGCGACTGCATAAAAGCATAGAAGCCCTGGTGAGTTCCTACGATACCCAGGGTTTGGTAAACCAGGCGGGCAGTGAAAATCTGCCCAGCCGTGACAGCATTGCGGATATCCTCCGGGGGCTGGACGAACTGGTGTTTCCGGGCTTCCGGGCTTTCGGGGCGCTGGATCACGACAATCTGCGGCTGGCCACCGGCGAAAAGGTATACCATCTGGCCCGGGAACTTATCGGGGAAGTTGAAAAGAGCATCGCCTTTTCGCTGCGGAAGGGGGAATTTTCCTGCGGCCATGGCGGCTGCCATGTTGCGGCGGAACTCATTGTGGATGATTTTTTTGACGAGCTTCCCGGGATACGCCGAATGCTTGCCCTGGATCTGCAAGCCGCCTTTGACGGGGACCCGGCGGCAAAGAGCAGCGCCGAGGTGATCCTCTCCTATCCGGGGTTTGAGGCCATCACCACCTATCGTATCGCGCACTTTTTCTGGACCCGTGAGGTCCCCCTTATCCCCCGCATCATGAGCGAACTTATCCATGGCCGTACCGGAATCGACATTCATCCCGGCGCAACAATCGGCGAATCTTTTTTTATTGATCACGGCACCGGGGTGGTGATTGGCGAAACCACGGTGATCGGCAGAAACGTTAAGCTCTATCAGGGAGTAACCCTGGGCGCACTTTCGGTCAAAAAGGATGAGGCGAACAAAAAACGGCATCCGACAATCGAAGACGGGGTGACCATCTATTCCGGCGCAACCATTCTGGGCGGCGAAACCGTGATAGGCCGGGGCAGTACCATTGGCGGCAATGTATGGATCACCGAATCGGTACCGCCGGAGGCCATGGTGCATACCTCAGGCGGGGGATCACTTATTCAAAGTACCCGCTAAACTATATAAGAGGAGTGTGACATGATTTTAGCCTGCGGCGAAGCGCTTATCGACATGGTACCTATTCAAGGAAACGGCTTCCTGCCTTGTCCCGGCGGCGGTCCCTACAATACCGCCATAGCCATCGGCCGCCTCGGCGTACCGGTACGTTTCCTGAGCAGACTTTCCACGGACTTCTTCGGAGAGATCCTGGTGGACCGGCTTATCAAAAACAATGTGGGGGTAGACCTAATCCCCCGCACGGATCAAAACTCAACCCTGGCCTTTGTCAAACTTGAAGAGGGCAAGGAGCCCCAGTACATCTTCTACACCGAAGGCGCCGCGGACCGTTCCTTTTCCGTGGAGGACCTCCCCAAAAAACTACCCCCCGAGATCCGGTGCATCTTTTTCGGGTCCATTTCCCTGACCGTGGAGCCATCGGCTTCCACCATAGAATCACTAATTGTGCGGGAGGGCGGCAAAAACAGTAATGCTGCTGATGGACCGGTAATTTCCCTGGACCCCAATGTGCGGCCCTTCATGATCCGCGATAAGAACGCCTATGTCCGCCGTTTTGAAGGATGGGTCGCCGCCTCCACCATTGCCAAAATTTCCGAAGCGGATTTTGATTTTATCTACCCCGGCCTGGGTCTGGAGCAATCCCTGGAAAAGGTCCTCGGCATGGGCCCCCGTTTAGCCCTTACCACCCTGGGACCCAGGGGCGCATTGGCCCTGCTCCGCAAAGACGACGGCAGCCTTCTCCGGGTGAGCGCCCCGGTGGTGGACCTTCCGGTGGTGGACACCATCGGCGCAGGGGACACCTTCCACGGCGCATTTCTCTCCTGGCTGGAACTCAGGGGCAAGATGTCCCGCACCGCCCTCCCCGCCCTCACCGAAGCGGAACTGTATGACGCCCTGTTCTTTGCCAACCGCGCCGCCTCCCTGGTCTGCTCACGGCAGGGGGCTGAGCCGCCCACGCTGGCGGAAGTGGAAGCGCTGAAGTAATGCGGTACATTTTACCGCTATTTTCCCATAAAAAAAGTGGGTGTTACCCCACTTTAGTCCTGGAGGTGAGGGGAATTGAACCCCTGACCTCGTGAATGCCATTCAGGCGCTCTAGCCAACTGAGCTACACCCCCGGATATCTTCTTATATATAGTGTTTATTCCGTTAACTACACGGCGCTATTTATATGTAGACTTTGTTATATTAGTTTATTCCGTTTTTCTTGTCAATAGGGTATGAGGGTATAAGTTTTGGTATAAGTAAAAAAAGCCCCCGGACCGGGCAACCCGCTTCTTGAATACTCCCCCGTAAAAAAATGAATTACCCCCTTGACGGCGCGGCCTTTTAAGGCGATACTTTAAGTGTCCATCAGAGGGGCGGATGTGGCTTCCGCTGAGCGTGGGTTTCCATGCTTCACCGCCGGGACGGCCTCCGGCTGTTTGGACATTTTTTGTCTTACGGCATTGTCAAAATCTTGGCTTTCGATATGTCCGTCTTGTCATTCCGGGCAACATTCTTCAAAACCTCGTCCAGGATAAGCGGCCTGGTAACTTTATAAAAAGTGCTGCTGCGTAGAGCCTTGTTCCTTTTGCTGTCCAAAACCTCATCAAAATAAAGATACGTTATGCCTGCTTCAATCTTTATGTAGACGTTACAAAGGTTCCCCCAGCGGACCGCTCCTATGATTGCCATATCCGGGGATTTTACTATGGCGGGTATCTTATCAAAGTCCAGATTCGTAACCGTTGCGGTTCCATGCTTTGCCGGGTCTCCATGCCGATTTATAACATGGTTTCTGAAATGGTCCGTTGTCTCATGGGTAAGCCCGGAAAAGTCCAAGCCGATAGCGGCGGCGGCTTCTATAAGCCAGGGTTCCGGCTTGCCTATGATGGTTTTATCGAATTGATCCACGGTTATTTTATACCGTACCCCGGGGGATGGTCACGGCTGGCCCTCCTCCCCGATATCGTTCATCAAAAGTGATAATCAATGCCTGCCTGTTTCATTATGCCATTGGCGACATGGCGGATACGGATTTCACCATCGACTGGAAAGTTTCTACCCGTGATCGGGCTATGCCAGATATCATGATCGCCCTTACCGTGCCGTATAAAATAACAGCCGTTTTCCCGCAGGACTTGCCGGACCTTTTTTTCATACTCTGCCATTCGGGTGCCTCTCCAACCTTGCTATTGGCAT
>BNUY01000145.1 GCA_025997715.1 Spirochaetia bacterium
GGAAATGAGAAGTGGGGTCGTGGGATGTGAAGCGCGGATTGAGGGCTCCGCGGGGGCGGATAGGGGGTAAAACCCTATCTGGGCAGAGCCCAGAGCGGAAAGAATAACCTGAGCAATGCCGGGGGACATGAAAGCCCCTGTCCATTCGCCCAGCCGGGTAAAGAGGGTGGGGACCCGAAGGAGGGACAAGTTTGCCCGGTTGGACATGATCCGCAGATTTACTGAGTAAAGCATGGTCATGGTGAGTATCCCCGAAAGCAGGTCGGGGATTTTAAGCCGGGTATGGATCAGGGCGGTAACCAGCCCCGCCAATGCGCCCCCCAAAAAAGCAATGGCAATGGCGGCGGCCGGCGGCAAGCCCTTGATGAGCATCACCGCCATGATAGCCGCCCCCAGGGGGAAGGACCCGTCAACCGTCATATCCGCGAAGTTCAGTACCCGGAAGGTAAGGAACACCCCCAGAACCATGACGCCGTAAATGAATCCTTCAATAAGAATGCCCTCAAGCATTCAGCGCCCCCATACAGTATTGCTGTTACTTTGTGGCCGCTACTTTGTAGCGAGCTTTCCGTTTTCGAAAATATAATTCGCCTGGGACAGATACTGCGCAGGAATAGTGATGCCGCAGTTTTTCGCTTCATCCAGATCGAAGAGCAGATCCGACTCCGATGGTTCGGTGAGGAACTTGACCGGAATATCCACGGGCTTCTTCCCCCCGAGTATATCCGCAACGATTTGTCCTGTGGCCAGCCCGGCCTTGTAATAGTTGAACCCCGATGCGATCATGGCGCCGCCCCCCAGCACACCGGTCACGTCCCCGGAGAAAATAGGTTTCTTCGCGGTGTGGAAGACCTGGATAAGGGCGGGCAGGGCCGAGAACACCGTATTGTCCGTGGTCAGGTAAATCCCGTCTACCCGATTGACGATGGCCTCCGCCGCCTGCCGCAGCTCCGCAGAAGTACTGATGGCCTGGGTAACCAGCGCAAGCCCGTTGGCTTTGGCGGATTCTTCTACCAGGGCCATGGCGGAAATGGAGTTCGCCTCGGAACTGGTGTAGATATAACCAAGGGTTTTAATGTTGGCAATTTCCTTAAAGAGGGCGATGTGGGTTCCCGAGTCCAGGTAGTCCGAAAGGCCCGTCACGTTCCCCTCGCCATGGGCCAGGGTGCTGACCAGGTTTGCCGCCACCGGATCGGTTACCACGGAGAACACCACCGGGGTATCCTTGAGGGTGGTAGCCAGGGACACCGCAACCGGGGTAGCGATACCCACCGCCACCGCAACCTTATCGTTTTTAAACTTGTTGGCAATCTGAGCGGCGGTGTTCACATCCCCATTGGCGTTCTGAAGATCAATATCCGCGTCGATCCCCCGCGCCGCAAGGGCGTCCACGATGCCGCGCTCGCAGGCGTCCAGGGCATCGTGCTGAACAATCTTGGCTATACCGATGCGGACCTTGTTGGCTCCGGAAGCCCCGGAATCCTTTTTGCTGCAGCTGGTCATCAGCAGAAGCGCCGCAAGGCACACAAGCGTAACCGTAATAATCCTTCTCATTGATGAAATTCCTCCTTAGAGATTGATGTTTCTTTTATTAGAAACGACTATAGTAGGGTATGAATCAAGCAATCCTGTGTCAAGACATCACCGGTGTCCAAAATATCGAGACAAACCCCAAGTTTCCCCAAAAAACTACAATACCCTGCCCGGTTTCCCGTTAATACTGAGGATAATACAAAAAGCGGAGGTTAAAAAATGGTAAAGGGGGCGTGGATAATTAATCTTCACACCATGCGTTGCAAAAACTGGGGCAACGGCATCGAGGTGGGATTCCATTTTGATGAGAATGGACGGCTCGTGGGCAAACTCATGCCGCTGCCCGCAACCCTGCAGGGAACATTAGCCGAAAAAATACCCCGGGAACAGGACCGGATAGCCTATATACGCCGTATATGGCAACGGGCGGCCATTGTTTTTTACCGAACCTACTACCGGCATTTGTTCAGGGAGTACTACACGGGGGGAAGGACCAAGCCGAAAAGTTTTTCCCCGGTAACGGCGATCTGCTCCCCCAGCACTTCGGGACTGACCCTCCTCAGTTCCGCCGCGAGAAAATAATTTTCCGCTACCATCCCCGGGTCCGCCGGCTTCCCCCGGCAAGGTCCCGGCGCAAGGTAGGGTGAGTCGGTTTCCAGCAACAGCCGGTCCTCGGGCACAAACGTCAGGGCTTCCCGTAGGTTGTGGGCGTTCTTATAGGTGAGGTTCCCCGCAAAAGAAATGTGGTATCCCAAATCCAGAAAAGTCCGGGCTTCCGTTTTCCCGTAAGAAAAGCAGTGTATCACCCCCCGGACCCCCGGATGCTTCGCCAGCGCCGCCGCCGTTTCCCCCGGCGCGTCCCGTGAATGGATGATGATGGGCAAATCAAGCCTGAGCGCCATATCCAGCAGCATGTCCAGCAGTTCCGCCTCCCCGGCCTTGTCCAGTTCCGTCCCCGGCGGCAGGTCCTGGTGATGATCCAGCCCGCACTCCCCCACCGCCGCCACCAAGCCCTTTGGCGCGGCGGCGATATGGGCCTCTAACCGGGGAACCAGTTCCTGCCGCCCGGCAATGTTTGGCGGATCAGGCCAGAGCCCTGCGGTGAACCGGACCCGGGGAAACCGGGAAAACGCGGCTATCCGCCCCGGCAGGTCGTCGGCCTCGGTTCCGATGTCGATGATGCCCCCGAAACCGGCGGCGAAGAGGCCGCTTACCAGGGCTTCGGCACCGGGAAAGGGAAGCGGGGTTTTGCGCTGGGCGGCAAACCGGGCGTTATGGTCATCCAGCATGGAGAGGTGGGCGTGGGTATCAATAAGAAGGGGGGAGTCCGGGGAGTTCATACTTCTTGACCATAGCGGATAGCCCTGGTACTATGCAAGTAACAGCCGGGGTGGTGGAATGGTAGACACCGGAGACTTAAAATCTCCTCTCCGCAAGGGGGTACGGGTTCAACTCCCGTTCCCGGCAATATTTTGTAATTCATTGTGATATAAGAAAATACAAGCCTTATAACCTGGTATACCTACGTTTTACCTACGGTCATTAGAGCGCAATGTTTTACCGCTGTGACGACCATGGTACCCATGTTCGGGCTCCCGGAGATTGCGGTCTAACGGCTTTCATTGCCAAGCTTTCATTCCCAAAACCGGCCCCCCCCTGCGGGTTGTCGGCTTGAGCTCCGGACAAAGCGGCCAGCCCGGGGATCGATAGTCAGTGCGCCGTGACGGTTCCCCTTCGGGGCCGCCTTGCTGTTTCTCCCTGCGATAAGCCCCCTGCCAGTTACACCAGTTACATCACTTACACCAGTTACACCCCCTATAGAGGGTAGTGAAACTTCCGATGTAACCTCATGGCTTCCCCTTGCCGCTTAGTAAGCGGGCTTTATTTTCCTTTCGAGATAGAGCGGGTCAATCCGGAAGCGCGGCGCTTTAGTCGTGAAGGGGTAGGTAAGCGCGGGGGTAGTCCGGGAGCGGGGAGCGACCTTCACGCCCCGCCCGTGCCAGGGCTCCGCCTTGCGGCTCAGTTACACCAGTTACATCACTTACATCAGTTACATCCCCTATAGAAGGTGGTGTAACTTCCGATGTAACCTCGATACTTTCACCACTTTCACCAGTTTCACCACTTTCACCCCCTATAGGGAGTAGTGAAACTTCCGGTGAAACCTCATGGCCTTCCCGCAGCCCCCCCGGGGATGGTGGCAAAAAGAAAACCGCCCTTTGCGGGGGCGGCCGTTCCTTCTTTGGACACCATAACCTACAGAGTACTCCGGGGGGTTCATGGCCCTACAGGCTTGCAAGTGACTTGCAAGGTATCGACACCGGACCGGGGGCGGCCGTTCATTCTTTGCCGGATTATTGAGTAACCGCTATTTGACGCTACGGCCCTGGGTTCCGGGGCGCTATATACCGGCGGCAGATACCGCTCTAGGTTTTAATTTACCCTGGCCGGAAAGGTTGACATATTGGGGAAGGGGGAGGCCCTGGCCGGCAAAGAGGGCTGTTGCGTTCCGTCGGTGGTATGAGGCTTTTTCCTCAAGCGTCATGCCGGCGGTTTCGTCCTGGATCATCAGGCGGATCGCGTGTAGCTCCCTGACAGGCTCCAATGCCCTGGACATGGCCGGGTCATTCAGAATCCGGGGATCAGTCAAGTATTCCTGTACTGTTTTCACTTTCCAATACCTCCAAGGGTTTATAAATCCCGATACCTTGATAGCCTTCCCGCTTGTTCACCCGGCGGACCCTCTCGACCGTCCAGGGCCGGGCGATATGGGTAAAGTTAAGGCTCACTATAAAGTCTAAGCCATTGGCCGTAGTCATAGCAATATGCGTTGCGTCCGTTTCATAAGCAGGGGATACCGCGCCTTCCTGAATGTACAGGGCCGCAAGGCGGGTTACTTCGTCAGTTTCGTCAAGAACCTTAACGCCGTATTCGGTAACCAGGGCCGCCATCTTCCCCCGCTTTTCCGGGTCCGTTTCCTTTGCCATTTCATCCAAGGCATAGGGGGAAGTGAAGGGCTCGTACTCCCCGGCCTTTATCCGGTCAAAGACCCGGCGGACCTGAGCCCGGTACTCCTGATAGTCTGCCTGGGGCCTTTCTTCGTAATAAAAGCTGAACATCGTAGTTTCCAAATACACCCGGGGGATGCTCACGGCTGGCCCTCCGGAATGTACTCCATGATGTCTCCCGGCTGACACTTTAAGAATTCGCAGAGCCTGGTAATGATCTTACCGTCTACCGTTTCCCCCTTTGAAAACTTTGCTACAGTACCCAAAGACAAACCTACCTTTTCGCATAAATCGGTCTTTTTCATCCCCTTGTCAATCAAGAGCTTAAAAAGCGGATTGTAAGATATTCCCATATTCATAACTCCCTTATCCATAATAATCGACTTTTTATCAGAAAATCAAGAGAATTTATTCAAATTCGTAAATATTTCTCTTGACATATATCTACAATTATGGATATAATATAGATAGTCATAGAGAACAAAGGAGAAAAGAACCATGACCAACGAAATGAAAAGCAAAGCGATGACCCTGGGAAACAAGCTGGCCCCCCGCATGGATGGGGACCGGAAAGCGGCCTTTGTGGAAGCCTGGGCCATCGTCAAGGCCCAGGGCCTCACCCTACCGGTCCGGGGCGTGTCCTTCGGGAACCGCCAGGAAGCCCTCCGGCGCCTGGCCCGGTATAACCCCGCCGATGTGCGGGCGTTCCTGGTACCGGAGCCGTCAAACCCGGTAGACCCTGCGGCGGTCGCGGTGATGGTAGGGGTTCAGAACGGTTCTGGGCTGTATCGCCTGGGGTACGTGCCCCGGACCATGGCGCCAGTAGTGACCGCCCTGGGTCGGCAGCTTCCCCGCCTTGCGGTAGTAGAGGGGACAAGCCGGGGGGCGCGGATCACCCTGGGTATCTAAGGGAATTAAGCCGGAGGATCTCCCCGGCAAAGGATAGGTTATGGAGTGTGGAAGTTTTCGGAATTGTTCGGCCCCGATATGCCCCATGGTGGACAATCGGGCGGCATGGTTCCCCGGTGATCCGGTGTGCGTAATGCAACACCCGCCGGAATGGGTAGAACGGCATAGGCGTATTGCCCGGAAGGTGAAGCCTGGCGTGGGGGTATTTACCCGCCGGATGTTGGAAAGGGATTGCCGGATCACTAAGGGCATGAAGGGCATAGACCCGGAACGGCCCCTGAAGGACTGGCCAGCCATGGAGGAAAAATGGCTTGAAGCTCACCCGGAAATAACGCCGGAAGAACGGGAAGAAATGATTTCTCGATTGCCTAAAGGAAAGGGCTTTCTGTAAGGGCTTCCAGGATCGTCTGGGGCTTAGGGATACTTTCATACCCTTTGCCCCGGACGATCTCACAAACACGCTATAACGGGGCTTTTTTGCCCTGCAGATAAAGAACAGGAGGGAAACATGAAGGGATGGATTTACAGATTAGCGGTAGCCATGAAGGATGCCGGGGAGACGTACCGGCTGCCGGTGCTTATCCGCATGGGGCTTGCGCTTAAAGCGCGGCTATAAACAAGGGGGAACTATGAATATTCCGGAATACAAGATAGCCCGCGCCGTTGAATTACTGCGGAGCCTGGATTACACCATCCAACAAGAAGATGATAGCCGCCATAAGCGGGGGATCATCGGGGAGGTCCTGGACATCCTGGACCCGGTAAAGCCGGAGCGTGACGAATTGGAAGAGGTTGTTTTTTAACTAACGGGGGCTGTATGGCTCCCGGGAACCATGAGAGATGAGGAGGTGAACAGTCAAACAGAACCAAGGGGATATAGGGCCGGGGCTTGCTTGCCATACGACTCGACCTTGCCTTGTATCCCCTTTTTTGGAACCAGTCCGGGGCCGTATGGATCCCGGGAATACATACCCACCGGGGGGAACCCGGAAAAGGATTTTATATGCACATTATCAAATCTGAAAGCCCGGATTATTTCACCGGATCATGGGATGAATATTACATCCTGGAAGCAGCAAGAGATCGCCTGTTCTTCCTTGCCGATATGGTCAAAGCCCTGGACGGTGACAGCCACTTTGAACCCACCATCCCGGTACTGGCAGATATGCTTTACCATATGGGGATCGCCGTTAAGAAAATGCTTGAGGGGGAAGAACTAAGAGGGGACACCGGAAGCGGCATACATGAAGCCGTCATTGAAGCAATGGACACCACCCGGCAACCTCCCCAGGAAGCCGCCGACCCGGTATCTGCGGGGGGTGCGTAATGTTGAAACTTGCCTTTTTGACAGAGGAAGAAAACACGGCGCGGGAAAATGTCCGGAAAGCCTACACGGATTCAGGGGTCAATGAATTGTCCATCATGGCCACAGGTGCAAAAGATCTGATAGAAATTATGGCCCGGTATACTTGCCATGAGGAAGATCTAAGCCCTTGTATATCGGTGTTCAATATCCTTGAAGTACTCATTGCCCCCGTTGCCGATTTTCTCTATGAAGGCGCTATCAAAGTACACGCCGATGTAGGTGACAAAGATGTAGGGGAGGATGCAAGCGATGAAGCGTGAAAATCAAATAGGCTGCCGGGTGTCCTTCCCCTCCAGCTTTTTCATGGAGCTTGAGGACTGCTGGAAGCATGAGGCGGGGGCACATCGGGCGCTTGCTTTTCAGGGGTTCCTTAACATGATGGTGGGTTTCGGCCTGGAAGCGTACAAGGCAAAGAACCTCCCCCAGGTGGAGGAAGCGCCCGCAGAGGAAGCCCCGGACCCTGCGGATGCGGACCTGTGGGACTTCCCCGCGGTGGGCAAAAAGGCCGGCGACAAAATGTCGTCAGTTGCCGACAAAATGTCGTCAGCGGGTCATGGTAAACCCGC
>BNUY01000146.1 GCA_025997715.1 Spirochaetia bacterium
TGAGATTTTGAACGCGATTAGTGAAATGACCGTTCTCCAAGTGTCCGAACTGGTTAAGGCCATGGAGGAAAAATTCGGTGTTTCCGCCGCCGATCCCGTTGCGGTCGCGGTGGCCGGCGGCGCGGGCGCGGCTCCTGCCGAAGCTGCGGAGGAGAAGACGGAATTCAATGTTATTCTTAAGGCCTATGCAGATGACAAGAAAATTGCGGTTATCAAGGAGGTCCGGGCGGTGACCGGTCTTGGCCTTAAGGAAGCAAAGGATCTTGTTGAGGGCGCTCCCAAGCCCCTTAAGGAGAATGTTTCCAAGGATGAGGCCGCTAAGATTAAGGAACAGGTCACTGCCGCCGGCGGTACGGTTGAAGTTCAGTAAGGTATTTGAAAAAACACCTTTTTTCTCGGTGAGGCTTCCGGCTTTTTTGCCGGGGCCTTGCTTTGTTTTCAGGGGGTAAACGTATGGTAAAGGCAAAGGCAATCACAAAACGCACATACATCGGAAAGGACATACAGGATGTGATGGAACTTCCGGATCTTATTGACATCCAGCTCTGTTCCTATGAACGGTTTCTCCAACGAGAACGGCTTCGGGCTAAGGAAACGCCGAAAGAGCAGGGGCTCCAGGAGGTGTTCAAAAACACCTTTCCCATCGAAAGTCCCAACGGTGATATGACCCTGGAATTTGCGTACTATACCCTGGACGAGGCGGGTATCAAGTTTTCCGAGCTGGCCTGCAAGGAAAAGGGCTTGACCTATGCGGTGCCCCTGAAAGCCCGGATCAACCTGATTTTCCAGCAGACCGGCGAAATCCGTCAGAAGGACATCTATATGGGTGATCTCCCGATCATGACCGAACGGGGCACCTTTATCATAAACGGCGCGGAACGGGTGGTAGTTTCCCAGATTCACCGTTCCCCGGGTGTTATTTTCAGCCATGAGAAGGGCATCTATTCCTCCCGGATCATTCCCTACCGGGGTTCCTGGCTGGAGTTTGAGATTGACCAGAAACGGGAACTGATCTTCGCCAAGATCGACCGGAAAAAGCGTATCCTGGGGACCGTCTTCCTCCGGGCCCTGGGCTATGAGACCCGGGAGGACATCATCCGGGCTTTCTACAAGACTGAAACCTTGGACGTAAAGGATGACCGGGAAACCCGGGAAAACTTTTCCGGGAGGATCCTCGCCAAACCGGTAATCGTTGATGGCGGGGAAGGGGAGGAGCCGAAAAAGCTCTACCGGGCGGGGGAAAAACTGCACCCCCACAACATCGACGAACTGCTCAGCAACGGCGTGGGCGCCGTGGAGGTCATAAACTTTGAGGATAAGGACTCCCTGAACTCACCCATGCTGATCAACTGCTTTGAACGGGAGGAGGTCAAGTTTGTGAAGGATGACCCCTCCCGGGACGAACCTTCCAAGGATGACGCCCTCTCCAATGTCTACTCCGTACTGATGCCCGGGGAATCCATCACCGTTGATGCCGCCGCGAAGGACCTGGAGGGGATGTTCTTTACCAGCAGGCGCTACGACCTGGGGAAGGTGGGCCGCTACAAGCTGAACAAGAAATTTCTCCATGAGCCCCCCCTTGAGGAATTTACCCTGACCAAACCGGACATCATTGAAACCATGAAGTTCCTGATCAAGGTCTATGTGGGGGATGAAAACATCGACGATATTGACCATCTGGGCAACCGGCGGGTGCGCTCCGTGGGGGAACTGATGGCCAACGCCATGAAGACCGCCTTTAGCCGCATGGAACGGATCGCCAAGGAACGGATGAGCCTGAAAGAGACGGACACCATCAAGCCCCAGGACTTAATTTCCATTAAGCCTGTGGTGGCGGCGATCAAGGAATTCTACGGTTCCAGCCAGCTTTCCCAGTTCATGGATCAGGTAAACCCCCTGGCGGAACTGACCCACAAGCGGCGCCTTAACGCATTGGGCCCCGGCGGCCTTTCCCGTGACCGGGCGGGCTTTGAAGTGCGGGATGTCCACTACACCCACTACGGCCGGATGTGCCCCATTGAAACCCCGGAAGGGCCGAACATCGGCCTTATCGTGTCCCTGGCCAACTATACCCGGGTTAACGAATACGGCTTCCTGGAGACCCCCTATCGGAAGGTGTCCGACGGGGTAGCCACCGAACATGTCGAATACCTTTCCGCCATGGACGAGGACCGTTACTATATCGCCCAGGCATCGGCAAAGCTCACTACCGGCGGCCGCTTTGCGGAGGAGCAGATTTCCTGCCGCCGTCAGGGGGACTATACCACCAGGGCGGCCTCGGATATCCAGTACATGGACGTATCCCCCAAGCAGATCATTTCGGTGTCCGCCTCCCTGATCCCCTTCCTGGAACACGATGACGCCAACCGCGCCTTGATGGGTTCCAACATGCAGCGTCAGGCGGTTCCCCTGGTATTCCCCGAAGCACCCCGGGTGGGAACCGGTATGGAAGGCAAATGCGCCTACGATTCCGGCGTATTGGCCAAAGCCCGGCGGAGCGGTACCGTGGTGCGGGTTACCTCCCATGTCATCATCATTAAACCCGATGCGAGCGGGAAAAATGCCGTCAAGATTCCGGAAACCAACGCCGAGGGCCTGGATGAATACCGGCTGGTAAAGTTCCAGCGGACCAACCAGGATACCTGCTACAACCAAAGGCCGGTGGTCAAGGTTGGGGAGAAAATTGATGCCGGTCAGGTTATTGCGGATGGTCCTGCCACCCGGCATGGGGAACTGGCCCTGGGGCGGAATGTCCTGGTGGGCTTCATGCCCTGGAACGGGTACAACTACGAAGACTCGATACTCATTTCGGAGCGGGTGGTGAAGGACGATATGTTCACTTCCATCCATATAAAAGAGTTTATCACCGAGGTTCGGGAGACCAAGTTGGGGCCGGAGAAGATTCAGCGGGACATACCCAACACCTCCGAGAAGAGCCTGGACAGCCTGGACGCCGAAGGGATCATCCGGGTGGGGGCCAAGGTCCGCGCCGGGGACATCCTGGTCGGCAAGACCACCCCCAAGAGCGAAACCGAAACTACCCCGGAGTTCAAGCTCCTCAACTCAATATTCGGCGAGAAAGCCAAGGAAGTGCGGGATTCCAGCCTCCGGGTGCCCCACGGCATTGAAGGGACCATCATCGACATTCAGCGTCTCAAGCGCAGTGAAGGTGACGACCTCAACCCGGGGGTGGATGAAGTAGTAAAAGTGTTGATCGCCACCAAACGAAAGCTGCGTGAGGGCGATAAGATGGCGGGCCGCCACGGTAATAAAGGGGTGGTCGCACGGATACTGCCGGAAGAGGATATGCCCTACATGGAAGACGGTACGCCCCTGGACCTGTGCCTGACACCCCTCGGCGTTCCGTCCCGTATGAACATCGGCCAGCTCCTGGAAACGGAATTGGGCTGGGCCGGAATCACCCTGAACGAGTGGTATTCGGCGCCGGTGTTCCAGTCCCCTTCCACCGAGCAAATTGGGGATAAATTGAAAGAGGCGGGGCTCTTGAATAAGGGTGATGAGAGGCTGCGAACCAAGACGGTGCTGCGTGACGGCAAGACCGGCATACCCTTTGTGAACCCCATTTTCTGCGGGGTCATCTACTTCCTCAAGCTCCACCACCTGGTGGACGACAAAATGCACGCCCGGAGCACCGGCCCCTATTCACTGGTGACCCAGCAGCCCCTGGGCGGAAAGGCCCAGTTCGGCGGCCAGCGCCTTGGGGAAATGGAAGTCTGGGCGCTGGAAGCCTACGGTGCCGCCAATACCCTGCAGGAACTGTTGACCATCAAGTCTGACGACATGACGGGCCGTTCCAAAATATACGAAGCCATCGTCAAAGGCGAACCTTCCACCACGGCGGGGATCCCCGAATCCTTCAACGTACTGGTACAGGAACTGCGGGGCCTGGCGCTGGACATGACCATCTACGATGCCAAGAACAAGCAGATACCGCTGACCGAGCGGGATGAGGAACTTATTACGAAGTCGGGGAGTAATTTCTAAGAAGAAGAGGTCCGCGAATGAACGCGAATTAACGCGAATAGGAGAAGAATTAGAATTATTCGCGTTAATTCGCGTAATTCGCGGACAATGTTTTGATGTTTTTGTAAGCGAGGAGATACCATGCGGGACATACAGGATTTCGATTCGATAATGATTAAGCTGGCCAGCCCGGAGATGATCCGTTCCTGGTCTTATGGGGAAGTGAAGAAGCCGGAGACCATCAACTACCGGACCCTGCGGCCCGAGAAGGACGGCCTTTTCTGCGAGCGGATCTTCGGGACCACGAAAGAATGGGAATGTTACTGCGGGAAGTTTAAGTCCATCCGCTATAAGGGCGTTACCTGCGATCGCTGCGGCGTTGAGGTGACCCACTTCAAGGTGCGCCGGGAACGGATGGGCCATATTGAGCTGGCCGCCCCGGTGTCCCACATCTGGTATTACCGCTCGGTGCCCAGCCGTATGGGCCTCCTCTTGGACCTTCCCCTGGCTGCCCTGCGGTCGGTGCTCTACTACGAGAAGTACGTGGTCATCGATCCGGGTGATACGGACCTCAAGAAGAACCAGCTTCTCACGGAAGAGGATTACTACGAAGCACAGGATCGTTACGGCCAGGGCTTTTCCGCCGGCATGGGCGCGGAGGCGGTGCGGACCCTGCTGGAAAACCTCGACCTGGATCAGATGGCTGTCGACCTCCGGGCAAAGATGATCGATAAGGGGGCCAAAAGCGACAAGCGGCTCCTCAAGCGTATCGAAATCGTGGAGAACTTCCGCAACTCTACGAACAAACCTGAGTGGATGATCCTGGACGTGGTTCCCGTGATTCCCCCGGAACTGCGGCCCATGGTTCAGCTTGACGGCGGCCGCTTCGCCACCAGTGATTTGAACGATCTCTACCGCCGGGTGATCAACCGGAACAACCGCCTCAAGCGGCTCCAGGTTTTGAACGCCCCGGATATTATCATCCGTAACGAAAAACGGATGCTCCAGGAGGCGGTGGACGCTCTCTTCGACAACTCAAAGAAAAAGCGGGTGGTTAAGGGCGCGTCCAACCGGCCCCTCAAGTCTATCAGCGATATGCTCAAGGGGAAGCAGGGACGGTTCCGGCAGAACTTGCTGGGTAAGCGGGTTGACTATTCGGGCCGTTCGGTTATTACCGTTGGGCCGGACCTTAAAATGTGGCAGTGCGGGCTTCCTACCAAGATGGCCCTGGAACTGTTCAAGCCTTTTATCATGAAGAAACTCGTCGACAAGGACGTGGTGTACAATATCAAGAAGGCCAAGATGCTGGTGGAGGCGGAAACCCCCGAGGTCTTCGCCATCCTGGACGAGGTGGTGAAGGAACATCCGGTGCTGCTGAACCGCGCGCCCACCCTGCACCGGCTGGGTATCCAGGCTTTCGAGCCGGTCCTGGTTGAGGGCAAGGCTATCCGGCTGCATCCCCTGGTCTGCCACGCTTTTAACGCCGACTTTGACGGGGACCAGATGGCGGTCCACGTGCCCCTGACCCAGGCGGCGCAAATGGAGTGCTGGACCCTGATGCTCAGCGCCCGGAACCTCCTCAACCCCGCCAACGGCAAGACCATCGTGTTCCCCTCCCAGGATATGGTTCTGGGGATCAACTTCCTCACCCGGTTTAAGCCCAAAGCGAAGGGCCAGGGGCGGCGCTATTCCTCTACCGAGGAGATCCTCATGGCGGTGGAGGCTCATTCCCTGGACTGGGAGGCCGCTATCAAGGTGAAGCCGACTAAGTTTCCCATCTGGGATAAGGCGGGCCGGGAATTCAAGCTCGGCGCCGACGGGCTTATAGAGACCACGGCGGGACGGCTGGTGTTTAACGAGGAAATGCCGCCGGAAATCCCTTTCTTAAACTACGAACTCAAGGATAAGGAACTCCGGGCGCTTATCGAAAGTGTCTTTGCCGAGAAGGGTTCCTGGACTACCGTAAAGATGCTGGACGTTATCAAGGCCACAGGGTACAAGTACGCCACGGTCTTCGGGGCCACCATCGGGGTGGACGACATTGTGGTGCCCAAGGAAAAGCCCGCGATGATTGAAGATGCGAACAAGAAGGTTGAAGAAATCCAGCGGCACTGGCGGCAGGGGACCATCACCCAGGAAGAGCGGTACAACCGGGTCGTCGAAGTTTGGTCCAAGACCAATGAAGACCTGACCAATATCATGATGAAGACCCTGGAGGCGGACCGGGACGGGTTCAACTCCGTCTACATGATGGCTAACTCCGGGGCACGGGGAAGCCGCAACCAGATCCGCCAGCTTGCGGGGATGCGGGGCCTTATGGCCAAGCCCTCCGGTGATATTATCGAACTGCCCATACGGTCCAACTTTAAAGAGGGCCTTTCGGTTATCGAATTCTTTATCTCCACCAACGGCGCACGGAAAGGCTTGGCGGATACGGCCTTGAAAACTGCTGAGGCGGGCTATCTGACCCGGCGGCTGGTGGATATTGCCCAGGATGTGGTAATCAACGAGGACGACTGCGGCACCATCAACGGCATCAGCTATTCGGCTATCAAGGACGGCGAGGATATCGTGGAGCCCCTGAGCGACCGTATCGTAGGCCGCTATACCCAGGAATCGGTTAAGCATCCCATCACCGGGGAACTGATAATTGATGTGAACCAGGAAGTTACCGAGGCGATTGCCGAGGAAATTGAGAATGCCGGGGTTGAGACCGTGTCTATCAGGACGGTGTTTACCTGCGAGGCCAAGCATGGGGTCTGCCGCCACTGTTACGGGCGGAATCTGGCCACCAACCGGTCCGTGGACATTGGGGAGGCGGTGGGGACCATTGCCGCCCAGTCCATCGGCCAGCCCGGAACCCAGCTTACCATGCGGACCTTCCATATCGGCGGGGCCGCCACCAAGGTGAGCGAGGAAAACCGGACCTTCCTCAAGTACCCGGTGCATATTAAGGAAGTGAAAGGAAACTATGTGCCGCTTCCCGATGGGCATTGGCTCTTCACCCGTAGGGGCCATGCGCTGGTCAACAAGGTGATGAAGGAATACAAGCTGGAGCCCAAGGATCAACTCCTGGTGGAAAACGGGAAGAAGATCATCCGGGATGAGCCTATCATCAAACGGG
>BNUY01000147.1 GCA_025997715.1 Spirochaetia bacterium
TTTTTTCCCCCCCCCCCCCCCCCCCGGTAAATTCTTCAAAAATAGAATTTATAGCGTTTATTTTCGGATATCGCTCTTTAATTTGATTACAAAATAGAGAGCTGCCGTCAACCACCGTATATCCGACGGGATATTTAGGATATAATATATCAGTCATTATACCTTCTGCCGGGCCTAATTCAAGAATTGTCCCCGGGATTATATGAGGTAAAAACATCTCATTACAGCAATACTGCTGGGTTATTTTACTTATACCTTTTGCATATATGGATTTTTCTGCAATTTTTTCCAGTCTTTCATTTTCATTTTGCTCTCTCATTTTTCATCTCCTCTATAAATATCTGTTCTGAATGATTGGCAGTATATCCGTTAATTTATCGACAACAAAGGATGGCTTGTATGTTTCCAGAATTTCCTTTTTCAGAAACCCATACGTTACCGCAATAGTATTTACATTCAATTCCTTACCAGTTAAAACATCATATCCTGTATCGCCAACAAGAAAATCTTCGTCTTGATATCGCAGCGTTCTGATAAGTTTTGTTTTTTTGTATTTATGTTCAGTAACAAGCACATCGGTAAAATACTTGTATATTCCCATGTTTTCTAATTGAATAAATACATTTTCCCTGTTTTGCCGCGAGGTTACTATATACAGATTATTATTATTATTTATCAACGCATCCAACACATCATGCAAACCATGTATTGGCGTGTCAAGCCGCAGATAGTCAAACAGCTCTATTTTGTCCAGCCATGCCCGTTCAAAATGGTCAAAGTCATCTTCTGAATAACCAAATTTCTCTGTTAAAATGGTTTTGTGATCTATTTTATTTCTTTTTAATTCCCAATATTCCCCAATAGACAAATTAGATTCCGGCGCCAAGTCCTGAAACAATGTGTATAATCTTTTTCTCGAATCTAAAAGCGTCCCGTCTAAATCAAAGAATATGTTCACGGTCAATTTTCTCTTTCATGTACAAATATTCTTTCCGCAATCCGTCAACAATTGGTGTAAACCGGTCAAGCAGCCTTTCCCTTAATTTTGTATTGTCAAAAATCAAATTCCGGTTTTTTGCCACAACGGGAATATATTTTATACTTGTCTCTTTAGACCCATGTATATCTATCAAGGCTTTTGCCAAATCTTCTATGCTTATCTGTGTTTCTCCGACAACATTAGTTACATCTTCGGATTGGGGTAATTCTATGGCATTCAGAATGGCCTTGACAACATCATCTATATAAATAAATGTCCTGATCGCCTGCCCGTCGCCAAACAATTCCACCGTATTGTTTTTTATTAAATTTGAAATCGTTACCGGAATAATTTTTTTATATTTTTCTTCTCCCGGACCAAAAACATGACCAATACGCAGAATTTGATATATTATTTGTTTTGATTCGGCAAAATTCTTGATCATTTTCTCGCAATATAATTTTGAAAACCCATATAGACTGGCCGGACTTTCCTCACTTTCTTCTGAAATTATATCATTCACAGCATATACGTCCAACGTACTTGTAAAAATAATCTTTCTCAAATTGGGCAATTCCGCAAATAATAGCTTTCCTGTATTATAAATATTTGAATTGCTTTTTTGAATATTATTCGCTTCCGCTTGATCCTTTGGAGTAAAGGCCCCCATGTGGACAAGTATCTCTATATCACTTAATCCATTATCAATGAAAATGTCCGGCTTGAACTCATACCCATTATGGATAACTGTTTGTACTTCATCTATTGGTGATGAAGACAAAACATAAATATTTTCTTTGCCGTATTTTTTGATGGCTTCGCCAAGAACGGCACTGCCGATAAACCCTGAACATCCGGTAAACAGTATTTTCATAGTTTTATTACTTCCCCCTCTATTTGTTTGGATGTCATCAGCCTCGGTTCCGTATCCATTCCCCGGAGCCACAAAAGATTGTCGGGAAGCGGATTGATTTTCCGGACAAATACAGGGAATTCTTTATAAAGGGCTATATCCTTAAAAATAACCGGCAGATTCAATCCCGCCTCGGTAAAAAACAAAACCGTTGTAAAAAACCTGGAAATATTAATCTCCGTCGGGTTTGGAATGCCTTTTTTATCATAAGCCATATCCACACCAAAAATACCATGCGGTTTTTTCGCAACAGCCTTTATCGCGTTAACCGCAATTTCATCAACCTTGCTATCCTGGCAGGTCTGCCCAACCTTGGTAACACCGGTAACGCCGGAAGCGCTGCGATTGCCATGCACCCAGCCGATTCGTTTTCTAGTCTGCGCGACAACCAAGTTTCCTTCATGCCAAATTGACATCCATGTAACGGTATCGGGGGTGAGCATTTCCGCCGCAATAAAATCACCCCAGCCCTTATTCCGGTTTATCCAGCTTCGGGCTAAATCATAATCATTTGTCGGAATCGATCCCTTGCCGCCGCCGCCTATTGAGGCCGCACGGAGCCAAATCGTTCCATCAGCACTCCCGAGTTCATTAAAGGAACGCTTAAGGTCGTTTTCATCATTGATTAAAATGTTTTCAGGAACCGTGATGTTTGCTTCCCTGAATTTTAAATATGATTTGTATTTATGAACACAGGTATCGATAACTTCATGCTCCGGCATATAAATCGCAACGCCCAAATCCTGTATATCATCCCGTATCAACGAAGCGTGAAATATCTCCAGGTCATTCTGGAAATGAATTAAACCGGGATGTTCATGCTTCAATAGTTTCAGCAAACTATCTTTATATTCCGGTTTATTTGCATAAGGGACGAAATATCTTTTTGAAGCTTTTGATAAAACCAAATCGGTCGGCTCGGACCCCATCCCGATAACTATTTCCTGTTTCGGCGATCTTAGCAATGATTTTATCACCCCTTCGGAAGGGGCGCCGCCGGCTCCTGCTATTAATATTTTTTTATTCATTTATACCCCGCCCTGACGACACGGCATAAATGGTATCGATCTATTACAATAAAACCAAAATAGCGAAAACCTAAATGGGGGGCAGACTGTCCGAAAACTCAATGGGCAACACACATATAGCGTTATCTGACTCTTTTTTGGTAAAGTTACCGATATATCTGGTGTCGCTGGGCCGGTTTTTTGAGTTTTCGGACAGCTTGGGGGGGGCACTATCATCAAAAACACCACCTTTCTTAATCATTATATGTTTTTCCACTCCAGAAACTCCTGATACTCACGAATATAATCCCTTTCATTATATTCATGAGAAGCCAACACCAGGCATACCGATCCCGACGAAAAATCATCCAATTCACGCCAGATGCCGGAAACCACAACCAGACCACAAAAAGGGCGATTCAAAGTAATAGTACGCTTAACTTTTCCATCATACAAAACGACATCAAAACTGCCGGAAGCCGCTACAATTAATTGTCTCAACTCCTTATGAGCATGACCCCCACGGGACTCACCGCTTGGCACATCATACAAATAATAAACGCGCCGCACATCAAAAGGAATATCTAAACTGTTCTCAACTACCGTCAAATTTCCTTTCTCCCGGTGATTTACCGGCAGCTCAATAACAGAACAATCATATATGGATGATTTTTTCATACTTTCTTTCTTAGTAAACAAAATTCACTGTAATCACGAATATAATCATCTTCGTTGTATTCGGTATTTGACACAATCAGGGCCAGGGAATTGGTAGAAAAATTGTTCATTTCCCGCCAGTACATTCTGGGAACATATAAACCATAATAAGATCGATTCAGGCTGAATGTTTTCTTTTCGTTCCCATCATCAAGTACTATATCAAAACTTCCGGATAAGGCTACGATAAACTCTTGGTTTTCCTTATATGCGTGTCCGCCGCGGAATTCTCCTCCTGGTACATCGTAAATCCAATAAGTACGCTTAATCTTAAAGGGAATTTGGTTGACATTTTCAAAAAATGACAAATTACCACGTTTGTCAGGAATCTTAGGTAAATTTATTATACAAGGATAATTCATGTTAATGTATAGCGTGAGGCAAGGCATCCAACTAATTATGGAGATCATACAATTCTTCCATAATATAACAAGGCCAGATAATTCCGTTTCAAACTTTTGCACATATTTAGCTTATTATTTGATCTCCACAAATCTCTTAAATTCCTCTCATTTTATTTTTGGTGGTAATTTCACTAAACTTCCCAATTGATCTAAAAACTCCTGATTAAAATGGTTCCCCCCCCCTCCGGGGGAACAAGTTATTTCTCCAAAAATTGGATTTCCATTAATTTCATAAAAATCAACCCGTAAAAGGGGAAAGCCGATGGTTAAAGCTTTTGCCATTTTAGTCATTATATCAAATGAAATAGGCTTTTTAATATCATTTCTATCATAAACATGATTGCTGTAATGATTAGGTAATACATCCAATCTGTTCCATTCTATATCATAAAAAGCCAGTTTAATTTCCCCGTACTCGGCGTCAACACGTACATATAATGGTTCACCATCAAAACAAAAAAAACGGTAATCAATTAAAAAATCTGAATTGGAATTCTTGTCTATAAGTAATTTTTCTGCAATAATACAAGGCTTAATATGTAAATAATGCGGTTCAGCAGAATAAATTCCCCATTTTTTATGCTTTTTAAAATATTTTTTTATTTTTTCATTCGTATATTCGCTTTTATTCTTTATAATCAACCGATCTCCACAGCCATTGTTCATTTTTAAAACAAAAGAATTAGGTAATTCATTTATATCTATATCTTTTTCAGTATCATATACCGCATAAATCTCATTTAAGTATTGTTCGAACCCTTTGCTTTTCACATATTCTCTAACTCTATATTTGTCTGCTAATAATGGCCACATTGATGTATCCGAGAAAAATTGCAACCAAATTATCTTTTCATTAAAATCTATCGGGTTTTCCAAATTCAATATTTTTTTGAAGTTATTTTTATATAAAATAGCAGCTAACTTTTTAGGATTATATGTGCCAAGGTAATAAAAATAGACTTTGAAACAAAAATTCTTTAATGATCGCAATGGTGCAATTATGATTTTTATACTCTTTCTTATTTCCATGGCGCCTTATTTGACCTTTATAAACCTTCTAAAATTTGATTTTCCCGAACGGACATGATATTTTAGTCTGGATTATAAAACAATGATATATTTTCATCATTCATTACAATCTGTTTTTTATATTCGTTATAATCCTTAGCAAGATGCCCAAAATCCAATACTTGATATTTCCCCACTTCGGTTGCCAATGCATATGCTAACAATTTTCCCGTAGGGCCCAGCATAATTATTACCAATCGTTCTTTGGGTATTTCCAAGGCTTTGCCCAGCATTTGTTTATATGAACTAAAGGCATCTCTCGTTGGTCCATAGATATATTCAATGGTTTTAGCATTATTATAAATATTGTATTGAATTTTTGCAAATGACCTATCACCACAGATAATAGTTATATCACGATCGTTCCATATCTCCCGCAGCTTATCAAAATGTTCATCAAAATCATAAAACTGATAATTTGCGTACATTTGCGAAACTTCAGTTGCAAAATACATTTTATCTTTATTCATGAATGATTCAATGTTTTTACGATTATCTGAAACCCATCCAATCATAAATTTTTGGACAAGAGGCCGTAAAACGCGCATGGAATGATAAAAACTATAGGGTGCACCTATCATAATATTCTCATCGGTGGATTTAAATATATATTTTAACCTATCTTCCAACCCCTTTTCATATTTTTGAGCTCTACCCTGAGGTTTTCCTAACATTAGATTAAATTCACCATCACCAAATCGACAAAAGCTATTTTTAGTCGCGAGTAGATGCTCAATTGTTTCCATCGGGGATTTAATATTAGGTATCCATAAAGTATCCAACTCATCTCTTAATTCATATTTACATTGATTAAAATACCCATCTAAAACGTCTTGCGTTACTAGATTCTTTCTTAAGAACTTACTCAAATTATAGCGTATATTTGTCATTTGTTGACCTCTTATCTAAAATATTTTTTTGTTTAGAAAGATCATTTTCTATAACTGCAGCAAACAGTTTATGTCTAAGATGCCTTATTGTATAGTTAGGATTTGCTTCCAAAATAAGCTTTTCTAATACCTCTGGGTCATCGCATAAATGATAAGTACATAAAGCCATTTTTGGAGCATAATTCTTTAATGTTTTGGATGCTCCTTTCAACATATCCCGCTCGGCCCCTTCTATGTCTGCTTTAATAAAATCCACTCGTTCAATATGATTTTCTTCAACAAATTTATCTATTGTTGTAATATCAATCATTTCACCTAAAATACAATCTTTTTTTAAAACAGTTGAATTTGATGCGCTATCATCATTCTTAACATAAATTGGCATTTTACATTCAAAAGAACCCAGACCTTTTTTTACTGGATACATTTTTCCTCTATTAAGATTTTTAGTTTTATTCAAGATTTTAAAAGTTTCTAACACTGGTTCAAATGCGTATACAATTGCACCTTTTGAAATGGCATAAGCACTAAAATCACCAATCCATGCGCCAGCATCAATTACTATATCGCCAGATTTTATTGTTACATTAAAAACACCGTCACAATAGCCATAAGGGCCTTCACCTGTATAACAATCTATCTTTTCTACGATTAATTTCTCATAATTATCATTAAAATAACAAGATACAAGAAACGTATCATCAAACACTCCCATAAGCGCATCTAGACTATTTTTATCTTTTGCGATATAAGGTAATTTTGCTCCTTTAAAATCAAAAACATAAATACCGAAACGCTTTCTTAACCATTTTTTAACAAATGCCCTTCGATGAAATATTTTAAAGAGTTTTTCATTAATCTTCTGTAACGATAAAAATAATATTTCCAACCATGTAAAATGTTTGATACTTTGATATAATCTAAATGAACTT
>BNUY01000148.1 GCA_025997715.1 Spirochaetia bacterium
TGACCAATCCGATCCCGTGTTTTTCCATACCGCCGTACTGGTACCATTAATAGTGAGGGCATATAAAACGCCGGTAGTGGCAGCCACATCCACCGAAGTGCCCCCCACGGACCCGCTTATTAAAGGGTCCCCTTCCAAGATTGTCAGCGCAAATTTGGGGTTGGGTAACAAATTGTATGTAGCTAACGGCAGGATTTGGGAATATGATATGGGCCGGTGGCACGGCTTCGGCGGCCCCGGGGGATATGTGGTGGATGTGGCTGCCACTACCGGCGTTTTATATGCCCTCACTATTAATGGTACCAGTACGGCGGTATGGAAAAACACGGGATCGGATTGGTCATCGTCGCCGCTTAGTAATAACACGAGTTACACCTTTATCCAGAATATCTACGGGGCCGGGGATCAATTATTTGCCACCGGCGCAACGGGTGACGGTGATGGCGGCTATAATTACGCAATTTTATATGAAAACTCAGGCAGTTTGGATAGTTTAATACCAACCGGTAAAGCCCTTCTCAGCGGGGCAGGTGAAATAGGGGGCGACTACTATCTGGGAACCACGGGACAAGGTATATACGAGGTGACCGGCTTCCCTACCCCCTCTGCTTCCCCCTACTTGTCTTCTCCCCCTAACATCGCCGGTCTAATACAAACCAAAATCGATCCTACTGACTCCACCTCGACGGAGTTCATCATTGCTGCCAGCAGAAATGGGATGATTTTGATCAACACCGGTTCCAGCTTTACGCCCTGGTCACTGGGGGGTACCTTTACCGGAGCCCTTACCGTGACCATGGCATTTAATGGTGGAAGTTTTACTGGTGATAAGATGCTCCTCATCGGCATAGAAGGGAGTTCCTATTCCCACGGATACCAGGAGGTGACGATTGATGAAACCTCCCTCGGAAGCGGGATCATTAACTTAACTGGTTCACTTACCGGACCCGGGGGGTCGACTTCCAGCATTGAGCTGAACGGGAACTATGCTTCCTCCCTGAAGCGATACCCGGTTATGGCACTGTGGGCCGAGCCATCACATTCTGTCATATTTGCCGCTACCACCAATGATGGTCTCTATTCTTACCGGAGCCGGAACGGCGTCTGGCAGTGGAACTACGAAGAAGATTAGGCCGCTTTGTCTGATCTCTTTACCGTCCAGGGCGCGGGAACACCCGATGGTCCCTTAGCCGACCGTATGCGCCCCCGGACCTTGGATGAGGTGGTCGGCCAGGACCACATCGTGGGGCCGGGGCGGCTGCTCCGGCGGGCAATACAGGCGGACCGGCTTTCGTCGGTCATCTTCTACGGCCCGCCGGGTACGGGGAAAACCAGCCTGGCCCGGGTTATCGCCAATACCACCAGAGCGTACTTTGAAAGCCTCAACGCGGTCCTTGCGGGGATAAAGGACATCCGGGAAGCCATAGACCGTTCCGACGAGCGGCGGCGGCTCTACGGCAAGCGGACTATCCTCTTTGTGGACGAGGTCCACCGCTGGAACAAGGCGCAGCAGGACGCCCTCCTCCCCTGGGTGGAAAACGGTACGGTGATCCTGGTGGGGGCCACCACGGAAAACCCCTTCTTTGAGGTGAACCGCGCCCTGGTCAGCCGGAGCCGTATCTTCCAGCTCAAGCCCCTGACCGCAGAAAATCTCCGGGAAGCCGCAGACCGGACCCTGGCGGATACGGAACGGGGCTACGGCAAGTGGCGGGTGAGCTTCGAAGAGGGCGCCCTGGAACATCTGGTAGAAGTAGCCGGTGGGGACGCCCGAAGCCTCCTCAACGCCCTGGAATTGGCGATTGAAACCTCCGTCCCCTGGCCCCCGGCGGAGGGGACGGACATCCTTGTAAGCTTTGAGGCCGCTGAGGAAAGCATTCAGCGCCGGGCGGTCCTCTACGACCGTGACGGGGACTACCACTTTGACACCATCAGCGCCTTCATCAAGAGCGTCAGGGGGAGTGACCCCGATGCGGCCCTCTACTGGCTTGCCAAGATGGTCCGCGCCGGGGAGGACCCCTCGTTTATCTTCCGCCGCATGATCATCCTTGCCAGCGAGGACGTGGGCCTTGCGGACCCCGCCGCCATCAACGTGGTGATTTCCTGCGCCGAGGCTTTTGACCGCATCGGCTTCCCGGAGGGCAACTTCCCCCTGGCCCATGCCTGCCTCTACCTGACCACGGCCCCCAAGTCCAACACTACCCTGGCCTTTTTCGATGCCCTGGCCGCCGTAGACAAGGAGGACGCCGAAGTTCCAAACAATCTCCGGGACGCCAATCGGGACAAGGAGGGCTTTGGCCACGGGGAAGGCTACATCTACCCCCACGCTTACCGGGACCACTGGGCCGCCCAGCAATACCTCCCCACCCTGCTCCAGGGCAAAACCTTCTACAACCCCTCCCGTATGGGCTACGAGGGCAAGATACGGGAAGAGGTGCTGCGGAAACGGGAACTGCAAGCGGCGCTTATCATGGGGGATGATATTGCGTTCAAGGAGAACGGTGCGGACGGGGAATTCCTCTCCTGGTCCGCCTCCTCCAAGGGCCGTGAAGGCTGGTTTAAGCGGCTGGAATCGGGGCGGAGCAGTCTCCTCCTGTCGGATCGGGACGCCATCCTGGGGCAATGCTCCCCGGCAAGGCATCACCGCATCCTGGTGGCGGCGGCTAACGACGGGCTCCTCCTCTGGGAAACCCTGCGCCGCGTTCCCGAGGGGCTTGCCGCCGCCCTGGTGGACACCGAAGCCGCCCGGGAAGCCCTGCTCCGCTACACCGCCACGATTGATGAACCGGAACAGCCCGTCATTGCGGTACACCCCGGCCCTATCCTTCCCACGCCGGAAGAAGCGGACGCGTGGTTTGACTGCCGCAGTTTTGACCACATCATCGCACGGGAACCCTGGCGGCGGGGATTCGGCGATACCGGTCCGGGGGCGGCGTTCACCGCCTTTGCGGAAGCAGCCCGGCGCCTGCTGGCGGAGGACGGGGATATAGCGCTGCTCCAGTCGCCTCCGCGTATGGGAGAGCGTATCTCCCGGATTCTGTGCGGGGATGACGGCGCAGAGGTACTGATTCGCCGGCTTGCGGAAGCGGAAGAAGCCTTCTTTGCGGCGGCCGATGCCGCAGGGTCCGGCGCCGGCCGCTGGACCTGGGATGCCGAAACCCTGGAACGTAGCGTTACTGCGGCGGGGTTCATCACCACCCTGACCGTATTGGACCAGAGCGAGGAGCGGCTCCTTACCGAGCGGGACGTATCCCTCTGGTTTAATCAGGAGCGTTCAAGCTGGGGGAACTTTATCCAAAAGGCCCTGGGGGAGGAGGATTTCTTTACCCTGAAAGACATGCTCCTCCGGAGGGCCAAACAGGGGCCCATACTTTGGAAGTGGCGGAGCCTGCTGCTCAAGGGTGAAACTAAAATTTAGCTCAAGTTTATTCCCATTCCTGCCGAAACTGGTATAGGGCAAGGACGCCCTGAAACAGAAAATCAAGGAGGATCATATGATCATCAACCACAACCTGTCCGCTATGTTCGCGGATCGGTCCCTTAAGGTTACCCAGGGTAGCCTTACCAAGTCCATGGAGAAGCTTTCTTCAGGACTCCGCATCAACCGCGCCGGTGACGACGCGTCGGGGCTGGCGGTTTCCGAAAAAATGCGGAGCCAGGTCCGCGGCCTGAACCAGGCTTCCGCAAACGCCGCCAACGGCATTTCCTTTATCCAGACCAGCGAAGGATACCTCCAGGAGACCCAGGACATTCTCCAGCGTATGCGGGAACTGGCGGTACAGTCCTCCAACGGTATCTACACCGACGAGGATCGCATGATGATCCAGGTGGAAGTATCCCAACTCATCGACGAAGTTGACCGGATAGCCAGCCATGCCCAGTTTAACGGCATGAATATGCTCACCGGCCGCTTCGCCCAGCAGACCGGGGCCAATACACCCACCGCTTCCATGTGGTTCCATATCGGCGCCAATATGGATCAGCGGGAACAGGTGTTTATCGGCACCATGACTTCCGCCGGGCTTGGGATCCGCACTATCGGGGACGGCTCCTTCATTAACATGGAGAGCCCGGAGGGTTCCAATCAGGCTATCGGCACCCTGGACTCGGCGTTGAAGGTCATCAGCAAGCAGCGGGCGGACCTGGGGGCCTACCAGAACCGGATGGAAATGGCGATTAACGGCCTGGACATCGGGGCGGAGAACCTGCAAGCCTCGGAATCCCGAATCAGGGACACCGAAATGGCCGGCCAGATGGTGGAGTTTATGCGGGACCAGATCCTGTCCCAGGCCGGGACCGCCATGCTGGCCCAGGCAAACCAGCGGACCACTTCGGTCTTGCAACTTCTCCAATAACGCGTTATAGTTAAGGGAAGAAGAGGGGGGTACAATCCCCTCTTCTTCAAGCGTTCTTTGACAAAAACCCTAGTTGGGTGAACTTACGAGTTCGGGCGTACGGCGGCACGGATCGTTTATAACCGGGTAAAACCGGAGATAACCGGTTCGTTCCGTACAAGGCAGGACCGGGAGGAATGGCGCGACCCTCCTTCCGGGACGGCCTATCGTGCGGTTCGGGTATGGCAAAGGAAAGCCGTACTTACCAACGCAAGGAGGGTTATATGATTATTAATCACAATATGAGCGCCATGTTTGCCAACCGGCAGCTTGGGGTTACGCAGGGCGATGTGGCAAAGAGCATTGAAAAGCTCAGCTCAGGCCAGCGTATTAACCGGGCCGGTGACGATGCTTCCGGGCTCGCGGTTTCCGAAAAAATGCGGAGCCAGATCCGGGGTTTGAACCAGGCGGAGCGCAATATACAGAACGGTGTGTCCTTTATCCAGGTTACCGAGGGGTACCTTCAGGAAAGCCAGGATATCCTGCACCGTCTGCGGGAGCTGTCCGTACAGTCCGCCAACGGTATCTATACCGATGAGGATCGTATGCAGATTCAGGTTGAGGTATCCCAGTTGGTCGATGAAATCAACCGTGTGGCGAGCCATGCTCAATACAACGGCATGAACATTCTGACCGGGTCCTTTGCCCAGAATTCTGCGGTAAACCGGGTTATGCAGCTCCAGGTCGGGGCCAATATGGATCAGAACGAATCGATCTTTATCGGTACCATGACCGCTCAGGCCCTTGGTTTGCAGAACCCTGATGGCGATGCGGGGACTATCTCCATTGCATCCCCTGAGGAAGCGAATCAGGCTATCGGCTCTATCGATTCCGCATTGAAGTTAATCTCCAAACAGCGAGCCGATCTTGGCGCGTATCAGAACCGGTTTGAAATGGCCTCGGAGGGCATCGCCGTAGCGGCGGAGAACCTGCAGGCATCCGAATCCCGGATACGGGACGCGGATATGGCGACCGAAATGGTTGCCTTTACCAGGGATTCAATCCTGTCACAGGCGGGGACCGCCATGCTGGCTCAGGCCAATATGCAGACCCAGTCGGTGCTTCAGCTCCTTGGTTAATTCAGGCCAATTGCACGCGTAAAAGAGACTTCTGGACGTCGTCTTTTAGAACGCTGCAATCAAGATTGCTTAGGGAGGGGGGAGTTCGCGCCCTCCCCCGCCCTTTTTTTGAAAGCCGCGATCCTCCTGTTTGTATACGGAGGATTATATTGTATTTGTATTCAGGGAGGCGCCATGGGTACGGTATTAGCCACTCGGGGAGTAATTCCTCAGCAGGAACTCCCCCAGGAAAGAGAATTTGCGAAACAGTCACAGGCCAGGGCATCTAAGCTCGCTTCGGCCCACGCTGTTGCTTTAGAACGATTTGAATCGGCCCTGCCGGGGGATCCCTGGAGGAAAACACCCCGGGATATACGGCCTGCGGTGGCGGACCTTGAACGAATTTCCCTTGCCATGAACCGGCGGCTCAAGTTCGAGGTGGACCATGAGTCCCATGAAGTAACGGTCAAGGTCATTGACGGCGAAACCGATAAGGTAATAAAGATCCTTCCTCCGGAAGAATTGCAACGCCTGCATAATAACATCAAGGAAACCATCGGTTTCTTATTCGACGAGCGGGTGTAGTAGAATAGAACTACGGTTCTAAAGCGTGGGGTATGTCCGATATCTTTATTCCCGGGGTAAAAAGCCGGTTTAACACCGATAAACTCATTGAAGACCTGATGAAGGTCGAACGCATCCCCCGGGACCGCACGGAAAAGCGCGTCGAATCACTCAAAACTGAAAAAACCTACTGGCAGGAAATGGGCCGTCGCATGGGTACCCTGCGGGACAGCGCCCGGCTCCTGTTTTCCTTCCAAAACCCCTTTAACGAACGTATCGCCGTTTCGGCGGACGATTCGGTGATCAGCGCCACCGCCACCCGGGAAGCGTCGGAACAGCAGCACCGGTTTACGGTAAAGCAGGTTGCTGCGGCGGACCGGTTTCTCTCCACCCCCCTTGACGGGAAATATACGGTACCCGGCGGAACCTACGGTTTTTCTGTGGGGGATGACACCGTCTCCTTTACCTTTCGCGGCGGCACATTGCGGGAGTTTACGGACGCCCTGAACCGCCGGGGAAAGGAAAAAATACAGGCCGGCCTTATCACGGTTGAGCCGGGAACCCAATCCCTGCTTATCGAATCCCTGGTAACCGGGGAAAAAAACACGCTGGGCTTTCATGACGACGCCGAGGCATTGGCCCTGGGCATCGGCATGGCGGAAAGGACAAGCGATACCCCCTCCCGGGATTTTTCCCTTGGGGATGCCACGGTACAGCCGGGGCGCAATTCGGACCCAAAGCTTATATCCCTCTCAGACAATGTCCTTCGGATTGACGCCGGGGGCAGGGCGCTTATCAAACCCGGGACGAGTATCACGTCGGCGCCGAACCTGATAATAAGCTATGAAACCG
>BNUY01000149.1 GCA_025997715.1 Spirochaetia bacterium
GGAAGGACGTTGTAAAGCCCGCAAAGCTTGACTATCCCGATTCTGCATGGGAAGCGGGGATCAAAATGTCCCAAGCGGTGGACCGCAAAGAAACCTTTGCGACGGTATTCTATACCTGCGGCGTTTTCGAGCGCCTGCATTACCTCATGGGCATTGATGACTGCCTCGTAAATTATTACGATGAGCCGGAGGCGATGCATGAACTGACCGATTTTGTAACCGATTGGGAAATTAAGTATGCGGCGGAAGTTACCAAGCGGCTTAAACCGGACTGTCTGTTCCACCACGACGACTTTGGCACCCAGATATCATCATTCATTTCCCCTGAAATGTTCGAGGAATTCATCGTCCCGGCCTACAAAAAGATCTACGCATTCTGGAAAAGCCAGGGGGTTGAAATAGTCGTCCACCACAACGATTCTTTCTCCGCAAATTTGGTCCCCGGTATGATCGAGATGGGAGTTGATGTATGGCAGGGCTGCATTGACACGAACAATGTACCGGCGCTGGTGAAAAAGTATGGCGGAAAAATGTCCTTCATGGGGGACCTGAATAACGGCGTGCTGGATAAGGCCGACTGGACAAAGGATTTGATGCGGAAGGAAGTGGAGCGGGCTTGCCGCACCAACGGTAAGCATTACTACATCCCCTGCATGACCATGGGAGATCCCGGCAGCAGCTTCCCCGGCGTTTACGAAGCGGCCACCGAGGAAATCAACCGGATGAGCAAGGAGCTCTTTAAATAATTGTTTGGAAGGGGCTGTCCGGGAGATATCTCCGGGACAGCCCCGACTTCAAAACCATTCCCGGGGAAAGTCCGTGCTAAACAGTAGGCAGTTCATGATCATCTTTCTGTTCCAGCAGCTTGAACGAAAGCAGTAAGTACCACTGATTATCGCCGTCCTCTATTTTCAGGGAACTAATGTCGCGGATCCGGTCCAGGCGGTACATCAGGGTGCTGCGGTGGATGGCCAACTCCGCTGCAGTCAGGGTATGGTTCAGGTGGTTCTGCAGATAGACCGAAAGGGTGTGGAACAATTCGGTTTTATGTGCCTGGTCATAGTCTCGCAGTTTTAGTAATTCCGGCGCACAGATAAGGGATGCAGGCAATTCCCGGGTACAGGATTCAAGGATATGGAGCTTGGCAAGTTTGTTGAAATAGTAAAGGTGCGCCATTGGTGTAGTGCGGCTGCCCAGGTTTAACGCAATTTCCGCCTGCTTGTAATATAGTTTGGTGTTTCTGAATGCTGTTCCGGAAAATTCGGCGCTGATCCCGGCCTTGAGCTTGTTGTCTATAAGAAAGGCCCCCATCACCACCGAAAACCGGTCGGTTTTTTCGCCGGAAAATCCGTCAAAACTGACCAGTGACGCACCGGGAATATTTTCCCCCGGATCATTCAGGTTGATAAACACTAATACTGCGGAATCATACTCAAACACACAGGAACCGGGAACAATTTCCTTAATGCCAGCCGCTACCGTACCCGCAGCGGCGGAAACCTTCATGCATACGTACCGGTGATTCCGGAGCCAGTTAAATTTTTTTAAGCGCCCTTCTATATAAACCGGATCGGTGTACTCCCCGGCAAGGATATTTTTCAGAATACCCGGCAGCAGTTCTTCACCTGTTTCGCGGGGGACGGCGGTGATAAGGGCCTGTACCCGGTCCGCCAGGTGTTCCAGGAGAGCATTATCACTGGGCCAGAATTTCCGTGAAAATTCAAGGACCAGAATCCGGTTCTGCAGCCGGTTCTGCTGAAACAGGTTCACATAGAGACTGCGAACACCGGTTGTGGTGGAGGGGAACAGGACCGCCCGCTGCATGGAATAAACATCGTACTCCGAAAGATCGATATGATCCGCATCCCGTTCCTGGGGCATAAATGACATGCGGGGAAAGGTTTCCGCGTACTGCTTGGAAATGCTCTTAACCTTGTAATAGTTATCGTGCAGGATCAGGGGGTTATTGAACACATGATCGCTGCAATCAAGCATTGCCTGAACGTTTCCCCCCTTGATGAGGATCTCCTGGAGAGCCTGATCCCATTCATCAAAACGGGTATAAATATTCTGCACCGCATCATAGACATCAAAAAGCGAAACATCCCGAAAAACAAGTATGGTATCGAAAAGCCCAATGTATTTTTCCACGATACCGAAATTCGTCTGGATATATAAAAGGATGGACCGGGTTTTTTTTGCCGGTACGCGTACCTCCATGCTTTCTTCGGTGATATAGATCTGGTCGTCCTTTACCGCCGCGCTGTCCCGCAGAAACAGGGGCCGTTCAAGGCTCAGTTCATTATCCAAATCGCCGAACACCGCAAAACTGAATTTGCTCTTCAAATCCCTGCAAAGGATATCGGCGCTTATTCGCATAGTACCTGCTCTACGGCATCAATCAAGAAGTCCGGTGTCGATGCCCCTGCGCAGAGTCCCACCGTAGTATACCTACGTATTTCATCGGGTATGTCTGCGGGGGTTTCGGCAAGCCAAGCCGGTTTACCGGGACCGCCGGGGGTTGAGGTCCGGGCTATGGTCAGGAGCCGCCGGGTATTGGCCGACTCCCGGCCCCCTGCAACGATAACCGCATCCACCCGGGCGCAGAGGGAGCGGAGGCTGTCCTGCCTATCCCTGGTGGCGCGGCAAATAGTATTGATAACGCAGAGGTCGGGAAACACCATTTCTATCGCCCGCGCAATGGCGGCATACTCATCCTCAGAAATAGTGGTCTGCCCTATTAAGGCGGTCTTAACCGGCCGCTCTGCAAACAGCTTTTCTGCCGCCGCCATCGCTTCCGTCGGGTTTCCCACAATGATACAGTCCGGCGCATAACCCTGGATGCCGATGACCTCCCCGTGCCGCCCCTCTCCCGCAAGTAACACCCGGTACCCCGTGCTGCACAGTGATTGAGCTTTGAGCTGACTGGCCTTGACCCGGGGACAAGTAGCGTCGATAAGCGCTGCACCCCGGCTGACCAGGGCCGCTTCAAGGGCGGGGGTAATACCATGGGCGCGGATGATAACGGACGCCCCGGACAAATCCGCCGGAAGCTTTTCCTCATCCAGAACCGCAAGGCCCCGGCCGGTAAGGATTTTCATTGCCTGGGGATTGTGGATGAGGGGCCCCATGGCATACACCGGCGATTGCGACAGCGCCGCATCCGCCATGTCCATGGCCCGCCGCACCCCCATACAATAGCCGAGTACGCGGGCGCGGATTACCTTCATTACGCCTTATGAGCCCGCTTCTTCATCTGAACATCCCAGAAGTTGACAAACCCGGAGGCGACAAAGATAGTGGAATAGACGCCGGAAATCATACCGACCAACAGGGCAAGGGCAAAGTCCTTCATGGACCCGGTGGTGAATATGAACAGGGACAGAACCGCCAGCATGGTGGTAACGGTGGTAATGATAGTACGGCTCAGGGTTTCTGTCAGGGACCGGTCCAGGGTTAGTACAAATTCCTCGTCCGGGAAGATGCGCCTGTTTTCCCTGATACGGTCGAAGATAACGATAGTATCGTTGATGGAATAACCCAGGATCGTCAGTATTGCTGCGATAGTGGTGGTGTTGAATTCCATCCGGGTCCAGGTAACAAAGGCCACGATAATAAGGGCGTCGTGGGCGATAGCCAGAACCGCGCCGATGGCAAACTGGGGCTTAAACCGTATGGAGGCGTAGATCAGGATGAGCAGCAGGGTTGCGGCCATGAGGATGCCCGCCTGATCCGAAAGCTGCTTGGAGAACCGGGACCCGACATAGTCCGACCGGGTTACCGCCACGCCGCCCTTCCCGAATCTTTCCTCCAGAGTGTTGATGATCTTCTCCGCAGGGACACCCTTGCTGCCTTCAATTTCGCTGTCCTCCATACGGATCATGAAACGCCGCTCGGCATTGCCGCCCAGGACCTGGACCGAAACCGTTCCCAGGGGGGAAAGGGCAGCCCGGACATCCTCTATGGCAATCTCCGGCAGATTATTCGGGAGGTAGTGCAGGATGTAGGGGTCCGCGCCAAGCACGGGATTCCCCTGGGCGCTCTGGACCAGCAGGGCTGTAGCGGCGCCGGCCGGAGTGGAAGTACTCACCCCCAGACCATCCACCTGGGCCAGGGCGGCGCTGAGGCCGCCCATGGTTTGATACGTCGCAAAGGGGAAATTGTGGGTCACCCCTTCCACGGCGGAACCGGAGATGACGATGTCGAGGGCGTTCCGGTTCATGGAAACCGAAGCGTTACCCCTGCCGGCATAGGTCAGGCTCAATGCCGTGGGGGCAAACTGCACTTCCTGGATAAGGCCGGCCTGAAAATCGACCCCCAGGTTAAAGCCCCTGATGGCATAGGAGATAAGCCCCGCCACAATCAGTACTATCGAGAGGATCGCCGTTGGAATAAACAACCGGGAAAAACGAATTGTCTTCATTATTTGACACCCCTTGTAGACCAGGTGACCGAAAGTTTCTTGCTGCCAATCACATCGGTACCGAAGTCAAAGATGAGCCGGGACACGAAGAGGGCGGTAAAGACCGAGGAGAATACCCCGATGGCCAGACTGACCGCGAAGCCCTGGATGGGGCCGGAGCCAAGCTGGGACAGGAACAGGGCGGCGATAAAGGTGGTGATGTTGGAGTCCATGATGGCCCAGAAAGCCTTATTGAACCCCATGTCAATAGCGGCCTTCCGGGACTTGCCCAGCCGCAGTTCCTCCTTCATCCGTTCAAAGATGATAACGTTGGCATCCACCGCCATACCGATGGTCAGGATGAACCCGGCGATACTGGGCAGGGTCAGGGTGAAGTTAAAAGCCGAAAGGATGCTCCCCATAAGGTAAATGTTCAGGACCTGGGCCACCACCGCGTTCACCCCGGAACCTTTATAGAAGACCAGCATGAAAACCATGACCACCGCCAAGCCGCCGAGAAGCGCATAGAGCCCCTGACGTATGGCGTCCTCCCCCATACTCGCCCCGATGGCCTGCTGGGTAACCACCTCAAGTTCCACCGGCAGGGCCGCAGTTCTGAGGGTCATGGCTATGTTATTGGCCTCGTCCTGGTCAAACCCGGTCAGGCGCACCTGATCCCGGATGGCGGTCTGGATAGTGGCCTGGGATTTAACCCGGTCGTCCAGCACAATGGCCAGGGGCTTCCCCACATTGGCGGAGGTGAGCTGGTAGAACAAGTCCCCCCCCTCGGCGTCCAGGAGGAAAGTAACCTCGGGCTTACCGTCCAGGTTGTTCCGCTCCACAATGGCGCTCTTAATATGGTTACCGTCCAGGCCTACTTCTTTCTTTATCGCCGTATAATCCAGGGCGCCGTAGGCGTTCCGGTTATGCTCGTCTAGCCCGTAGCGGTCCTTGGAATAGGTCCCCCGGATAAGCACATCCTCGGGAACAACCGAAGGATCAATGAGGTTTCCCGCCTGATCAAAGGTGGTGGTGGGATGGGCCGCGTAGTACTGGTTAAACTCCGCCGCCGCTTCCCGGTCCACGATATGGAAGTTCAGGCTTCCCCTGCCCATGATGATGGAGTTTATCCGCTCCGGGTCCGCCGTGCCGGGGATTTCCACGTAGATCTGGTCCGCCCCCTGGCGGCGTATCACCGGTTCGGTAAGGCCGAAGCGGTCGATGCGGCTGTTCAGCACCTCCAGGGCCCGGTTCACCGCATCTTCACGGTCGGCTTCGGTCAAATCCCGGCCTAAGCGTTCCCGGAGGGCGTCCATATCGGCCTGGAGGACAATACTCAGGCCCCCGGACAGGTCCAGACCCAACTGAACCGCGCTTTTCTGTAAATCTTTCAGCTTAAAGATATTGTCCCGATACCGGGTTTCAATGATATCCAGGGCTTCCTGACGGCTGACAAAGCTGGAAAGCACCGCCCGGGCATCCCATACAGTGTTTTTTGCATCCCCACTATTTTTTTTGGCCAGGGCAGTCAGAAACGCCAGCTTTTCCGGCACTTCCCCGCCGGAACGGGCGGCGTCCACCAGCATTTGCAAATCTGCCTGGGCCGTTTCCGAGGCGTATATTTTAATCTGCTCCCGGGACCCCAGGGCCAAGGCCTGAGATTCCTTGGGTATCATAAAATACCAACGAATGGTGGGAAATAAGAAGATAAAACACACCCCGATCGTCAAAAGGACGATGAAAAACCGATAACGCTTACTCATGCCTGGGCTCCAACTGCTTAGCTTTTGGACTCTTCCGTATCATCCTGGGCCGATTTATCTTCGACCTTTTCAACCTTACCGCCGCCGTCAACCACGGAGGCAATAGCGCTGCGGGAAAACTCGATCTTGGTGTTTTCGTCCACCTTGATCACCACGGATGTCTCCTTAACATTCTGGATAACCCCGTGAACCCCGCCGATGGTGACAACCTTATCACCCTTTTTGACGGCGCTCAGCATTTTCTGGGTTTCCTTTTGCTTCTTATTCTGGGGCCGGATGATAAGGAAATAGAAAATCCCAATGATCAGGATAAAGGGAATGAAGGTACTGATCATGGACCCGGTACCCCCGGACTCAGCCCCCTGGGGAGCGCCTAAAAGGAGCGGCAAAACAAATGAATTCATATGATAACATCCTTAATAAGTAAAACTTTCGTTAAAATAGCATAGGAAGGGAGGACAGTCAATAGCGACGGAAAAGGATATGCCTGGAGAGATTAGTGGGGGGTCCTGTCAGTGAGAAAGCACGGGCCCCTCCCGGAGGGTCCTTCCCGTACTTTCTCTCTGCCACCCCCAATACCCTTTACGGAGGCATATCCTTTTCCTTAATGCGCGGGGGTACAGGGGGGCCCGCTACCCCC
>BNUY01000150.1 GCA_025997715.1 Spirochaetia bacterium
AGCTCAAGTTCCTGCAAAACACCCTGGGCAATGGCCTTTCCCCCCAGGACAGCTATATGCTGCAGCGGAGCATCAAGACCCTGCCGCTCAGGCTGGACCGGCATGAAAAAAACACCAATACGGTGGTCGCCTATTTACAGGCCCATCCAAGGGTGGCAAAAGTTTTTTATCCCACCCTGCTGGATGAGGAGCGGCGTATCCAGGCGGCCCAGAGCACCGGTAACGGCGCGGTACTGTCCCTGGTTTTAAGTGACGGCTGCGATCCCGCCGCGTTTATTGCGGCTCTTTCCCTGTTTGATCTGGCGGTAAGCCTGGGCAGTGTGGAATCCCTGGTCTGCCATCCCGCCAGCATGACCCACGAATCCTTTCCGGCGGATCTGCAAAAAAAGGTGGGGATAGAAGCAAACCTGATACGGCTTTCGATTGGGATAGAAAACATAGATGACCTGATTGCGGATCTGGAGCAGGCTCTCGTGTACTGTACCAGACAGGCCACATAATTTGTTACCTATTGAGACATTTTTGGTCTCAATTATTTTTAACCCGGTTCATCTATTTGATGAATCACAAAGGAGCATAGGATGAAAAAGCTGATCGTTATTTTGGTGGCATTTGCTTTGGTGTTTACCGCTTGCAAGGGCAAGAAACAGCAGCAAGCCGAATCGAGCCTCGACAAGATTAAGGCGGCGGGGGTACTCTCCATCGGTACCGAGGGAACCTACCCGCCCTTCAGTTTCCACAATGAAGCCAACGAACTGGTGGGCTACGATGTGGAAATCGCCCGGGAAATTGCGAAAAAGCTGGGTGTTACGGCCAAGCATGTCGAGTCCCGGTGGGATTCCCTCATCATCGGTGTTGACTCAGGCCACTGGGATACGGTGATCAACCAGGTGGGGATCAATCTGGATCGCCAGGCAAAGTACGATTTCTCCACCCCCTATTCCTACAGCCGGGGCGTGCTCATCGTCCATAACGACAATACTACTATCAATACCTTCAGTGATTTGAAGGGCAAGAAATCCGCCCAGACCGTTACCAGCAACTGGGCGAAGCTGGGTGAATCAAACGGCGCGGAAATTGTGGGCACCGATGGTTTCAACCAGTCCGTAGACCTTGTTATCTCAGGCCGCGCTGACGCCACCATTAACGATGATGTTACCTTCTATGATTACACCAATCAGCATCCCACAAGCCCGGTGAAGATCGTCGCCACTTCCGACGACATAACCGCCAATGGGGCAATCATAGCCAAGAATCAGCCGGAACTGCTGGCGGCCATTAACAAGGCCCTGGACGAATTGCAGAAAGAGGGAACCCTCAAGGCAATTTCTGAAAAATACTTTGGCAAGGATATTTCGGTAAAGTAGTATGGAGCAGGATTGGCCGCGGATCATAAAAATAGTAAGTGAATCACTGTGGCCTATCCTGAAAGCAGGATTACTGTTGACCATGCCCATGACCGTAGCGTCTTTTGCGGTGGGCATGGTGATCGCAGCCATAACGGCCTTCATGCGGCTTTCAAAACACAAGCTGCCGCGGAAAATCGCGGAACTGTATGTCTGGGTTTTCCGGGGGACGCCGTTATTGGTTCAGCTATTCATCGTGTTTTACGGGCTGCCCAGTATCGGCATACGGCTCAATGCGGTGCCGTCGGCCATTATTGCCTTTTCGCTTAACGTGGGGGCCTATTGTTCGGAAACGATCCGGGCCTCCATTCTTGCCATCCCCAAGGGCCAGTGGGACGCCGCCGCTTCCCTGGGCATGACGGGCCCCCGCTCTTTGTGGCGCATCATCGCTCCCCAGAGCCTGGCCATTGCCGTGCCGTCCCTGAGCAATAGTTTTATCAGCCTGGTGAAGGACACATCCCTTGCCGCAAATATTACGGTGGTGGATATGTTCATGGTTACCCAACGGGTGGCCGCCCGAACCTACGAGCCCATGTTGCTGTATTGTCTGGCGGCGCTGATCTATCTGGCCTTCTCGACCATATTGACCTGGGCGCAGGGCGGGTTGGAATCGGCCCTGTCAAAGAATCGGGGAGCAGCATAATGGTACATCTTTCCCATATCAGTAAACAGTTCGGCGATCTAAGGGTGCTGAAGGATATTAGTTTTCACGCGCCCCGTGGAAAAACTACCGTCGTGATAGGCCCCTCCGGTTCAGGCAAATCAACGTTACTGCGCTGTATCAATCTGCTGGAAACCCCCGATGCCGGGGAGGTTCGCATTGCCAATACGGCGGTTTCCTTTGACGATCAAAACGCGAAATCCCCTTTCCACCGTCGGCTGAACCGCCGCCGTGAAATCCTCACCCTGCGGCAGCATACGGGCATGGTGTTTCAGGGCTTTCATTTGTTCCCCCACAAAACCATTCTGGAAAATGTGATGGAAGGCCCCGTGCAGGTTTTGAAACAGCATCCGGACACGGTGCGGGACATGGCGCTTTCCCTGCTGGAAAAGGTGGAACTCATTGACAAAAAGGATTGCTATCCCGCGACTCTTTCCGGGGGGCAGCAGCAACGGGCCGCCATTGCCCGCGCCCTGGGCATGGAACCGGACGTGCTGCTTTTTGACGAGCCCACCAGCGCCCTTGACCCGGAACTTGAACGGGAAGTCCTCAAGGTGATCCGCGCCCTGGTGAAAGAAAACAACACCATGATCATCGTTACCCACAACCTGTTGTTTGCGAAGGAGATCGGCGACCTGGTGGTGTTTGTTGACGGCGGGCAGATTGCCGCTACCGGAACACCGGTGGAGATTTTCGGCGGACACACCACGAAGCGGGCGGGGGAATTTATCGCCGCGATGCTGCCGCCGATGGAGTATGCGATTTAAGGTCGGCATCCGGGCAGTTCCCTTTATCAGGCGGATAGGCTATAGTAGGGATAATGCTTTATACGCTGATGCACAAAATTATCCCCGTTGCCGCACTTGAGATTGATGAAGTTACCATTGGTATTCTCAGCATCCCCGAAGTGTACCATTTGGAACATTTGCCCATGGGTGTTCCCCACCATAAGGGTGTTATAGACCGGGGCTTGCTCAATGATTGGTGGCTGGGCAGGGCAATCCCCGCAAGCCGATCCGGGCTGCGGGATGTTCTGGCCGTATTGGGGGTCAGACACAGCCGGGAACTCCTGGTAAAATGTTTGGGCTTGAGTCTCTCCGACCAGTATTGGCTATGTCCGCAAGGAAAACCCCTTACCTGGGGGGACATCAATTTTTTTGAAAATGATTTTTCCGAAGATGTGGGGAATGCCCTTTTCGGCAGGACGAGCGGAGACGGGGAACTTAACCTCATGTCCCCGGATAACACTTCCGATGGCTGGCTTAAAAAGAAGTGGGTTATCGCCGATGGAAAGCGGGTCCTCCTTAAAGGGGGGAGCCCGCCGTATTATCAGGAGCCTTTTAACGAGGTTTTGGCGTCACGGATCATGGATCGGCTGAGTGTGCCCCATGTTCCCTACACCCTTACCTGGGATGGGGCGCAGCCCCTAAGCGCCTGTGAAGATTTTATCAACCCCAATACGGATCTGGTTAGCGCTTGGCGTATATTCGGAAGCCAAAAGAAACCCAACCATTTTTCCAATTATCAGCACTATGTAAGCTGCGGTGAAAACTTTGGCATACGGGGTATTCGGGAAAGTCTGGATCAGATGATCGCCGTGGATTATCTTATCGTCAATACGGATCGCCATTTTAACAATTTTGGGGCGATCCGGAATGCCGAAACCCTAGCCTGGTTAGAGCCCGCCCCGATCTTTGACTGCGGCACCTCTATGTGGCATGACCAGGTTGAGGAAGTCATAGCGCCTGCATATAAACTTGCCAGTAAACCCTTTAAATCCAACCATGCGGATCAGATAAAGCTGGTTAGTTCCTTTGACTGGCTCAATCCTGCCGCGCTGCTGGGTATTGATGAGGAATACGGCGAATTGCTTAAACAGAGTGTGGTTATCGATGACAAACGGCGGAGTAAGTTATGCTGGGCGCTGAAAAGACGGGTAGAGATGCTGACGGATGCTGCGGCGCTTGCACACTAAAATACCCTCCTCCATCGATATGCCTGGGGGTTTTCTTTTATATCACCATGGATTATCTCTCCCGACAAATCTTCCTTTCCCTAATAAAAAGTTTATGGCCTTCTTAATATTTCTATCGATACTTGTTTCTCTTTTCAACGAGGAAATATACCGTATAATTTCATGTTTTCTTGACGGTGGTAGTTCATCAAACACTTTTTTCGCTTCAATGTTGGCTTCAAGAGCTTTTATAAATTTTTTGTTAGGAATTATTGTTCTTTTGATTGGATCAAATACTATTGTTAGTTCAATTTCTTCCCCGATCCTTTTGGATGAATCTTTCAACATCATCGTATTAATATAAAGGCGCCATAGACCCTTAAATTTCATTAACGTTTGTTTGTACGGGTTATTATTTATCAGTCCTTTAACACGAATAGGCCCTTTGTTTTTACCTGATTGTTCAAATAGTTTCTCTAATACATTCCCGGGAATAAATACGAATGGATTTACCTCTATTATTTCAATTGCGGCTTTGAATTTATATGTTTTTAATGCCATGATTTTTGCCCATCATAGTGTTCCCAGGACGCTCACCATGGCCCGTCGGTTTTTATACTGAATTTTGTATTGATCAATCATTTCTGAAACCACTTTATTACCGCCTTTTATTCATCATCTTAAGCCATTGTGCAATTTGTTCATAACAACTGCGCCCTACATTTCTTTCTGCATAGTGATCAACCGCTTTCCTGAATAAAGCAAGTGCCTTTTCCGGAAATTCTGCGGCGAAATATTTATGATAAGCGCCCATTTTGTAAAGGGGTCATTTTTTTGCTGTTAATTTCAGCATTCCCTGGCAAAGGTTTTTTCTTTCACCTGTAACAGGTTGTTTAAATAATGTGCCAAATTTCCTTACCATGTTATCTATTGAAGTTGATCTATAAAACTCGACTTCATCCTGATACAATGGAAACACATTTGAAAAACCCACCGCTTCTGTATTGGGAAGAACACAAACGGAAGCATCTTCATCAGGTAAACAATATGGTACTATTATTACTGAAGTATAGTTAGTATTTCCAATAAACGTACTTTCCCCTTTCGATGTAAAATCAACAGACAAGCCGCGGCATAGAAAACCCTTCTGCACTATTGGTATTTGCGCTATTCTAAATAGCATTTCTACGGGCCAAGCATCAGGTGTGTTTAAAACATCTGCATTAAAGTTCCAATCCGGTTGAATGTACATTACCAACTCCGTGCGATTTCTAACGCCCACATACTCTTTCGGTATATTCATACGGTATGCACCAATACCGATAGTAACCAATGTCCAATAATTTCGGACACCGGTTGGCTTAATTACATCGATTTTCAAAAAGTCTTCATTATTTGTTCCCCGTCCATTAATAAAACTATCAATGTTTCCAAAATGTTTCTGTATATGGCTTTCAATACAAAACAGTTCTTCCTTTGAGTATCGTAAATATTTTTCATCGGAATCCATCATCAAATGTTCCTCCTCGTCAAATTGGTCAAACAATATGCATTTCTCATACATTTCACTAATACATCGTGTTGGGCATACTCCACATCCTGATAATAATCTATCCCATGCCTTAGTGGCGGCTTCCAATATACGCATATTCATTGCTTTAGAGTTTTTTGGATAATAGTTTTCCACATATTCTTCATAAAACACGGTTTCATTTGTCAGTCCACCCAATTTTTGAAAAATACTTTTTTTCATTTCCTTTGAAAAATATACACAGAATTGTACAATTTGTCCCTGATCATTTTGTTTTTGATATTTTTTTAACTTGATGCTTTTCCGTATTTCATTATATAGTTTCCATGCATACTCATAGCAAAACCAGTTCAATTTTATTTTTTCATCATTGTTTGCATAAAAGTATTTTGCCTTAATCGGATCAATTTCCATTTTCTTCATAACAATCCTCCCCCTTAAATTATTTTACCATACGTTACCGGCACATGTCAATAACTTTTGGTAAATGCCCCGAGTTGGGATAATTCAACCGACATGAAGATAGTCTTTAAGCCCCTGCTGCAATATTTGAGAGAAGGGGGCATTTGCCTTTTCCGCCTTGTCGTTGAGCCATGCGGGAATCGACAGTGTTTTCTTGTCCGCACGGGTTTCGGTTTGGCGGCGGTATTCATCCGTATCGGCGGCAACCAAACTGACTGTTTGCTGTTTGCTTTTACACTGCCTGGCAATATCAGCTTGGGAGGAAGCGCCCGGTATGGGTTCGTTTTTATTTTCGGCGTCCCACAACCACATTTCGATGGCGTCCTGTGCCATGTAAATTGCATCGGCAAGACTTGCGCCAAAGGTATGCAGCCCCGGTAAATCAGGAACGCTTACAAAAACGGTATTGTCTTCAGGGGTGAAAATTGCGGGATACACGTATTTCATGGAATGGTCCTCCTTGGGGATTATTCAATCCAAATACCTTCTTGCTTTAGGTTATACGTATTATTACGTAATATCAAGCAGGCCGGTTTTGGAGTGGAATTTTAAACGGATATGGCCTCTTGCGGAGGTTTCCTTCTAAGGTTAGCGTCGCACCCTTCGCGGGTGCGTGGGATTGAAACTGGTATTGGT
>BNUY01000151.1 GCA_025997715.1 Spirochaetia bacterium
GCGGCAAGGTAGGGGCTGCGGCATAGGCGCCGCCGGTCAGCGTAATGGTCAGCTTGGAGTTGCCGACGACGGAAGTGAACGCCGCCGATTCAACAGGATTTAACCCGCCTCCACCGCTACCGCCGCCATTTTCGCCGCTGTCGTGGTCGGGGTGGTACAGATCATCGATAGAATCACAGCCCGCAAAGGAAAAGATCGCAAAGATGAGGGCAAGCGTGCCGCAGAATAGGGCGATTCGGTTTTTGTTGTCGATACTCATAGTTCTGTTCATACTTCTCTCCTGTTAAATGAGCATATCAAGCCGGTCCCCGGCGGAGGCTCCCTGGGCGCCCGAAAGGGCCGCATCCGCCAGAAACAGGTGGCCCATGTAGTAAGCCCATGAAAAAGCATCGAATAAAAAATGCCGCTCAACACGATACCCAAAAATAACGGCATAATACTACCCTCCTGCTTAAACCATCCCGCAACAGTGTCCGGACGGTCAAGAAAGCGCTAAAAACGCCGCCATTGTGCCCCCCCTTACGGCTCTATTTGGCGAATACGCGCGTTGTAACGGTCCGTAACATAGAGATTCCCGCTGCCGTCTGTTGTGATACCAGTCGGGGACCAGAACCGTGCCGCTGTGCCCGTGCCGTCGGCATAGCCTCGTGTGCCGCTTCCGGCAAAGGTGGTCACTACTCCGGAGGAAATCACTATTTTGCGAATACGGTTGTTGACGCTGTCCGCAACATAGAGATTCCCGCCGCCGTCTGTTGTGATACCGTCAGGATTTCTGAACCATGCCGCTGTGCCCATGCCATCGGCATAGCCATAAATGCTTCCGGCAAGGGTGGTCACTGCTCCTGATGCAATCACTATTTTGCGAATACGGTGGTTGCCGTAGTCCGCAACATAGAGATTCTCGCTGCCGTCTGTTGTGATACCAGTCGGGGACCAGAACCGTGCCGCTGTGCCCGTGCCGTCGGCATAGCCTTGTGTGCCGCTTCCGGCAAGGGTGGTCACTGCTCCTGATGCAATCACTATTTTGCGAATACGGTGGTTGCCGCTGTCCGCAACATAGAGATACCTGCTACCGTCTGTTGTGATACCATCCGGGGCGTTGAACTGTGCCGCTGTACCCGTGCCGTCGGCATAGCCTTGTGTGCTTCCGGCAAGGGTGGTCACTGCTCCTGATGCAATCACTATTTTGCGAATACGGTGGTTGCCGTTGTCCGCAACATAGAGATTCCCGCTGCCGTCTGTTGTGATATCATACGGGTAGTTGAACTGTGCCGCTGTGCCCATGCCGTCGGCAGAGCCTGCTGTGCCGCTTCCGGCAATGGTGGTCACTACTCCTGAGGCAATCACTATTTTGCGAATACTGTGGTTGCGGTAGTCCGCAACATAGAGATTCCCGCTGCCGTCTGTTGTGATACCGCTAGGATAGTCGAACCTTGCCGCTGTGCCCGTGCCGTCGGCATTGCCATAGGCGCTTCCTCCGGCAAGGGTGCTGACCACGCGGCTGCCCCCGCTTGCAACTACCGTCACCGCTGTGGCTTGCGTGGCAAGGGCAGCGGCGGGAACGGTGATTTTCTGGCCGCTTCCCGCAGCCGTCACTGCGGACAAGCCGGTAATGCGGACCACCGTGTTGCTTGTGCGTGTCACCGTGCCGCCGGTCAGACTGGTAAATCCGGGTGTTCCCGGCGTAGTGATGGCGAATTGCGACAAGGCGAGGCGGCCTGCCTGCGGCGCAAATGTGCCGCCGGTCAGCGTAATGGTCAGCGTGTAGTTGCCGACGACGGAAGTGAACGCCGCCGACTCAACAGGACTTAACCTGCTGGCCGCTACCGTCACTGCTGTGGCTTGCGAGGCAAGGGCATCGGCGTCAACGGTGATTTTCTGGCCGCTTCCCGCAGCCGTCACTGCGGACAAGCCGGTAATGATGACCCCCGTGTCGCTTAAGCGTAGCACCGTGCCGCCGGTCAGATTGGTAAATCCGGGTGTTCCCGGCGTAGTGATGGCGAATTGCGACAAGAAGAGGCCTGTCTGCGGCATAAATGTGCCGTGGGTCAGCGTAATGGTCAGCGTGTTGTCGTCGACGACGGAAGTGAACCCCGCCGACTCAACAGGATTTAACCCGAAGCCGCCGATGCCGCTTGCAACTACCGCCGCCGATGAGGCTTGCGAGGCAAGGGCAGCGGCGGCTACGGTGATTTTCTGGCCGCTTCCCGCAGCCGTCACGGCGGACAAGCCGGTAATGTTGACCTCCGTGTCGCTTAAGCGTACCACCCTGCCGCCGGTCAGAGAGGGAAATCCGGATGTTCCCGGCGTAGTGATGACGAATTGCGACAGGGTAGGGGCTGCGGCATAGGCGCCGCCGGTCAGCGTAATGGTCAGCATGTAGTTGCCGACGACGGAAGGGAACGCCGCCGATTCAACAGGATTTAACCCGCCTCCCCCGGGGTGGAACGTATCTTCGATAGAATCACAGCCCGCAAAGGAAAAGATCGCAAAGATGAGGGCAAGCGCGCCGCAGAATAGGGCGATTCGGTTTTTGCTGTCAATACTCATAGTTCTGTTCATACTTCCTCCTAAAAGAAGCGCGCACTCCGGTCTATCGCTAAACCGGGCCTTCGGCGCCACCTATTCTACGTAAATCGAGTAGGCCTCAGCAAGACGTGTGTCGTCTGTAAGGTATGTAAGCACATTGTCTTTCCACATCGTGACTCGGTCTCTGTAGTCGGAGGTGAGGTCATATCCTGTCGTATAGACAACGCCGTTCAATACAAAAACCGAGCGGACAAAAGTATCCTTTCCGATGACTGGAAGTCTGTATAGTTCCGCGCCGTTTTTCCACACCGTGGCTATGAATTTGCCGCCGGAGGAGGCGTATTTTGCATGTCCCGCCGCATAGACATCGCCGCCCGATACATAAATCGACGCGGCCTGCGCAGCATATGTGCCGTCTGTAAGGCTGTATAGTTCCGTGCCGTTTTGCCACACCTTGGCTTTACGTATGTAGCCGGCGATTTCTTCATATCCCGCCACATAGACATTGCTGCCTGATACATAAACCGAGTTGGCAATAGCTTCATATGTGCCGTTTGTAAGGCTTGTGGCCACGCCGTTTTTCCACACCTTGGCTATGGATTTGCTGGCGCTGCCGCTGAGGCCGTTATATTCATTTCCCGCCACATAGACATCACTGCCCGATACATAAACCGAGGCGGTATCCGCACTCTTTGTGCCGTCTGTAAGGCTGTCTTGTGACCCGCCGTTTAGTGTCCCGCCGTTTTTCCACACCTTGACTACGTTTTTGGTGCCGTTGGATTCATATCCCGCCGTGTAGACAACACCGCCCGATACATAAACCGACTTGGCCTGCGCATTATTTGTGCCGTCTGTAAGGCTGTATAGTACCGAGCCGTTTTTCCACACCTTGGCTATGGATTTGGCTGGGGGTGTGTTGCCGGGGGGGGCGCTATTTTCATATCCCGCCACATAGACATCACCGCCCGATACATAAACCGACTTGGCGTGCGCACTCTTTGTGCCGTCTGTAAGGCTGTATAGTACCGAGCCGTTTTTCCACACCTTGGCTATGGGGTTGCCGCCGGTGGTGGCGCTATTTTCATATCCCGCCACATAGATATCGGGATCGGTCGGGGCCGGGGCCGTCGACTGCACCGTCACTGCTGCGGCTTGCGTGGCAAGGGCAGCGGCGTCTACGGTGATTTTCTGGCCGCTTCCCGCAGCCGTCACTGGACCCAAGCCGGTAATGATGACCTCCGTGTCGCTTGTGCGTGTCACAATGCCGCCGGTCAGACTGGTAAATCCGTTTGTTCCCGGCGTAGTGATGGTGAAGTGCGACAGGTTAGGGGCTATAGGGGCTGCGGCATAGACGCCGCCGGTCAGCGTAATGGTCAGTCTGTCGTCGCCGTTGACGGAAGTGAAGGCCTCCGATTCAACAGAATTTAACCCGCCTCCATGGCCGCCGCTTGCAACTACCGTCACTACTGTGGCTTGCGTCTCAAGGGCAGCGGCGGCTATGGTGATTTTCTGGCCGCTTCCCAGGGCCGTCACTGCGGTCAAACCGGTAATGCCGACCTGCACGTTGCTTATGCGTAGAACGTTGCCGCCGGTCAGACTGGTAAATCCGGGTATTCCCGGCGTAGTGATGGTGAATTGCGACGGGATAGGGGCTGCGGAATAGGCGCCGCCGGTCAGCGTAATGGTCAGCGTGTGGTCGCCAATGACGGAAGTGAACGCCCCCGATTCAACAGAAGTTAACCCGGGGACACCGCTTGCAACTACCACCGCCCCTGCGGCTTGCGTGGCAAGGGCAGCGGCGGCTATGGTGATTGTCTGGCCGCTTCCCGCAGCCGTCACTGCGGTCAAGCCGGTAATGGTGACCTCCATGCTGCTTGTGCGTATCACCGTGCCGCCGGTCAGACTGGTAAATCCGTTTGTTCCCGGCGTAGTGATGGTGAAGTGCGACAGGTTAGGGGCTGCAGCATAGGCGCCGTCGGTCAGCGTAATGGTCAGCGTGTCGTTGCCGACGACGGAAGTGAACGCCCTCGACAGAACAGAATCTAACCCGCCTCCACCGCCGCCGCTTGCAACTACCGTCACTTCTGTGGGTTGCGTGGCAAGGGCAGCGGCGGCTACGGTGATTTTCTGGCTGCCCGGGGCCGTCACTGCGGTCAAGCCGGTAATGGTGACCTCCGTGTTGCTTGTGCGTACCACCGTGCCGCCGGTCAGACTGGCAAATCCGGGTGTTCCCGATGTGATGGCGAATTGCGACAAATCGAGGCTTGCCTGCGGCCCAAATCTGCCGCTGCCGCCGGACAGCGTAATGGTCAGCGCGTCGTTGCCGATGAAGGAATCGAACGCCGCCGATTCAACAGGATTTAACCCGCCGCCGCCGCTTGCAACTACCACCGCCGCTATGGCTTGCGTGGCAAGGGCAGCGGCGTCTACGGTGATTTTCTGGCCGCTTCCCGCAGCCGTCACTGGGGCCAAGCCGGTAATGGTGACCACCGTGTCGCTTGTGCGTGTCACCGTGCCGCCGGTCAGACTGGTAAATCCGGGTGTTCCCTGCGTGGTGATGGTGAATTGCGACAAGGCGAGGTTTGCCTGCGACTCAAATGTGCCGCCGACCAGCATAATGACCAGCGTGTTGTTGTCGACGTCGGAAGTGAACGCCTCCGATACAACAGGATTTAACCCGCCTTCTTCGCCGCTGTCGTGGTCGGGATGGAACAGATCTTCGATAGAATCACAGCCCGCAAAGGAAAAGATCGCAAAAATGAGGGCAAGCGTGCCGCAGAATAGGGCGATTCGGTTTTTGTTGTCGATACTCATAGTTCTGTTCATACTTCTCTCCTGTTAAAACTGAAAACGATAACTTAAGCGGACGCCGGGCGCTGTTTTTAACCCCGCCGCCTGAACGAGCGCAATATCCAGCCCCTTCATGAGGGCCGCCATCCTTCTTGCTGAAGGCGTCCGGTGGTAGAAAATGGGCCTGAGAATACCGAAAAGCACCGCCGTTCCCCCTGCCGCAAGGGCAATAGTACCGGGCACCAGGTACATGTCATTATCCTTGTTTAATGACAGTTCCCAGAAGACGCAGCCTGCGGCGGCCCCTTCCAGCGCGGTTATGATTAAACCCCCGGCCACGTCCCCCATGGTATAGGAACCAAGGCCAAGAATGGGGTTCAATACCGCCGCGCCGACCCGTCTGCCCGCAGAGAATTCCGGGGCAGAGGCGGGCCACCGGGGAGCTGGCTGCCGGGGAGCTGGCTGCCGGGTGGCAGGTTGCTGGGGAGCTGGCTGCCGGGTGGCAGGTTGCTGGGGGGCTGGCTGCTGGGGAGCTGGCTGCCGGGTGGCAGGTTGCTGGGGAGCTGGCTGCTGGGGAGCTGGCTGCCGGGTGGCAGGCTGCTGGGGAGCTGGCTGCTGGGGAGCTGGCTGCCGGGTGGCAGGCTGCCGGGGACCAGGCTGCCGGGTGGCAGGCTGCCGGGGAGCAACCGGGGTTTCCTGGGCATCCATCCTTTGGGTAGGAATCAGCGCCCATCCTGCTGTTAACAAAAGAAAGAGTATGATTGTATTTTTCTTCATCATGTTACTCCTTAATACTATATAGCAAGACAAGAAATTTAACCACGAAAACCACAAAAAAAATCAATTGGCGATTCTTATTTTCTTAATTATCGGTTTTTTTCGGAGCTAGTCATATCTCCGGTTTAGTTTTTCCGCTATTTCCAGCAACTTTTCCCGTGTATTGAGTTCCGGGTCATCCAGCACCGCTTCCAGCAATTCGTTGAGAATTATCCCCAGGTGTTTTCCCGGCCTTAGCCCCATGGCTATCAGGTCCATGCCGGAGATTGCCAGGTCTTTAAGGGAGAGCGCCCTATTTTGAGCGAGGATGCCGTCGATACGGCTTCTCAGGGGGGCGAGGAAGCCCGGCTCCGGTTCAATGCCCGTGGTGGCGTAGGCGTCGCATTGGCGCAGGGCGTAGATATCCTCCAGGTTTTTCTCCCCCACCCGGATGATGAACCGTCGCACTGCGGCATCGGTCCAGGTATCTTCGTAATGGA
>BNUY01000152.1 GCA_025997715.1 Spirochaetia bacterium
GGTCGCCTCCCAAAGAGTAACGGAGGTGCGCGAAGGTCTCCTCGCCTTGGTTGGAAATCAAGGTATGAGTGTAAAGGCACAAGGAGGCTTGACTGCGAGACTGACAGGTCGAGCAGGTACGAAAGTAGGTCTTAGTGATCTGGCGGTAGCGAGTGGAAGCGCCGTCACTTAACGGATAAAAGGTACTCCGGGGATAACAGGCTTCTTTACCGGTACATAAATTTCACCGAGTCTCGCGTTGAGACAGCTCCCAGATCGTTACACCTTTCGTGCGGGTCGGAACTTACCCGACAAGGAATTTCGCTACCTTAGGACCGTTATAGTTACGGCCGCCGTTTACCGGGGCTTCAGTTCACAGCTTCTCCTTACGGATAACCGCTCCCCTTAACCTTCCGGCACCGGGCAGGTGTCAGCCCCTATACGTCTCATTGCTGATTCGCAGAGGCCTGTGTTTTTGGTAAACAGTCGCCTGGGACTGCTTTGTGTCACCCCATACTCCCGTATGAGGTCATACTTCTCCCGAAGTTACGTATGCATTTTGCCGAGTTCCTTAACGCGAGTTCTCTCGAGCGCCTTAGATTGCTCATCCCGCCTACCTGTGTCGGTTTACGGTACGGTCTTCCTCAGCCTAGCTTTAGGGATTATTTCTTGGCACCCTGATTACGCCCGCTTCGCTCCCCCGTAGGTTCACTCGCTGTCATGGCTCACCTGAAGATGCGGATTTGCCTACACCCCCAATAGCTTACCACTTCGACCGGGACAACCGTCGCCCGGCCGGGTTTCACCTCATGCGTCATCCCATCAAAACTAAGGAAGGTACTGGAATCTGAACCAGTTTCCCATCGACTACGACTTTCGTCCTCGCCTTAGGGGCCGACTTACCCTGGGCAGATGACCTTTACCCAGGAATCCTTAGGCTTTCGGCGGACGGGGATCTCACCCGTCTTTTCGTGTACTTATACCTGCATTCTCTCTTCCACCCCCTCCAGCTCACTTCTCAGTGCACCTTCATCGGTCCGTGGAATGCTCCCCTACCGTCCAATAATTGCTTACTGAACCCGTAGCTTCGGTATACCGCTTAGCCCCGTTACATTATCTGCGCATCATGACTCGACCAGTGAGCTATTACGCTTTCTTTAAATGATGGCTGCTTCTAAGCCAACATCCTGGCTGTCTTCGCCATCACACATCATTTTACACTGAGCGGTATTTGGGGACCTTAGCTAACGGTCTGGGCTGTTTCCCTCTCGACTACGAACCTTGTCGCCCGCAGTCTCACTCCCATCCGTTGAATAATGACATTCGGAGTTTGATTGGGTTTGGTAGGCGGTGAAGCCCCCTAGTCCATCCAGTGCTCTACCTTCATTACTTTTGGATGAGGCTGTCCCTCAAGGCATTTCGGGGAGAGCCAGCTATTTCCAAGTTTGTTTAGTCTTTCGCTCCGAGACACAAGTCATCCCTGCCTTTTTTAACAGACTAGGGTTCGGTCCTCCACTCAGTTTTACCTGACTTTCAACCTGCTCATATCTAGATCACTTGGCTTCGGGTCTACGACAACGAACTGAACGCCCTATTCAGACTCGGTTTCCCTCCGGCTCCGGCGCTTCAACGCCTTAACCTCGCTCGCTATCGTAACTCGCAGGCTCATTCTACAAAAGGCACGCCATCACCCAATAAATTGGGCTCTGACCTGTTGTGGGTTTAAGGTTTCAGGTTCTCTTTCACTCCCCTCACCGGGGTTCTTTTCGCCTTTCCCTCACGGTACTTCTTCTCTATCGGTAGTCATGGAGTATTTAGCCTTTGATCGTGGTCGACCAGGATTCCGACAAGGTTTCTCGTGCCTCGCCGTACTCAGGTATCTGCCCACGGAGTGTCCACCATGTCGCGTACGGGGATTTCACCCTCTCTGTCCGGCTTTCCCAAAACCGTTCCGCTATACTGGACATTTCTTACTCCGCCGCGTTTAAACGCGCGGCAAACCCTACAACCCCGTCCTAATGGACGGTTTAGGCTCTTCCAATTTCGCTCGCCGCTACTCTCGGAATCTCATTGATTTCTGTTCCCAGGGTACTTAGATGGTTCAGTTCCCCTAGTATTGCTTCCGCCGCCTATTTGATTCAGCGGCCGGATGGCGGGATCGCTCCCGCCGGGTTACCCCATTCGGCTATCCGGGGATCACAGGATGTTTGCTCCTCCCCCCGGCTTTTCGCAGCTTGCCACGGCCTTCTTCGCCTCATGACTCCAAGGCATTCACCTTAAACCCTTCTCTCGCTTGACCATATTATTGTTCCCGCAAAGTCCCTCAGGGACCTTGCTCATACCCCTTCCCTATGTTGAAGTCTAAAGACTTCTTTCAAAGAACCCCGGGAGATCTTATCTCCCAATGTGGAGATAAGGGGAGTTGAACCCCTGACCTACGGCTTGCAAAGCCGCCGCTCTAGCCAGCTGAGCTATATCCCCTTATCTGTATCCATATCTGTTTCGTCCTCTATTATATAGAAGAACGTTACATTCAAAAAAAGGGAAAGGGAGATTAGAAGAAAGTTAAAGAGGTTGTGGGCCATACGGCCCGTGTTTGGGACACCCGGCGGTTAAACCAGAAGCCCCCCGGAATAGCTTATACTCCGGTTTGGGTAATCACTTAGGATTACCCGCCCTTTCAGTGTGAAAGGAGGTGATCCAGCCGCACTTTCCAGTACGGCTACCTTGTTACGACTTCACCCTCCTCACTAAATTTACCTTAGACAGCGCGCTCCTTACGGTTACGCTACCGGCTTTGGGTACCTCCAACTCGGATGGTGTGACGGGCGGTGTGTACAAGGCCCGGGAACGTATTCACCGCGCCATGCTGATGCGCGATTACTAGCGATTCCAACTTCATGAAGTCGGGTTTCAGACTTCAATCCGAACTACGGACGGCTTTTTGTGCTTCGCTATAACCTCGCGGTCTCGCGTCACGTTGTACCGTCCATTGTAGCACGTGTGTAGCCCTGGTCGTAAGGGCCATGATGACTTGACGTCATCCCCACCTTCCTCCAGTTTATCACTGGCAGTTCCGCCAGAGTCCTCAGCGTTACCTGTTAGTAACTGGCAGTAGGGGTTGCGCTCGTTGCGGGACTTAACCCAACACCTCACGGCACGAGCTGACGACAGCCATGCAGCACCTGTGATAGCGTCCCTTGCGGGACTGATACATCTCTGCACCATTCACTACCATGTCAAACCCAGGTAAGGTTCCTCGCGTATCATCGAATTAAACCACATGCTCCACCGCTTGTGCGGGCCCCCGTCAATTCCTTTGAGTTTCACCCTTGCGGGCATACTCCCCAGGCGGTGCACTTATCACGTTCGCTTCGGCACTGAGACGCACGCCCCAACACCTAGTGCACATCGTTTATAGTGCGGACTACCAGGGTATCTAATCCTGTTTGCTCCCCGCACTTTCGCGCCTCAGCGTCAGTCATTGGCTAGTAGTTCGCCTTCGCCACCGGTGTTCTTCCGCATATCTACAGATTTCACCCCTACACGCGGAATTCCAACTACCCCTCCATGACTCTAGCCATACAGTTTCCAAGGCAATTAACCGGTTAAGCCGATTGATTTCACCCCAGACTTACATGGCCGCCTACGCGCCCTTTACGCCCAATAATTCCGAACAACGCTCGCCCCTTACGTGTTACCGCGGCTGCTGGCACGTAATTAGCCGGGGCTTATTCGTTACCTAACGTCATCACGAGGGCATTCCCTCCCCCGCTTATTCTTCAGTAACAAAAGGATTTTACAACCTTTCGGCCTTCGTCATCCACGCGGCGTCGCTCCGTCAGACTTTCGTCCATTGCGGAATATTCTTAGCTGCTGCCTCCCGTAGGAGTCTGGGCCGTATCTCAGTCCCAGTGTGGCCGTTCACCCTCTCAGGCCGGCTACCCATCATCGCCTTGGTGGGCTCTTACCTCACCAACAAGCTAATGGGACGCGGGCCCATCCCAAGGCGGGGCCGAAGCCCCTTTCTTTACAGAACCAAAGTCCCGCAACCATATTCGGTATTACCCACTATTTCTAATGGCTATCCCCAACCTTAGGGTAGGTCACCCACGCGTTACTCACCAGTCCGCCGCTCTAGGAGGGATTGCTCCCCCTTGCCGCTCGACTTGCATGCTTAAGACGCGCCGCCAGCGTTCGTTCTGAGCCAGGATCAAACTCTCCATGATATGTATTCCAACGACCTTGCGGCCGCTGAAAATTACCATTTCAAGCCGGCAACCAGGGCTCCCCGGTTACCGGTACGGCAAGCCTTTCGGCCCGCCGCTGTTCCTCTTCGATACGCTTGCTTAGACGCCCCGGTCTCCCGTGACGCCTCTGCTGGCTTCGCGGCCCTGTTACCAGGACCGCATCTTTCTTCTTGACAACCCGCTCTCACGGGCTATCTCTCCCCTTCCCTATATTGCCAAATATCACTGAAGCCTGACTCCCGTCAAAGCTTCCCCCTGCCTGTTTTAGGCGGGTTTGCAGACTTTACTATATCCGTCCGCTTGTGTCAAGTCCCTGGCGCGTTTTTTGTTTCTTTTTGAATACAATACGGCAAACCCGGTAAAACGACATCGGACATTAGGTCCGCTACACCCCACATTACGGGTGACAATGGTAAATATACAAAAGCCGCCGCAATCGTGTCAATAGCTTCGGCCATCAAATTGAAGAAAAAACCACGAAAAATACGAAACACACGAAAAAGAATCGGTCTTTTTTCGTGTGTTTCCTGTCTTTTTCGTGGTGGTTGCTCTTCTTAATTCTTCCGCTGCCGCAGATCCTCCTCCCGCCGTTCAATAGCTTCCTTTATCGCAGCAATTTCCCCCAGTATGGCCTGTACCGCAGGCTCATCCCGGGAAACGTTAAGAGCGTCGGCTTCGGAAAACCGGCTGTATGCCTCCGCGCCGAGACGGGCTATGAGCTTCTGGGCCTGCCCCTCAAACTGCTTGATTTCCAGCTTGAGGACCCCGATTTCCCCCAATTCCTGGGCCTTGGCCCCCGCCTTAGCGGCGAACTCCCTGGAAGCCGAAAGGCCGCGGCTGCCCCAGTCCTGGGCCTTTTCACCGGCCTTGACCGCAAACTCCCTGGATACCACGGCGCCCTGCTCCAACAATTCCTTCATCCGTTCACTAAAGGTCATTTTGTCCGCCTCCTTACTTGGCCTTAAAGAGTTTCTTGTTTCCATGGGCGCCGGTTACTTCCTGCCGGAGCAGGTTCACGGTTATATCCAGGGACTCCATAGGGATAGCGCCCAGAAGTACTTCGCCCTCTCCGGGCATAACCACCGCGCTGCAGAAGGTCTCACGGTCTTTCCAGTGCACCGCTACCGGCCCCGCTTCATGGCAGGTTTCCGTTTGGTTATTGGCGAGTTCAACCACACAATCCTTCACAATCCGCAGCCCCAGCTTGCGCCGTATCTTTTCGCTGATAACCAGTTCGGTTGAGCCGGTATCCACCAGGGCCTGAACCGTTGTTTGCCGGACATCGGACTGTTTGATAAGCCCGTTCTCCGCATTTTCGACATCCACCGTGTTCTTCAGGGTGATTTCTGTATATGTTTCACTCATACATGTACCTCTTGGTTGCAGTATACACCATTCCCGCAGAAAAGGCCACGAGATATGTTGCCTACCGCTAAATCACCGTTCCCGGGTACAGTACGGTGTTTTTCGGGATCACGATGATGCCGTCCACAATGTAGTAGTGGCCAAAGTTGCCGTCGCTGCGGTTCAGGTCATCGATGCCGATGCGACAGCCCTCGCCGATGCAGGCGTTTTTGTCGATGATAGCCCCCTTGACGATGACCCCCTTCCCGATGCCTACGTTCGGCACCCTGGCTTCGACGTTCTGTTGTTTTTGGATTTCCGTTTCGTAGTAGTCGGCGCCCATGCAGATGACCCCGTTCAGGCTGGCCCCGGACTCGATGATGGTACGGACCCCGACGATGGAGTTGGAGATGGAAGCGTTGGTGATGATACAGCCCTCGGCGGCGATGGACTGGTGCATGTTGCTGAAATTCATCTTTGAGGGGGGGAGGTTCCGCACATGGGTGTAAATGGGCCGGTCCTCGTCATAAAAGTCGAACCGGGGTCTGAGGGTGGTCAGGTCCAGGTTTGCCTCGTAAAAGCTCCGGATGGTCCCGATGTCTTCCCAGTAGCCGTTGAAAACATAGGCGTTTACCTTGAGGTTGTGGATGGCGGCGGGGATGATTTCCTTGCCGAAATCGGTAAAATCATTGTCCAAGCAGCTTTCCATGGCGGCGGCGTTGAAGATGTAGATGCCCATGGAGGCCAAATATTCATCGGCCCGGGAATTTTTATCCTTTTTCAATTCATCGGGTACTTTATACTCGCCGATCTCCTTGGTGGGACCGGGTTTTTCTAAAAATTCCGTTATTTCATTTTTCTTGTTTACTTACGGAGATGGTGCTGGCTAACGGCAGAAGCCTCGGTTCAAGAAGAACCCTCTCCGGCATCACCCTGGTCAAGGTTTGGTGAGCGCCTGCAGAAATGCTGCGGTTCCCTCTTTATTCTCCCCCG
>BNUY01000153.1 GCA_025997715.1 Spirochaetia bacterium
TATACCATGGAGGACGAGTTTTTTGTAAAATGATTTTCACCTTTTGGGTGTTTCGGGATTTTGCCCTATCTCTATACCTGGCAATGATTTACGGGCTTTTACAATAATACATATACGGATTCAGGTAGAAGAAAAGCTGGCCATGCTTGCCGATATCGACAAGGCCTATCTGCGGGGCTACCTGGATCGTGCCGCGTTTACCCGCTTCGCGGACTTGCCAAAGACAAGCCCTCAAGATAATCTAAGTGGTGGACAACCTAAGGCGTGATCAGTTTCAAGCAAACCCTCAGCAATATCCTCACCAGCCGGGACGAACTTTCCCCCCGAAACTTTCGCGGCGGCCTCTGGGCGGCAATCCTCGTTTTCCCCCTGTCCGTCATCATCGGCGACCTCCGTTACTTTGACCAGCACTTCCGCCTGTTTGGGCTGGAATCCTGGGAACTTATGCTGTTTCCCTTAGGGTTAGGCTGGCTCGTCCTGACCCTGCTGCCAAAACGCCTCATAATCCCCGCCCTCCGCCTGGGGACCGTCCTGTGCGCCGTAATACTCCCCTTTCAGCTTTTTTTGCCCGAGGGCCTGGCGCGGTTTTCCCTGTTTATGGCCTTTCAATTCCTGAACGGCGTCTGTGCCGGTTCCGCCTTTTACCTGTTTTGCTTCGCCCTGAACAATGTGGAGCGGCTGTTCGGCATGATCCTGCTCCAGTGCTACTACGGCTTTTACTACACCTTCTGGCGGGCCTTCCCCGCCGTTCAGGCGGCGGGCAAAACCTGGGGCGCCGCCGTCGTCATGGCCCTGTACCTCGTTACGGTTCTGCTCTGCCGTAAAAAAGAAGAATTCCTGCCCGGCCGGGAGGGGCTTTCGGATATGGCAGGAGACGGCAAAGGCTCTGGCGTTTCCCTCGTCATCGGCCTGGACGTCGTGTATTACCTGGTCATGTGCATGACCAATTACGTCGAATACGCGGAAAAACGGGTGAACAGTTGGGCTTTTGGGGCCGGAGAATTCGCCGCCATCGCCCTGGTTCTGATCCTCCATATCCTCATCAACCGGAGCGCCCTGTATAGCTGGCTCCTGTTCATCGTCCTCTCACTCCTGGGCCTGGGCGCGCTCCTGTATGACGCGCCGCCCACGATTCTTTCCGGTTCCTTCGCCTACGGCCTGGGCGAAGGCTTGGGCTACATCATCATCTACTACATCTGCGGCGGGGCTATCAAACGGAGCAAATCCCTTAAAATGTTCAGGATCTACTGCCTTATGTTCTTTGCCGAGTATTTTGTCATCTCCGGTATCCTCACCAAGTGCAACGACCTTTTTTCGGGGCAGTCCCACATCCTGACCTTTGGGATGGTCTTCCTCCTCTGCTGCGTTTGTTTCCTGCTGACGCCGTTATTACAGAAGAAGGTATTTGACGCTCCCTGGACCGACGGCCTTTATCTGGCCGATATGGTCGAATACGCCCCGGCCCTTGCCGAAGCGGAGAAGGTAGACACCGAAGAACATCTGGGCCTTTCTCCCCGGGAGACTGAAGTTTTTACCCTGCTCCTGACGGAAGCCCCCGTCAAGCAGATCGCCTATACCCTCAAGATAAGCTACTCGGGCGTCAATTTCCACACCAAAAACCTCTATCGCAAGCTGGGCATACAAAGCCGGACGGAGTTATTTGCGAAATTTGGGAAGAAATAGGGGATACCTGCCGTTATTACGGCTACGCCTCTTATCCCTTGTATTATGCGGTTAGCTCCCCTATACTTGAAACCGGTAGGTTTCTAAAACTAACGTTTCTTAGGGCTTGGAGGTTCTTTATGCCTATGCAACAGACCATTGATATACCCGACCACCCGAAGGGTGAGGTCCTCCGGCTGACCCTTGACGTACCGCAGGATGTACCGGCAGGCCGCTGCCGGATAGTCTTCTTCCCGGAACCGCCGGTCCCCGCCAAAGCAGACCCGGAAGAACCCCTGCCCAGGGTGACCCGGGCGCAGTGGGAAGAGTGGAGGGAGCAGCGGAAGAATGACCCGATTTGGCAGGTGCTGGACCAGCCGGTCGAACTTGACTCAAGCTGGCTCCCCGAAGGCTTAACGCAGGAAACCTTTCTGGTCAAAGATGTCCGTGACATCATCATCAAGGACAAATACGGTATATGAACGTATTGCTCGATACCAATGTTGCCCTTGACGTCATACTTCAGCGGGAGCTGTTTTATCAAAACGTCAGTAAGATAGTAGATGGCTCTCAGCATGGAGTGTACACCGCCTTTGTGTCCGCCTCCGCCGTGACGGATATCTACTATATTGCTTGTAAGGAACTCAGGGATAAAAGGCTGGTTATGGCGCGGATTAAACTGCTACTCAAAACCGTTGACGTAGCCGCTGTTACCGGTGTAGAAATCCGCCGGGCGATTAATCTTGACTGGAACGATTTTGAGGACTGTGTGCAGTTCACCGCCGGGGAGCGGCTCGCGGTGCGGTACATCATCACCAGAGATCCGGGGGGCTTTGCCGGGTCGGGAATCCCGGCCCTCAACCCCGATCAGTTTCTTGCGATGATTACGGTCGATTAACTCTACATTCGAAATAACCACAGACCTCACAGACTCATTCTTTCCTGTCTTTTCCTTTTGTCCGTGTGGTCTGTGGTTGAATTTGAAATTGCCGTGGATGCCGCTTGAAAAAAGCCTGTTTTGGGGCAACCTACTAAATTTAGTAGGTCAAAAATCACCTAAAAACACCAAAAACACCCCAACCTACTAAATTTAACAGGATTACAAACCGCCATTCCGCCCGTACTATTCAACAAGTTTCAAACGAAAAGGAGGGGGAATCCGGTGAAGTAGGGAACCACGAGCGCAGACCGGGCCGCACTGGTGAGCCGTCTTACGCCTGCGGAACACGAAATCTACCTCTGGCTGCGGCAAGGTTTCAGCATAGCCTGGATAGCCGAAACCCTGGAGATGGAAAAGCGGCAGGTCAAAGTCCTTGCAAAAAATGTCTTCAAAACCCTGGACGTCCTCGATCTGGGGGAACTGGTCCGGTATTACGCCCCTCTGAATCGAAGTAAACCCCCTGCTGCGGCAATACAAGCCGAGGAACTGGCCTCTGCGTTGGCCTTTTACCCCGAATACCGCAGGGAGGCCGCGCCGTGAACAGGGAACTAAAAGAGGTGATTGAAAATATGCCCATAGAGGAAAAATTGGCCCTGCTTCCCGATACCGACAAGGCGTATCTGCGGGGCTACCTTGGCCGTGCCTTGTTTGAAGCCCGCCGGACCCAGGACGGTAACCATATTAAGGAAGAAAGGAAAAAAACCCATGAACAAGCCCAAAACCATTATCGCTCTCGTATTACTGGCCCTGCCCCTAAGCCTCCACGCCCAGGCAGCCCCAACCTGGGTACAGAACCTTGAGCAAGCCTTCCCCGCGCGGGAATGGGTTGCCGTAACCGCCCAGGGCAACAGCCAAGCCCAGGCCGAAAGCGCCGCCATGAACGCCCTGGCGCGGGCCTTCAAGACCGACATTGCCAGCCTTACCCAATCATCCCAGGCGTTTTCCCAAATCGTCAGTGAGGCGGCGGGTAAAAAGTCCGTAGCCTTTGACCAGTCGCAAAACTTCTCCCAGGACATAAACACGACTACCAATGTGCGGGGGCTCATCGGCGTACAGACCGACATATACCGCGCCCCGGACCGCACCGTCTACGTTAACGCCCGCATGAACCGCCGGGAATGCGCCGCCCGTTATTCCGGCATGGTACGGGAAAACACCGCTATCATAGACCGGCTCCTCGCCGCCGCCGTCCCGATTACCGGTTCCTTCGAAGTATACGCCCGGCTCTCCTTCGCCCACGCCATAGCCCAGGTAACCGACAACTTCCAGAATATCCTCGAAGTCCTTGACCCCACCGCCGCCAACCGCAGGCCCGGCTACGGCGGGGCAAACCTGATCAAAACAAAAATGCTGGAGTGCGCCGCCCTCATCACCATCGGCATTGTCATAGATACCGAACAACCGGCGGACAAAACCCTCTTTACCCGGGCCGCCGGTTCCTTCTTCCGGGACCGGGGCTTCAAAATCAACGAGCAGGGGCGGGGCACTTATGTGTTACGCGCAAACGCCCGCTTCGAGGCGCTGGGTCAGAACGTCATATCCTGCCGCTACTACCTGGACTCGGCCCTGGAAGACCAGGACGGAGCCGCCCTGTTCAGTTTCACCGAGGACGACCGCAAGGCCCACCCCAACACGGTTTCGGAAGCCCGCCGCCTTGCCGTCCGCGCCGTGGAGACTTCCCTCAAGGGAGGTAAATTCGCCCGGGAGTTTGATACCTGGCTCAACGGGCTCATAGAGTAGCCTTGCTTTTGGAATAATCCCGCGTTGCGGGGTTCATATAAAGACTTGTTTAGGAGAAGAAAGATGAAAATTGCAAAGAGAATCCTGTTGATTGGCCTTGCCCTCGCGCTCATCGCGCTGGCGGGGTGCAAATCCGGCCCCAAAGTTACCGTCAATGAGATGGAGAACAAGGGAACCTCAATGGGGGTGCCGACCCCGGACTGGATCAAGAACTACACCGCCAACGGCATCACGGCGGTACAGTCCCAGCCACAGTTCAAAGACAGGTACTGTATCATCGGCGAGGAATCCGGCGTGAACAAGCAGTTCGTCCTTGCTTGGGCGGACAACTTCAGCGCGCAGCAGTGTATCGGCGCCATGCTCCATACCACCATCGCCAGCGAATACCAGGCCAGGGTAACCGGTTCGGCGCAGTCATCAGGGGGGGCCAATTCGTCATCGGCACAGGGAGCGGGTTCCGGCGAATATAACCAGCAGATTGATAACGTGATCAACGTCATCGTGAACGTGTCCTACAGCGGGGCCCAGCGGGATTCCGACTGGTGGAGTCTCCGCCGCCGCTACGACCCCGACCAGAAAGACGTATACACCGACGAGTACACCGCCTACGTCATGTACACCATACCCAAGGCGGAACTGAACCGGCAGGTAGCCCAGGCATTGACAACCAGTGTCGCCAAAGACTCCGAGCTGTACGACATCACCATCAGCATGGCACAGCAGATACTTCAAAACGGCCTTGCCCAATGGGGCGCGGAATAACAGACGGATTTTTTCGTACCCTGCGGCGCAGCCTCTATTTTCCTCCACTGCGCCGTGGGATTTTATTACCAAGGGAGGAAATAGAAATGAATTCATTTTGGAGGAAAACAAATATGAAAATTGCAAAGAAAATTACCGCAGCGGCGTGTATCGCCCTGGCGGTACAGATTGCCGCAGCTTGCGGCTCAAGCCCCAAGGCCGCAGCCGTCCCGGATGAACTGGACGCCGCGATCCGCGAGGCTTCGGACTACCTGGACGGCAACGTTCCTGCGGGAAACAAAATCGTCATACTCAACGTCCAGTCCGACTCTGATGCCCTCTCGGATTACATCATTGATGAACTCATCGCCAACGCCGTGAACGACAAGAATTTCCCCGTGGTGGACCGCCAGCAGCTTGACGCGATCCGCTCGGAACTGAACTTCCAGTGGGCCGGCGAAGTGGACGACAATTCCGCCCAGGAAATAGGAAAGATGGTCGGCGCGCAAATCATTGTGTCCGGCGCGATAAGCAAGGTTGGCGATAACTACCGCATGAGAATCCGGGTGCAGGGACAGTTCAACCGGAACATACCCCCGGGCGCGACTATCACCGCCCTTGTGAACAGCGGTTCTAAAGGGTATAGCTCTTCCGGCGGAGCGGGAACCGTAACCGCGCAAAGTGTGTCAGGCGGATCATCCGGCGGCGGAAGCGGCGGCACACAAACCGCGCAAGCCGGCGGAAACAGCGGCGTGGCATCCGGCGGGGGAAGCGGACAGGCGGCGCAGACTCTGGCGGCCCCGGCCTACAAGGTGGGTGATACCGGCCCTGCGGGTGGGTTGATTTTCTACGACAAGGGCAACAGTCGAGGCGGCTGGCGGTATCTTGAGGCGGCTTACTTCTTTACGGTAAGCCGCTACATAGGAGGAAAATTGCTGTTTGATTTGAAATTCCCTTTGCTTCAATGCGTTGAATTCTTTTGGCGCAAAAAATGGGGCTTTTTTTTGATTAACGTGATTGCGCCCTACAATCACTTCACCGGTCAAACTTTCTTTAGATTAACGTGGTTGCGTTCTACAACCACTTCATACATACAAGATAAGACAGTTTAGCATAAATGTCAAGGGGTAAAGGAGATTTTACAGCAATTCTCATTTTAACCGCCTTGGGGCCCGTTGAGGATGAAGGCAATGAAAGCGTCCCAGTCATCAAAAACAAAATACTCAAGAACAACCCTGAGTTTGTTGAAAAACTCATCCCTTCGGCCGGCCTTGGCCCGGGCGTTTATATAATCCTCGTGGGTCAGCGCCTCAATGCCGTGTGTCAAAAACGCAAGCAGGTTCAAAAGGCAAAAAATCTCGCTTGCATGGCTGTTTCCGTGCCCAA
>BNUY01000154.1 GCA_025997715.1 Spirochaetia bacterium
TAAACAAATTAGATATGCTGAAGAAAAGATTACTAAAAAAATTTCATTATTTTTTCTGTTTGCGTCGACAGCCAAATTATGCAGGTTGACAATTTCCTCCAGAGGCGGCATTACAAAAGAGAAAACCGTCTCTCCGCCGGTACTGCTAATGGCGGAATCGCTCAGGGTGATAATGTCCATGCCAATAAGGACATCACTGCCGCCTGAGTTAATATCAGCGACCAAAGCCAGAACGTTTTTTACAATAGAGCCGTTGGGAAGATTTATATCTATAGCAACTACATCAGCATGTTCGATACTGTTCACACCCATTGCGATTGCCCTTCTGACGGCGCAGAGATTAAGGTTTTTCTGTACTGATGGGTTTATAACCGTACAGGTAGCGCCGGTATCCCAGATGGCTTTGACGGTAATGGCTGCCGGTGTTGTCCCAACTAACGCAGACGCGGGCGATAATCCGATAGGTATTTCAAATTCTTTAACCGGCTTTTTATACCGCTCGGTAAAGGCAAGGTACGTATCCTTACTAGACATACACCCTCGAATGGAACCTCATCACATCATCGCAGGTGTCGATAGATTGCAGCATAAATTTACCCGGTTCAAGCTGTTTTGCGGCATTGCTAAGGGCGTCCCCCACCGTATCGTATACGCCAAAAACAGTATCGCCGGTTATAATAAGATGTTTATGCGCATAGGCGCTTATAAATTCTCTCTTATGCGCCTCGAAAAAGGCTTCTTCTTTTTCAAACATTGCGTTCACCGCTCCCTCTTACCGCAAAATATAACCTTAAACAGCAAAATACGCAAGGAGTACCCCCGCCGGGATTTCCCGGGGAATCTCAATCGTTTGTTCAATCATCATGAGGTAAGTATAGCATGAAAAAGGCTTTTGTACCTACCCTGTTCGTCTCTATTGCCGCTTTTTGCGTCCTGTCCGGCTGCGCTACCTCAGGCAGCCGGCTGTATCCCGATGTCCCCTTGGATCAGTCTGTGACGCTGATTGTGCAATCCTCTATTTATATACGGAAATTTGACGGCAAATATCTTGGCGATTGGGGCGCGGGAGGAGTGTTTTTTCAATATACCATGATTGTTCCCGATGGAACCCATGTCCTTGAATGGGATAGGGTGAACATCCCGCAACAGCCGGTAACCGCTGTTTTTGAGGCGGGAAGGGTGTACTATTTTGATGATACCGGCAGGATTACCGATAGGGGGCCGCAGAAAACTAAAACCGCCCGGAAGAAACCGGAAGCGCCCTCCGCTCGGACGGCGGCGCTGGTAGCGGAAACAGTACAATCGATCCCGGAACCGGCCGTCCTTTTTGAAGGCGACGGGGGGAAGGGGCGGCGGCTGGCGGTGCTGGTCCCCACCGCCATTCGTTTAACCAAAGACGACGACTATCTGCCCACCTTTATTCAGGGCTCCCTTACCGGGGGCTTTAATCGCTTTTCCGCCATCACGGTGATTGACCGGCAGAACATGGATAGAATCATTGCCGAACAGAAGCTTTCCGAAAGCGGCAATTTTTCGGAGGCCGACTATATCAGGATTGGCAATATGACCAATACCCAGCTTATCCTGGCGGGAACCGTTACCAAAACTAACGCCGGGTATATCCTGGATCTGGGGATTTCCGACGCCGAAACGGGGGTGCGGAAATATTCCTATCCCCCCAAGGCCTGTACGGCTGCGGATATTGAAAGTGGGGAAGCCGCTGCCGCCGCAGTGGAGGACCTGCTTACCCAGATGGGGATACGGCTGACCGCCCTGGGCAGGACTGAATTGCACAGGACCGCAAAGAAGGAAACGGTGAACGCCGAGGTGGCCATGTCCAAGGGCATCGTTGCCCAGAAAAGCGGAACCGTGGTTGAGGCCCTGTCCTACCTGTATCAGGCAAACCGTTCGGACCCCGGCCTTCGGGAGGCGGCATCCCGGCTTACTGCCTTAAGTGCCAGAGTATCAAGCGGCAACCTGCGGGAGGATTTTAAAAACGATATACAACGGCGGGACGCATGGATAAAAACGCTTACCGAAGCGGAAGAATATTTCAGCAAAATGTATCCCTTCAGACTGGTTTACGATCCCTCCAGTGCACAACAGAGGAATCCTAACTATCAAAAGAAAACCATGGATATAGTTTTTACCGTGGAATTACAGCCCACGGAGCTTACCCTTACTTATTTAAAGGTGCTGCAAAATGTATGCGAGGGGCTGCGTGCGGTGGGACGCAGTACCTTATCGGCGTGGTCCTCCGGCGAGGATTTTGACCTTAACTCATGGCCGAAAAAACAGATTACCCGGAGTGCATTTCTTAATACCTGGAATAGCAGAAGGCCGCTGTTTTTTCGGGGTGAATTGATCAATGAAAAGGGAAAGAAGTTCCGCTCCCGTGACGGCATGGTTGCCTATTCTGTTGATATTGCTCCCCAGGATACGGGCGGGTCATATATTGCTTTGAATCGTGACGGCGCTAAAGGCAGAACTGTTTTGACCTTTGAGTCCATCCCGGTGGATGATATTACCGATACACTTACGGTGAACATTGATTTTATCGGCATTCAAAATGTCGGGTGGCAAACAACATTTGCGCTGGAGGTTTATGAACAAGATGTATTAACAGAACGCTTTACTACCAACATGACCCCGGAAGAGGCGGGGAGAAGCGGGTTTATAGAAATTATCACCGCCAGGCTGCCCCAGCAATATGGGTATACTACACCGGATAGATGGCGGATTGCGGACCTGGAACGTCTGCTAAAGAACCGGAATGCGGGGTTATAAAATGCGTAGCATAACTATTGTTTTATTGCCGGTTCTCATTTTTTCCTCCTGCGCTTCAACCGGAATGGTAACGGCCCCCCCCGCCTGGGCAAAAACCACGAACGGCGTAGCAACGGTATATCCCCGCGCACAGTATATAGCACAGAAGGGCCGGGGGCCGGATCTTGCCGCCGCCCAAAACGACGGGATCGCCCAGATTTCCCGGTGGATTACTTCCCAGATAGAGACCTCCCAATCCTCCCGGCTGTCCATAACCGGGCGCAACGGCGAAACCGATGAGTCCCGGCAGACCACCGAGGAAACCTTTGTCAGTTCCCAGACCACCCTGTTTGCGGTGCGGTATGCGGACAGTTGGTATAACAAGGGGGAAGGGCAATGGGAGACCGTGGCATATATTGACCGGAAAGAAGCCTGGACGATTTACGAGCCCCAGGTGCGTCAGCGGGCGGACGCCTTTACCAAACTGTTCGGGGCGGCGGAGGCCGAGGGGGAACCCTTTCGGCAGTTCTTTCAATATCAAAGGGCCCAAGGCTATGCGGAACAGGAACTGGACCCCTATTTCCGTTTTGCCGGGATTTTGTACCCCCAGGGCGCAAGGGATTTTGCGGAGGCGAGGGATTTGATTGCCGCCATTCCCCAGCGCATAGACCGGTCCCGGGCAAACGCCGGTATCTTTGTTGACTGCCCGGTTGATCTTGACGGGATTGCCGCCGCGGCGGTGACCGGGGCTCTGAGCGCCGAGGGTTTCCCGGTGTCCCGCAACCGGCTGGCCGCAAGCGCGGTGTGTACCGTAGCGGTGGATGAAGGGAGGCAGACCCTTCCTGCGGGGACCTTTTATACCCCCACAGTGAGCATTACTATTTCCGGCAAATCCGGCGATCCGCTTTTTTCCTGCGCCATCAGTGCGCCGGAACGCAGCGGGGCGGTAAACCCTGATCTGGCAAAACGTCGGGGCTATACCGCCCTTGCGGGGGAAATCAAAAAATCATTCCATGGGGAATTCATTGCCAATAGCGGCAATTATTAATAGAGGAGGTTCAATAATGAACAAGGTACTAAGGAATACCGCTTTCTTTGCGGTGGTAGTGATGGCGGTTTTATGTGCAGGGTGCAAGACAACGGGTGGCAGCACGACTACTGATGCGGCGGCTGATGCGGTTGTGGCAGCGGCTGTTGCCTCTGCGTCAAACGTGGATATCGTACCGAACCGGTCGGTTATCCGGGACTGGAGCAACCGGAATATTGGCATGCCCCCCACACCGGTCTGGTTTCCATCCCTGGTGTTAGGAAACAGCGCCCCGGTTAAGCAGGACTTCGGCATTAATGGAACGGCCCGGGTAAAATATAGTGTGGCACAGCGCCGCAACAGGGATGAAGCGCGGGTTCAGGCGGGGCTCCTATTCGCCGCTAAAACGGCAAACGAACTAAAACAGTATGTGGTAACCGGCGCAGGATCGGTGTTGGACGATGGCGAATTGGACATTGTAGAAGAAATTGCCACCGCGACAAAAATTACCATCATGGGGAACGATCCGGTGGCGGATTTTTGGCAATTAGTCGAAACCGAAGATTTGACAACCCGTCAGAAAACGCAGGAATACTTATGGTACATCGTGTATAGTATGCCTGACGCTACCTGGAAAGCGCTGGTGAGGAAATACACCAACGATATTATCGGCCAACTTCCTAACCGGGCGGTACAGACAAAGGTAGCCCAAGCCTTTAGTGATATTGAAGCGGCGGCAACCCGCGAACGGGAGCAGGCCGAAGCCGAGTTTAAAGCCCAGATTGCCGCCCAGGAACAGAAGGCCAAGGCGGATGAACGGGTTCGGTTGGCGGAGATAAATCAGCAAACCGTGGCAAACAGCCAATCCGAGCGAACCGCACGGACGGAAATCGAAGCAAACGCAAGCGCCCAACGGGCCGCGCTGCGGTCAGGCGATCCTGCAAAGGTTGCTGCGGCAAGCGTCAGGTCCGGCGATATTGACTGGATAAGCGCCCTGGGGACCGCCGCAAAGGTGGTGTTCTAAGTCACCCTTGGAGGGCTATGGAATGATTGAGCCGCTGAACGAACCTCCCTATACATGGGAACTTGACCCGGCCGACCGGTCATGGTTTATCGGGCTTAACGGGGAAATCCTGAGTGATGTAAGTCACCGGATTATTCTTAAGCGCTCGTATAAAATCGACTGGGAACGCCTGAAGCAACGGGGCGATGCTGATGATGCAATTGAGCGGATACTCGTAAACCGGCTCGTCCAAAGCGGGACAACAAAAATCGGCGAACTTGATGAGTTTAATGTCTTTGTTGATACCTTAGACTCAAGGCATACGGCGGTGATACGGGGATTTTGTCAGTCACTTGCTGCAAAGCGCTCTGATTTATTGACAAAGACCATGGTGATTCATCAGGTATCGAAAGAACCCATTCGATACTTGATAGCGGATATTATGAACGGCTGTTTGTTTAGGTGATTGATGATGGACGTTGGGGCCTGTAGCGGGATGCAAACAAAATAAGCTCGCCAGAGTCTATCGTATAGATTAACAACCAGTCGTTCTCTATATGACATTCCCGATAGCCCGCCCAATCGCCGCTCAATGCGTGGTCTCTGTGTCAGACTCTAGCGCTTCCATTGCTTCCCGCACGGTATCATATGGCCCGTGCAGATTGCGGCGAAGACGCACGTCCTCCATTGCTAAGAGGGTTTCGGCGTTTAAGCGGCCCTTGGACAGAAGGGTCTGCCTCTGGGGTGGTTTCCGTTAAAAGTTTATCAAGTTCGTATGCCTCTTCTTCGGTCATATCAGACATATCCTGGCACTGATACCTAGGGGGGTGGGCGGGCCTTATCAAGATGGCAAAAAAGGCATAGTATACGTATATATAGACATTCGGATGAGGGATTATCTTTCTGCCGTCCCAAGCTTTCCGCATAAGGCCCGGGGGCGGGTTTCCGGGGCCGGGTACGCGGTGAAAATGTTAAAAAAACAAATTTGTTGTCTGCATCATAATTGAAAAAAATAAAGGAGTGTTGACGATGGGCAACATATTGATTGTCGGCGCGGGAATCGCCGGGTTAAGTGCGGGTATCTATGCACGGAAAAGCGGGTTTGAGGTAACGATTTACGAATCCCCCAACGATCACGCCGGAAGCTTTGCCATCCGTAACCAGCACCTTTTCTACTTTTTTTCCATACCGGATAATGCCCCCCAGTTCTTCAAAGCGCTTTGCCATATTCGCCGCCAGGACGAGGGAGCCCCCTTCAATGTACCCGCCGGCACCTGAAGCGAGGCAGCCCAGGGTCACCAGGAGCGCGGTGGTGTCGTAATCAGGATTCACCACGGAAGTCAGCAGCAGCCGGATTGCCGGATGCTTAAACCGCGCCGCGTAGTCCTTGACCGAAACTGCGCTCAGGGGAAGGATGCGCAAAAGGGCGGGCAGCATTTTGATGAGAGTCAGAACAGAAGGAGCTTTTCGGGCGGCCTTAAGCAGGAGAATATCCAGAACCGGCACACTGAAGGCGATAAACCGGGTAATGTCCCTGCACAGTTCCCGTATTCGCGCCGTATCTTCCGGTGACACCTCGCATAAATGGGCTTCCAGCTTCGCAACATCCCGGTATAAACAAACCTGCATTCTGCCGGTGGTACCGTCCCGCCAGTCG
>BNUY01000155.1 GCA_025997715.1 Spirochaetia bacterium
AAGGTATAACTTTCATACCCATTCCTTCAATTATTTTTTTGGCTTCTTTCAATGTCATAATAAAATCTCCTATTTTTAATTAGTTAATCCCGAATAAAAAGTAGGCCCCGTGTTATGGAACAGAGCCTATTATTAATCAACTCGTGGCGATAGACGAGGGCCGGATACTGAACAATCCCCTGGAGCCGTATTTCCGTGCATTCTCAGGCGCCTTTGATCCGCGAATGCCTTTTACCGTGTACTTCGAAGTGAAAAATAAACCGGTTATGTTTGTCTTTGATGCCAAGCCCAATGAAGACCGTTCCAGCCGCACCGTATTTGTTGAGCAATGCGAGCGGATAAGCAAAAATACGCTGCTCATTACGAATATCATTCAGGAACTTACCGATGGCGCTTATTTAACCGTAGATTCCCCGGATTCCAATACCCGGCCACCTTTGCCGCTGAACTGGGAAACCTGTTGGCGTAAGTACACCCATTTTTCCCCGATGCTTATCGATGGATTAGCGTTTGTGTGTTTTTCCCGGTTAACGCCAACACAGAAGCTGTACGATGTGCACCAGAAGTTTAATGTACATGCACTGGCGGGGTAAGAAGATTTTAATGCGCATAGCGTATTTTTACGATTAAAAATAGCGGTCGGGTCTGCGATTGAACGGCGGACTTCGTTCATGCCCCCAACGGTTTAGCAGGGAGACTAATCCATGCCGGAAGGCGCGTAGGAAAAGCATACAGAATCATGTTCGTTGAACAGGGTTTTGTAGCTAAGGTGATTGGTCAATCAACCAAGGGCGTGAATTCTATCCCTTATTATGCGCAGGAATAGCGGAAAATGGGGCAAACTAAGCTTAAGATGCCGCAAACTAAGCTAAGGATACGGCAAAATAAGCTAAGGATGCCGCATATTAAGCTAAGGATTCGGTAAACTAAGCTAAGGATGAAGCAAACTAAGATAAGGATGCGGCATAATAAGCTAAGGATGCCGCATAATAAGCTTAGGTTTTAGCTCCTTTATCGATGGTTGATCTAAAAAAATGGGATTTTTGAGGAGCGTGATGTATGGCAGAAGTAATGAGAATGCCGGTAGCAGACGAGGAATGGGTGCTCTGGGGGGAGAATTTTGTCCCCAAGGTAGCGGCGCATGCTGTAAGGGATGCTATTCCCCCGGGGGATGTGACGGTTGAACAGGACACCTTTACGGCGTTTAAAGCCGGCGTTATCCTGTCCGCCGGCCCGGACAGCACACCGGTGATTGTGGCGCAAAAGAACGATGACAAGGGCAAATTTGTGGATCAGACCAGGACCATAGTCAATTTTCTGCAAAGCTCCGCCATTACCGATGCGCAGCGGGTGGACTATGGGATCAATGTGTGGGACAAGACCCGCAGCAAGTCGGCGCCGCTGTTTACCCATGTGGTACTGGAAGCGGGTCATACCCAAAGCGGGTTTCTGCATATGAGGGCCCATGACCAGTACAATGAAAAAGTTGCCATGCCGGTGCATGCCAATTACGGTGAGGTTCGGGTGACCATTAAAGACCGGGACGGGAAGGTAGCCAAGACGTATACCGAAACCTTTCACACGGCCCGCTTTGACATTGACCTGGGCAGGGAGTATCTTGGCAGCGAAGTTTCCGTCGAAGGCCGTTGGAGAAATACCAATGACAAAAAGGGTCCCTGGGGGCCTGCGGTAACTGCGGTGCTTTCGTAAGTGTTTCCGGAGGAAGCGGGCGGTAAGAGTCCGCTTCCTCCGGTTGATGCCCTCAAGGTCAATCTGAAAAATCTTGCCGCCAGTTTGGACTGGCTGCATCGTTCATTCGACATCTGTATTGACCAGGTCTGTTGGACCTTTGGTCCGTGGTTCCGCCATTTGGAACACACCATAGTCTAAAATACGGCAAAAAATCAAATGCTGAGGTTTTGGTCATTATTTCATACGGATTCAGGTATTAATAATATCATGCTGGGAGCTTAGGTTAATGAAAGCGGTTTTCATGGGATTAGGCTACATAGGTCTTCCCACAGCAGCAGCAGCGGCAGGTAAGGGCATTACGGTTACCGGTGTTGATGTAAGCTCCAAAGTAGTTGATACCATTAATCAGGGTAAGATACATATCGTCGAACCCGATTTGGATAGGCTGGTAAAAGCCGTAGTAGAAAAAGGAAGTCTAAAAGCTGCACTACAACCGGAAGAAGCGGACGCCTTTTTCATTGTTGTTCCCACACCCTTTAAACAAAACCACCGGGCGGATATATCCTATGTGGAATCGGCAACACGAATGGTCATTCCCTATTTACAGGAAGGGAATCTTTTTGTGATTGAATCCACCTCTCCGGTTCTAACCACCGAAAAAATGACGGATATTATTTTTAAGGAACGCCCTGAATTAAAAAACAAAATATATATTGCCTATTGCCCTGAACGGGTATTGCCGGGAAATGTGTTATATGAATTGGAACATAATGACCGGGTAATAGGCGGCATAAACCCCGAATCATCTGATAAGGCGGCGGCGTTTTACGGGCAGTTTGTACAGGGTACGCTGCATAAGACAAACGCCCGGACTGCGGAAATGTGTAAGCTGACTGAAAATGCTTCCCGCGATGCACAGATTGCTTTTGCCAATGAGTTATCCATGATTTGCGATAAGTCCGACATTAACGTATGGGATTTGATTGAACTGGCTAATAAGCATCCACGGGTAAAAATATTACAGCCAGGATGCGGGGTAGGGGGGCATTGTATCGCGGTGGACCCCTGGTTTATTGTGTCCGATTTTCCCGAACAGGCGCAGATTATCAAACGGGCGCGGGAAACGAATGACTATAAAGCGGATTGGTGCGCCAATAGGGTGCTGGACGCTTGTAGGCAGTTTAGCCATGACAATGACAAAGAGCCGGTCATAGCCTGCATGGGGCTTGCCTTTAAGCCGGATATAGATGACCTCCGGGAATCACCTGCAAAGTATATAACGTCACGGATTATTTCTGAAGCAAACGCTGAGGTGCTGGTGGTTGAACCTAATATTAAAAGCCATAAGACCTTTAATCTTGTGCCGTATCAAGAGGCGTATGACAAAGCCGATATTGTCGTGTGGCTTGTCAAGCATAAAGAATTTATACACATGGCAATTGATAACAGCAAAACAGAACTTGATTTCTGCGGCATACGGAAATGATGAAAAAAATATTGCTCGTATTTGGTACACGACCGGAAGCTATAAAAATGGCCCCGCTGGTAAAGGAGTTTCAAAAACATCCTGACCAGTTTGATACAAAGGTATGTGTAACCGGCCAGCACCGGCACATGCTGGATCAGGTTTTAGACGTATTTGATATAAAGCCCGATTATGATTTGAACATCATGTCGCCTAATCAGGATTTGTATGATATTACATCAAAAGTATTGCTGGGTATGCGTGGTGTCTTAAAGGAAGCAAGACCGGATATTGTGTTTGTGCATGGTGATACGACTACCTCCCTTGCGGCAAGTCTTGCCGCGTTTTACCAGCAGATACAGGTGGCGCATATCGAGGCAGGGTTGCGGACCTATAACATGGCTTCACCCTGGCCGGAAGAAATGAACCGGCAATTGACGGATCGCTTGTGTGCGTATTGTTTTGCGCCGACTGAAACATCAAAGAATAATCTATTGAAGGAAAAAATAGACGCGAATATCGTTGTTACCGGAAATACGGTAATTGATGCGTTGCTGATGGCCGTAGAAATTATAAAAACAAAGCCGGAATTGCAGCAAAAGATAGTGGATGAATTGGCGGTAAAAGGATATCGTCCGTATAATAGAAAATACATACTGGTAACGGGGCACCGACGGGAAAACTTTGGCGAAGGGTTCCTGAATATTTGCAAGGCTTTGAAAGAAATAGCGTTACAGCATCATGATATAGATATTGTATATCCTGTTCATCTCAACCCAAATGTACAAAAGCCGGTGTATGAGATTTTAGCGGGGATTAACAACATATACTTAACTGACCCGCTGGATTATCTGCCCTTTGTGTATATGATGCAGCATTGTTACCTGATTTTAACCGACAGCGGGGGAGTGCAGGAGGAAGCGCCGTCACTTGGGAAGCCGGTATTAGTGATGCGTGACACGACAGAGCGGCCGGAAGCGGTAGAGGCAGGGACGGTAAAGCTGATGGGGACGGATGCTGCGGCAATAGTGGGGAATGCGAATCTGTTGTTGGCGGATGATGGTATGTATATGAAGATGGCCCAGGCGCATAACCCGTATGGGGATGGAATGGCAAGAAGAAAAATAGTTGAATATACCGGTAAAGTATAATTAAACAGCGTGCGATTAAACTCAATACAAGATATTTTTAAAAAACTAAACCGCCTTTTAACCAAGCGTCATAAAGCTTTTTTAGTTGCGCTCTTTTTACTTACCTTGTTGCTGTCAATAATAGAAACCATAGCTGTTTCTATTATTATGCCTTTCATTTCTGTTGTATCGAATCCTACCGTGCTTGAAAGTGGGATTTATAAAAAAGTATTTGATTTTTTAAGTTTTACGGATAAGAACCAATTTATTATTGTATTTGGTTTTGTCATTATTGCTTTTTATGTTTTTCGTTCAATATATAATATAAGTTATACATATGTATCAAACAAATTTTCATTGGGGATGTCTCGCCATTTTACTAGATCTCTTTTTAAAACCTATATCGCACTTCCCTACAAAGTATATACACAGAAAAATTCTTCAAAATTTACCCAGGCAATTACTAGTGAGGTATATGGTGTAAGTATATTGCTGCAGAATGTGGTCAATGTATTTTCTGAATCTTTTACGGTATTGGTAATTTATGGACTAATTCTATCTATAGAATGGCGTATAACGTTAGTGATGAGCGTTATATTGATATCTGCTGTCTTGAGTATAATGTTCTTAATAACATCAAAGAGCAAACAACAGGGAATAAAACGAACCGAAGGAGAGCAGAAATTACACAAAGAATTAAATGAGACTTTTAGTAATTTTAAGTTTATCAGATTAATAGGGAATGATGAAGGAATGATGAGGGCTATTGACTTTTCTACCGCGAAAGTCGTTCATTCCCGTATATCGGTCGCAACACTTTCAGCTATGCCGCGGAGTATTCTTGAGAGTTTCGGCTTTGCTCTGATTATCGGCGTGGTCTTATTTATCGTTTGGCAGGATAGGATAGCAGACCAGGTTATTTCGATTGTTATGATGTACGCCCTTGCATTCTATAGAATTTTACCGGCCATTTCCAGGATGTTAGGGAATTATAATCAAATACTTTATTTTAAGCGTTCCCTTGATGTAGTATATGATGATATATATCAGGAAACGGAGTTCGATGGGAATGATCCTGTTTATTTTGAAAACTCAATCAAGGCAAAGGCTCTTTCCTTCTACTATGTACAAGGAAAAAATGTTCTGACTGATATTTGTCTTGAAATACGAAAGGGAGATAAAATAGCAATTACCGGTGAAAGCGGAAGCGGCAAAACTACGCTTGTAGATATCCTTATTGGAATACATAAGCCATCATCAGGTATGATATACGTAGATGATGCGCCGGTTACTGATAAAAATATACGTTCCTGGAGATCAAAAATCGGATATATCCCACAGGATATTTACCTTTTTGACGGTACGATCGCTGAGAATGTAGCCTTTGGTTCAGAGCTTGATGAAAACCGTATAATTGAAGTACTGAAAATGGCGAATATTTGGGACTTCCTTGTACAGAAACAGGGGCTCCGGAGCCGTGTCGGGGAAGGCGGTATTCAGTTGAGCGGCGGACAAAAGCAGCGTATTGGTATAGCCCGCGCATTATACGGTAATCCGGATGTACTGGTACTTGATGAGGCGACATCTGCGTTGGATAATAATACTGAGGCTCGAATAATGGATGAGATCTACAGTCTAAGCGGCGACAGAACATTGATTGTTGTTGCACATCGGTTAACGACTGTGGAGCGCTGCGATAGAAAGATAAAAATAGAGAATGGAACGATTATTGTAGTGTAACATTCATTATTCCTGGCTTCTTATTTAGAGAAAATAGAATTGATGTTTCTATTGATACTGAGTATAATACAGTTTCGCTAATATAGATTCGAGGAAGAGATACAGATACTTAATAATTTTGAAGGAGTTTAGATAATATGATCGCCCCTCCCCTTCCCCTCTCCTCTACCCCACCCCTTCCCCCCCTCCCCTCTTTTTTCCCTTGTTCCCCCCTCCCTTGTCCTCTTCTTCTTCTCTTCATTTCCGTTCCCCTCCCCCTTCCCCCCGTTCCCATCCCACTACCCTCTTCCGACATTACTACTCCCCGTATTCATTACTTCCTTTCCCACTC
>BNUY01000156.1 GCA_025997715.1 Spirochaetia bacterium
GTCGACCACACCGACCCGGACAAGACGGACTGGTTTTTTGCCTGTCTTTTTCTTTTGTCCGTGTGGTCCGTGTGGTCGGTGGTTTACATTCTTCATATACATTGTCTACCTACTACCGGTCTGCACGCTCTTGGCGATCAGGCGGTCGAACCGTTCCCGGGAAAGTTCATAGCCGTAGAACAGGCGGTAGTATTCCGCAGTTTCCGTGTACAGGTCGTACCGGGCGTTTTGCGGGTAGAGGATTTTACCCAGCCAGAGCATGCCCAGGTAGCGGTTTATAGAAGGGGGGCCGCCCATCCAGTTATACGGCCCCTGGGGGACTTCGTAGTAGCTGTTCGATTGTATAGCCCGGAGCTGCCGCCAGGTGGGGTCCGTCCCCGCGGTATCATACACGCTATCCGCGCCGAAGATGATCACCTCGGGGTTCCAGAGGAGTATCTGTTCCAGGTTTGATTCATTACCGCTCCCCCGTGCGGCGGGATTGTTCACCACCGCCTTATTAGCGGCTATCCAGTCCAGGATTTCCGTATGGAAGGTGTGCGCCGCAAGCACATTGAGGCCGCCGGGGCCCATGCAGTAGAGGATTGTTTTCTTATTACTTCCCGCCTTTGCCACCACATCCTCCGCCAGAGCCAGTGCCTTTTCGCAGAATTGCGCCAGCCGCTCCCCCTGATCTTCCCGATCCAGCAGTTTGCCCAGGGTACGGAATGCCTGGGGGGTGGATCGCAGAGTTGCCGTAATATGAATGGCGGGAATGGCGATGGACGCGGTGATAGCGTTCATATCCGCAGCGATACTGTCCTTGGGCTCCCCAATATCAATAACCACATCCGGCCCAATCCGGGCGATCTCCTCGGGGTTCAAATTCGCCGTCCCGTAAAACTGTCCCACCACGGGAAGGTCCATGAGGTAAGCGGGAACGAATTCCGCCTGGGCCGGGGAATAGGCGGAGGAAACGGCGCAAAGCAAATCCGGCGCTATGGCAAGGAGAAACATCTGGGCAAGGGCTCCCGATGGGGCGACCCGGGTGATCTTCGCCGGTAGTTCCAGGGTTCTCCCGGTTGAATCGGTAAAGGGAACTTTTCCCCCCGTCTGTGCCGGAGGCGCGTCCTTTACGGGGGCGGCATATAACGAAATGCCAAGAAACAGTGCCAAGACGCCGGCCAATAGCCACCATGAAAAACTAAACCGGTTAAAACGATGTATCATATACATTTTCCTCCATGAATGGCTTATTATAGCAAATAAAACTTGTCTGTTAACCCCCCTTAATACCGTGCCGTAAATGAAACAGTATAGCTCCGTCCCGCCATGGGGAGCGCATCATTGTTCAGCACATAGTTTTCATCCAGCAAGTTCTCGATGCCGGCGGAAAGGCTGAAGGAGTCGTTGATCTCCGTGGAGAGCCGGAGGTGAAGCAGGAAATAGGCGGGAAGTACATTGGCGGCGTTGATGTTTATCATGTGGGTGGAGCCGTAGCGGGCGCCTTCATACTCTATCGAAGGGGTAATCGCCAGGGAGGACAGGGGCCTTTTAGGAGCATTCGGCAGGGGATGTACCGTGAGATAGGCGTTGAAGGTTGTTTGGGGGTAGTTTCCCACCGCGTCTATGTTCGGTTCGTTGCGCTTGATGGTGTAGCGGCTGAGGGAAAGGGAACCCCCGGCGTTGAACCAGGCGTTGAGGTAGAGGGAAAACCCCAGTTCAAAGCCGTAATAGGCGGTCTTCCCTGCGTTGATCCGTTCAAGCGGCCCCGCAACAGTAGTACGCTCCGCAAGCATGTTGAACAGATCGCTGTAATAGAGTGCGGCGTTTATGTCCACGATGTAAATGTGGCCCTTGTAGCCAAGTTCGTAGTGCAGGGCTTCTTCGGGTTTCAGGTCCGGATTGGGTCTCGCGTTTATCATCCTGCCGGGGGAGGAATACCGTACCGACATGGTGGGCATGTGGGCTTTTTTCGCGAAGGTAAAATGGAGGCCGTGGTTTTCCGTGATGTCATAGAAGATGCCGGCCTGGGCGTTAAACATCCAGGCATTGGCGCTGGCATGGAGATCATTGATGCTCCAGAATTCGGCGGGCTGGAAATAGTCGAAACCCAGGCCGGCGCTAAAGGTCAGGGGCTTCCAGGGATTGACCGAATATTCTGTACCCAGGGACCAGAAGTTTTCCTTAATATCCTTGGTTTTTTCCCCGTCCTCTTTCTCATCCCGGTGGCTTTCCTGTTTAAAGGTGAATGCCGCTTTGAGATTGTTCCAACTATTAATATCAATCCCCCCCTCAAGGCGGGCGCCCAGGCCGTAATCGTCGTAGGTGGAAGCGGCCTGATAATCATGGCTTACCAAATTCTCATAGGTATTACCCCCTGAGAGGGTATTGTCAAACTTGTCGAAGAAGAACAGGGTCTTGGCGTACCAGGTATTCCCGGTGTACACGCCATCCAGGGTGACACTCTGACGCATCCACTTGGTCCAGACATCGTAGGCGGGCTCAAAACCCCGGACTTCCTGGGGGGAAACTCCCTTATCGGCGTCCTGCAACACATAGGCCAGGTTGAGTTCAAATCCGTTATCAGGGGTCCAGCCCGCCAGGAGAGAAAATTTCAGATCCCGTGAATCGGAAAAAAGCCGTTCCCCCTTGCCCTGGGGGTTGATCGGATCGGGTTCGAATTTGTCCGAAAGCCGGTAGTGATCCCGGTCCCGGAACTGAAACACCGCTTTACCGTAGAAAAGCTTCTGTTTTGTGCCGAAGCCCAGGGCGTTGGTGACGGAGGCGACATCCCCGGCGCCGTCAAAATCCGTATTGATTTTATAGAGGGCTTCAAAGGGCTTTTTCGGCTTCGCGGTCCGCATGATTATAGCCCCGCCGAAGGTATTGGCCCCGAGCATCATAGAGGAATATCCCTTGTGGATTGCCACATCCTCAAGGTCTGCGGTGAGGAACCGGGCGTTATCCGTATCCCCCCGATAGGGCGAGGACATGGGCGCTCCGTCGATAAACACCGGGACCAGCCGTTCGTCCATGCCCCGGACCGTAAAGTTTGATTCGTTCCGCATACCCCCGCCGCCGTCCCGAATCACCCCCGGCAGGTTCCGCAGGGCTTCCCACAGGTCCTCTGAATGTTCCCGCTCCATCCGGTCCTGGGTGATATACTCGGTGGTTTCCTTTTGTTCGCTGATTTCTACCCCTTCCAGGCGTATTACCCCGTCCTCCGCTTCAGTTTGGGGGTACAAGGTTGGGGCGCAGAGTAGACAAAGGACTAACAAAACCGAACGAAACATGATACCATGGTCTTGTAAGAAATGGGGATTTTCAACAGTCTATTCTTCCAAAGTACATCGTAAAGATTCTTAGTTTTTCATCAGCAAAAAGTCCGGCAAGTAGACATGTCGTACCCCTTCGATGGAACTGGTCCGGTTCTTATCAAGGCTGATCACATATTTGGGAAATTGATCCTTGATTTTCAAGAGATTGCCGAATTCCCGTTCAATAACAGGGGGATCATTGTTAATCATATACGTAACCTGAACATATATCTTTTCATTTTGTTTTGTGCAGACAAAATCAATTTCCCGGTCATCCATCTGGCCGGTGAATACATCCCATCCCCTGCGCCTTAGTTCGGTATATACGATGTTTTCCATAACTCCGGAGATCCGGTTATCATCGTAACCCAGAAGGGCATGGATAAAAGAAACATCGGAAACAAAATATTTTTCCTGCAGGTTCAATAATTTCTTCCCCCTAATATCATAGCGTTGGACCTTTTCGATAATATAGGCCTTTTCAAGCGCCGTAATATATTCCAGAACCGTATCTACGCTTACTTTCCTTCCCTGACCGGTAAAATAGCCGCTTATACTCCGTGCAGAAAACAGGCTGCCCACATTGTCAAAAACAAACCGCGTTATCCGTTCCAGCATATCCGCATTTCGCAGGGAATTCCGCTGCATCACGTCCTTCAAAACAACGGTAGAATAAATATCGGAAACCGCTTTGTAGATCAGGGGGTGGTCCATCTCCCTGAAATAGTGGATCCCCGGAAACCCGCCTAATTTGATGTAGTCCCAAATATGGGACGCACCATCCTCCCCGGACGCAGGATTGCTAACGGGAATGTTTCTGATGTCCCTGGTAAAATCAAGGTACTCCGTAAAAGACAGGGGCCGTATAGTAAATTGCACATACCGCCCGGACAGCAGGGTTGCCAATTCTGAGGAAAGGAGCGTCGAGTTTGATCCGGTAATAAATATGTCGGCGTTCTTCGCGGCAAAAAATGAATTAATCACCCGTTCCCAACCGGGTAGTAATTGTACTTCATCCAGCAGTATATATATTTTACCCTTGCTTTTCAGGCGGGCCCGTATTTCCCTTTCCAGCCGTTTTGGCGTCATAAGGTCCTCTGCGCCATATAATTCGAGGTTGATATGAGCCACCGCTTCCGCCGGAACCCCGGAGGCGATAAGCTCGGCCTTTAACAGCTCTAAAATCGTCGATTTCCCGCAACGCCGGATGCCCGTTAAAACCTTGATGAACGGGGTGTTTATAAAAGGCCTGATTTGAGTCAGGTACAGTTCTCTGTTAATACTCATGGAATAATGATATTCCCTTACCTAGGTTCTGTCAACATAATTGTCGAATATAATCGATGGATATTAAAAAATGCATAATGTATCGATTATAATAGACGTAATGGCGATACTCCGCTTGGTGCATTAGTTCGGGCAAACAAAGCGCCGGGGAGGGAGCCCTGTTAGTACTATTTACAAAAAACTTCTGACAGAATCCCGCTACCGGATAATACGCTGGCCCTGCAGAATTGAGGAAAGCAAGCAAAATGAACCCCCGCCCGCCATCCCGGATCACCCCGGGCAGGTTCCGCAGGGCTTCCCACAGGTCCTCTGAATGTTCCCGCTCCATCCGGTCCTCAACGGTGCAGAGCAGTAACAGGACTCGGTTTTTCTTCTTCATTTTTGATCTGTGGGTCAAGTTTAGTCCTAATACCGTGCCGTAAACGAAACATTAAAACTCCGTCCCGCCATGGGGGAGTGCTGCCGGATTTCGTAATAGGTGTCCAGAATGTTTTCCACCCCTATGCTTACCGTAAAATGGCTGCCCAGGTCCGCACCGACCTTGAGGTGGGCCAAGAAATAGCCGTCCAGGGGATACTTCCCTTCGCTGTCCGCATAGCGGGAACCGGTGTATTCGACCCGGGGGATTATTGAGAGCATTTTTACCGATTTAATGACCACGTATCCGTTCAGGGTAAACTCGGGGTAATAGGTCAGCACATTTACCCCGAGCTGGCTGTGGGTTATGGTGTATTGGTTCCAGGAAAAGGCCAGGCCGGTGTTCAGATAGCTGTTCCAGGTAAACTCCGGCGCCAGTTCGAAACCCCAGAAGGCGGTGGAGTCCAGGTTCCGGGCAACATTGGTGGTGGAACTGGGATAGTCGGGCCGCGGCCATTCCACGGTTACGATTTTTCCGTTGATTACGCTGTAATACAGGGCGGTGTTCAGGGTAAAGGCGATATTTTCGGGACTGCCAATGGAGCCCCGGTATCCCAGTTCAAAGTGGTTGGCAATTTCCGGTCCCAGGCGGGGGTTGGGCATATTGGTGCCGAACCGGGTTTAATCCCCGGCATGTACGCGGTGACCGATAGGTATAAGCGGAAGGAAATCTTCCGCCCGGAACTGCTGGTTGCCGAACGGGCTATGAATATGGGCATCAGGCTCCTGCGTCAGGCATCCGTAAGTGCCGGAAACTCCGCCAGCAATGCTGCGGGCACGGTAATTATCGGCGCGGTGAAGGGTGATCACCGGGACGTTGAAAAAAATCTTATGGCGGTTACCATGGAAGGCCAGGGGCTGCGGGTAATAGACCTTGGTGCGGGAGTTTCCCCGGAACGGTTTATTGAAGCGGCGATTGCGGAAAAGGCGCAGGTCATCCTCTGCACCGCAAACCTGCCCGCCGTTATGGGCCAGCTTAAACTGGTGGTCCATGACGCCGTTTCATCGGGCATCCGGAACCGCGTTACCATTATGATTTCCGGGGCTCCGGTAACGGAGAAGTACTGCCGCGTCATTGGGGCGGACCGGTACATCAAGGATGCAACAGCGGCAGCGGAAATGGCGGGAGCAATTTGCGGCGGGGAATAAGAAGCTAATACCGTGCGGTAAACGTTACGTTAAAACTCCGCCCCGCCATGGGGGAATACTGCCGGATCTCGTAATAGGTGTCGAAAACATTGTCGATGCCAAAAGAAACCGTAAAATATTTCCAGACAGCGGCGCTGACCTTAAGGTGCGCCAAACAATAGGG
>BNUY01000157.1 GCA_025997715.1 Spirochaetia bacterium
ATTTTTCAGTTACCACATCTATAGACTTGCCGAAGTTTTTTGCCACCGCACGGATACTTAATCTGGGATTAAGTTATGAGTATTACGTATTCCATTGGATGTCCGTAGGCACGGGCTTAGGAATCAGCCCTGAAGTCAATGCCGTGACGAAAGGCGGGCGTACGGGGATAACGGTAACGGGCGCGACTACCGAAGATGCCGCAATGGAAGCCGCAATCAGCAAAGCCTTGGAAGTTGTTCATATACAGGCCGGTTTATTTTTAACCATACCCTTTAATGTCCATTTCAATATTCCAAAAGTTGAATGGCTTTATACCGGTCTCGGCGTTGAAATACACATTCCGGTTTCTGACCTGGGACTCGACAGTCTTCTCCCTGACGGCATAGCCGACTACTTCCCCGGGGGAAGTATAAAAGGCGAAACCTTTGTCAGTATGCCTATAGACCTGGGCTTTGATTTTTCCCGTATAAAAAACAACGGTAAACCGGCGCGGAGCCGTTTGCTTCTGAGGGTGGAACCTGAATTCTTTGGAGGCGGCATGGTGAGCTTGCCGATTAGTTTAGTCTGGCAAAGCAGTCTTTGGAAAGTGGCGAACGCCGCAATTCCCGGCGCAAAATAAAGAAGTGGAATTAAACAAACTTTGTCGGCGGGACGTTAAAACCGCAAAGGAGTGTTCATATGAAGAGAAACAGAAAAGGGAGCGGAGCTTTTGGCACAAAAGCCATGCTCATGGCGGGAATGCTGGCGGCAGCGCTGGCATTTGGATTGGTTCTGGCGGGGTGCGACCCCGGCGGCGGTGATGATGACCGCTCGGCGGCGGACATTCTGGGAGCTATGGTTGACAGACTGGATTCGGCAACTGTAGGGGATTGGACTGACTGGTATGCCGATAAATCGTTCACTGCTAAGGAAAAGCAAAACCTTTATAACTACTTGAACGAACATCTGGGCGAAGCAAACGAAGAAACACAGAACTTTTGGATGGACCTATTCGATGAATGGGGGTTTTTTGAGGAAGGCGGCGAAGGCACTGACCCCACTCCTCCCGGCGGCGAAACGCTCGATGGCACGAGATACGAGGCCGGAACCGGTACGGTCACTCAGTTATTCTTTTCGGGGCCCGGCACGTTTACCCTTGCAAAGCTGAGGAGCGGGGACATGGTGGTATACATTGAAGGAACCTACACCAAAAACGGCAACAACCTCACGTTCACCACAACAGAGTTTGGTGACGCAGATCAAGACACGTATCGCAGTTTCACCGGAACGCTTTCAGCCGACTATGCAACGCTTACGCTTTCGTTGGGAGAGACATTAACACGGCCAAGTGGCGGACACTAACTAATTGGCAGCGCAGTAGAGAGCGAGGATGCCCCGTCGGTAACGGCGGGGCTTTTTTTCAAAAGGCACCCTACGAGAGCAGCCAATCAAAGGCATTTACGTGCTGTATCCCGTTATACGAGGAAACCGGAAAATAATCGGCGGTAATGAGATATTTGGGATTATGGTCGGCGATGGCATCAAGGGGCGCAAGCTCGCGTTTCAGTGTAGCCGGATCCAAAACGGTAAGCGCGGCCTGATAGTATTCGCATCTGTCGTTTTTTGCAGCCACAAAATCAACCTCGGCGGCGCCGACCTTGCCGATATATACCGTATATCCCCGGCGGATAAGTTCAAGATATATAACATTTTCTAAAATATGTCCGGCATCGGTATTCGTGCTGCCCAGCAAAAAAGAACGCAGACCGATATCTACGAGATAGTATTTTTCGAGGGTCTTCAAATACTGCTTGCCTTTCACATCATACCGCCCGGCTTTATAGAGAATAAAGCTATCTGTGAGGGCATCGAGATAGTGTTCGATTGTCTGCGGCGTTATCTTTCTGCCATCCGTTGCGAGCGTGTTTTTTATTTTATTGACCGACACTTCGTTCCCGATATTGTTAAACATAAATTTTATGACATTTTCGAGTTGCATCACGTCTACATTTTTTTTGTTTTCGATAACATCTTTCAAAAGCACCGTGCTGTAAAGCCCGCGCAGATAGTCATTTATCTGGTCTTTATTATTCTGTAAGGCCAGCGTATACGGAAACGAGCTATTCTCGATATAGCTACGGTATAGTTCCGGTACATTTGATTTATCGGGAAATGCCGACACATATTCTTTGAATGACAGGGGCAGCATTTGGATTGTCACATAGCGCCCGGACAGCATGGTTGCCCATTCCCCCGACAAAACACGCGAATTGGAACCGGTTAAATACAAATCAACGTTTTTCTTGATAAATAAACTATTTGCGGCTTTTTGGAAGTCCGGCACGTTTTGAATTTCATCCAAAAAGACATAGTTCATCTTGTCGGGAACAAGCCGGGTTTTTATTGTATTGTGCAAAACGGTATAATCCAACAATGCCGCGTTATCCACATCCTCAAAATTGATGTTTTGTATTTGGTTAGGGGCGACACCATTATTGAGCAAGTATTCCTGAAAAAGCTGGAACAGAGTGGACTTGCCGCAACGTCTGACTCCGGTGATGATTTTGATGAGTTGCGTATCCTTGAATCCAATTAATTTCTAGACGTAATACGGACGGTCTATCATAGAAGCTCCTACTTTTCTTTGATTATATATAAAAACTTGTGTTTTGTCAATAGTTTTATCGCTTTAGACGAGAAAACTTTATGAAAAATGAGAGTTTTATGTGATTAGCCGAGAAACTTTTGTTAAATTGCCGCGATATGCCTCGTCAGCACTTCCGTGTGGTCGGCGAAAACTACGACGGTGTGCTTTTCATGGGCGGACAGCTTGCCATCGGCGGTAAGGAACTGTCTTTTTTACTGACATATCAGCATACTTGCCACCCGTCAGGTGGAGGAAACCTCCACAAAGGGCGTAGCCCGACTGGGGTTTTTCGTAGGCCAAGCCGCTACTGCGGCGTCAGACCTTTGGTCTGCGCGTATAGCGTATGTTATGTGTCAGACCGAAGGTCTGCGTTTGGGCACACTTTACGCTTTGCTTTTACTATTATTTTAATTTCCTCTTAAAATATTTATCCAATCCCTTTTGTTATATAAGAATCTAACGAGTCTTACTGTTTGTTTCTTTTCATTTACACTATAATATACTACATAATTTTTGACTTTTATTGCTCTCAAATTCAATGCTGCAATCAATTCATCTTTAATTATTGGTCTAACCGTAGGTGTTTCCTTCAAATATTCCAATTTCTGTTTTACTTCTTTCATTAAATTTTCTGCCGCCGCGAACCTATGGTTCGATGATGCTTCCAAATTTTCTTTTATATATTGGTACGTTGAATCAATATCATCATCAAATAATTTTGAGAAAATTAATCCGTACATTCATTCACCACTATATTTATTCAATTTTTTCATCATTTCTTCTTCAGACACTGTTTCCCCATTATTTATTTGATTTATTCCATCAATCAATTTTTTATATAAATCTATCCTGCCAGAAAGTTCATTATAGGCATCAATGCTCATAACAGCTAAATCACCTATGCCATTTTTTGTAATGAATATAGGTTCCTTATATTGATGACAAAATTGGGAAACTTCTCCATATTTATTCCTCAAATCAGCACTTTTCCGTATTTCCGGCATAAATTTCTCCTAAAAATGGTCTCAATCCTAAATATATCATTATTTTGATATATTGTCAAGTAAAAACTCAAGAATTCCTTTTATGTAATTCCTTATATCGAATAATACGCTCTGGGTATTTGATTTATTCGCGAACATTCGCGGACCCTATTCTTTATTGATATTTTCGTTCCTAAAGGAGTATAGTTACCCCATGTCCCTGAACTGGAAGGAAATCAATCTCATCCTCACCGAACTGGATTTGCCCGGCTGTCAGATACAAAAGTTGATGCAGCCTGCCTACGATGTGCTGAGCCTGCAGCTCTACGGAAAGGGGGCGGCAAAGAATGTTCTCATTGCGCTGAGCCCCGGCGCCTGCCGTATCCATGAAACCTTCCGGGGGGTCCCCAAAAGCGATAGGCCCCTGCGGTTTGCGGAATTTTGCAAGTCACGGCTGGTGAACGGCTGGATTGAAGCGGCGGAACAACTGGGTGATAACCGGATTGTCCGGCTCTTGATCCGCCAAGGGAAGAACCACTTCCGGCTTTACGCCCGGCTTTGGTCCAACGCCGCCAATGTGGTGGTCACCGATGAAAACGGGCTGATACTGGACGCCATGCGGCGGCTTCCCAAGCGGGGAGAGGTGACCGGGGGACACTATACGCCGGAAACGGCCCTGAGCGGGGAACCCCGGCTTGTGGTCCCGGAACGTCCGGTCCGGGAGTATGCAATCCGGGAATTTTCCCCGGAAATTGACTCGGCCCAATCCTTTAACGCAAAGATTGACGCCTATTATGCGGAGCACGGGGGAGCCTTATCCCTGGAGGCGCTCCGGGAACAGGCCCGGCGGAGTTATGAAGGGCGGATAGGCCGGTTGACGGCTTCCCTGGAGCGGCTTAGGGAGAAAGCGGGGGATTTCGGGGCGGCGGAACGGTTGAAGGAGTACGGGGACATCATCATGGCAAACCTTTCTTCTATTAAGTTAGGAGATTCCTGGCTGGAGGCGGATAATTTCTACGCCGGAGGGGAACGGGTACGGATAACACTGGACCCCCGGAAAAGCCCCGCCGCCCAAGGAGAGGTCTACTACGAACAGTATCGCAAGGCGAAAAATGGCCTTGCGGATGTGCAGGAGGAGATTGCCGCCGGGGAAGCGGCAAAGGCAGCTCTGGAGACTACCCTGGCAAGGCTACTGGAGGAGACTAACCCCTTGGCCCTTCACCGGCTGCTTAAAAACGGTGCGGAACGGCCCCCGGCTAAGGCCGACAGCAAACGTCCGGGGCTTTCCTTCCGGCGCAAGGATTGGCTCATCATCGTGGGGCGGGACGCCTCGGAAAACGACGAGCTTTTGCGGCGGCATGTTAAGGGGAACGATCTCTGGCTCCATGCCCGGGATTACCCCGGTTCCTACGTGTTTATTAAACAGCGGGCCGGTAAGTCCGTGCCCCTGGACATCCTTCTGGACGCGGGGAATCTGGCTATTTTTTATTCCAAGGGCCGTAACAATGGTGAGGCGGACCTTTTCTACACCCCGGTCAAATTCCTCCGGCGCGCGAAGAACGGGCCCAAGGGGCTGGTGATACCGACCCAGGAAAAAAACCTCCATGTGAAGGTGGAGGAGATTCGTTTGAAGGAATTGGAAGGCTGCCGGATTGAAAAACAGAAATAATGCGGCCTTTTACTTGCAGATCACCGGCCGGTAGTTTAGAATTAGCGCAGGGGAGCTTCAGTATCCTAATGAATTTTATAGCCATGGATTTTGAGACTGCGAAATATTCCCGGGAGAGCGCCTGTGCGGTGGGGCTGGTAAGGTTCCGTGACGGAAAAGCCCAGGAAAGCTTCTATTCCCTGATACGTCCGCCCATTCTCTACATCCGTCCGGATTTTACGGACATCCATGGCATTACGGTTGATGATGTTGAGGATGCTCCCACCTTTGAGGAGCTTTGGGAAACCGACATACTGCCCTTCATTGGTGATTTGCCCCTGGCGGCCCACAATGCCCCCTTTGACATGGGGATATTGCAGTCGGTATTGGAATGGTATGAATTGCCGATCCCCGCTCTGAATTATTTTTGTACCCTGATGTTGTCCAGAAATGTCTGGCCCCGCCTTAAATCCCACAGCCTTCCTAACCTTGGAGCCCACTTCGGCATCGTGTACGAAGCCCACAATGCCCTGGACGATGCCCATACTTGTGGAGATATTGCCTGCCTCGCGGCAGAGAAAACCGGCAGCGCCGACCTGAAGAGTCTGCTCCATGCCGCACGGGTGGGGATGAAGGTTCTGGCGTAGTGTTCCTACGGCGTAACCCGTTTCCTGTCCCTCGGGAATAAGCTCGCTTCCTTCACATTGGCCAGCCCCAGCAGTTTTTGTGTGAGCCGCTCGCAGCCGATGGCAAAACCGCCGTGGGGGGGGCAGCCGTACTTTAAGAGCGCCTGGTAGTTTTCCATATCCTCCGGCTTGAGGCCGAACCGGGGGAGCACCTCCAGGAAGGCGTTGTAATCATGCTGACGTTTCCCGCCGGTGGTGATCTCCAGGCCCCGGAAGAGGCAGTCGAAGCTCATGGTGGAGGCGGCTTTCCCGTCACCCAGGTCCAGTGGGTAGGTGTAGAAGGGCCGGTGCCGCCGGGGGAACTGGTTTACAAA
>BNUY01000158.1 GCA_025997715.1 Spirochaetia bacterium
TTGTCGCTTTTGCGGTTAAAAATTCTTCTCTGTCTTTTTAAATTAAAGGAAGTGCAGCATGATTAAGTCGATACACGACACAATAAAAAAGGTTCTTGTCCTTGGTTCAGGGGGCTTGAAGATTGGCAGGATTTAATGACTGGCTAAAGAAATGGAGCGGTATTATTATATTAATTGCTGCGGTGATTATTGCCCTTAGCAATATCCTGGGCTTTACCAGGGCGCTTAAAGACCTTGTCCTTTCTGATGTATATGATTCCCTTTACAAGATAGAGAATAATGACTTAAAGCACATTGACTTATCCCTGGAGTACTTGAAAAGGGGCAATGTCCTGAACTTGAATATTCAGGTTGGCGCTGTCACCAAAGAGGATGCCCTGGCAAAGATGCTTGAAATTGAACGATGGTATAGTCAGGAGCTGGAAGATTTACGAAAGATTCCTATGGACAGAAAAAAAGCGAAATAAAGTGATTTTTGTTTAGATGTATTGCATTTGCTTGCGGTTTGCTGTATATTCTTAACAGGAGCTTAAGGATGCCAAAAACCGCGAATGTATATTTACGATTAGACCCCCAGGTTAAAGCCGATGTGGAAACCATTTATTCCCGGTACGGGATGAGTATTACCGAGGCAATCACTATTTTTCTCTATCAGACGAGAAATGTCGGCGGCCTCCCCTTCGATCTGCGTCCGGAGACACCGAACAGCACAACTCTGGCGGCTATGCAGGAAATCGACGACATGATAAACGGAACGAAACCCCGGCATGGCCCTTTTAAGAACGCGGATGATTTTTTACAGGATTTGAAAAACTAATGCTGATTCCCGAGTATGCAGGACAATTTAAACGGGAATACAAATTGGCAATTAAGCGGGGGCTTGATATAGCATTAATAGATAGCGTTATGACTGATCTAATTAATGAAATACCTCTGGATGAAAAATATAAAGACCATGCTTTGACCGGCAATTTAAAGGACTATCGGGAATGTCATATAAAACCCGATTGGCTTCTGAAATATCGAATTACGGATGGCGGTATCTATTTTTCGCGTACCGGTACCCATTCAGATATATTCACCAGCTGAAACCGTCAAAGCGATACTGGAAAAGCTCCCCCTAAATATGCCATACTACCCCAGTGGAGGAATCGCAGTGTATCAGCCGGTAGATCCAAAGGTAAGTTTTCCCAAACTGGAAGAAGAGGTTCTGGCCTTTTGGGAAAAAAACGATATTTTCAAGAAATCCATAGCTCAACGGGAGGGCAAAGCGGAATTTGTCTTCTACGACGGCCCCCCCTTTGCCACGGGGCTGCCTCATTTCGGCCATTTTGTGCCCAGTACCATCAAGGACATCATCCCCCGGTACCAGGCCATGAAGGGCAAGAAGGTAGAGCGCCGTTTCGGCTGGGACTGCCACGGGCTGCCGGTGGAAAACCTCATCGAAAAAGAGCTGGGGCTTAATTCCAAGACGGACATCGAAACCTTCGGGGTAGCGGAATTTAACGAAGCCTGCCGGGCGTCGGTGCTGCGCTACGTCAATGAGTGGCGGCAGGTGATCACCCGCCTGGGCCGCTGGGTGGATTTTGACAACGACTACAAGACCATGGACCCGGATTATATGGAAACCATCTGGTGGGTGATGAAAACCCTTTGGGACAAGGGCCTGCTCTACGAGGGCCACTACATCCTGCCCTACTGCCCCCGCTGTTCCACGGTGCTCTCCAACCACGAGCTCAACCTGGGCGGCTATAAGGATGTCCACGACCCGGCGATCACCATCCGCTTTAAGGTGACGGGCCTTGTTCCCGGCAGCCGCGCCGCAGAAACGGTGCCTGGCACCGATTCCACCTACCTCCTGGCCTGGACCACCACCCCCTGGACCCTGCCCTCAAACCTTGCCCTGACCCTTGGCCCGGACATCGACTACGTGCTGGTCCAGGATGGGGAGGCCCGGTACATTTTGGCGGAAGCCCGGTTGGAAGCCTACTACAAGGAGCCCTCGGACTACACAATCCTCTGGAAGATGAAGGGCGCGGACCTCACCGGCATACAATACGAACCCCTGTTTCCATACTTTAAGGATGCGGCAAACGCTTTCCGCACCTATTCCGGGGACTTTGTCTCTACATCCGACGGTACCGGCATCGTCCACACCGCGCCGGGCTTTGGCGAGGATGATGCGCGGGTGCTCAAGGGTACCGGGGTTCCGGTAATTTGCCCCATCGATGCGGAGTGCAGGTTTACTGCGGAGGTGCCCGACTACCAGGGCCTCTTCGTGAAGGACGCCGACAAACCCATCCTGGACCGGCTCAAGGCGGAGGGGAAGCTGGTGAAGCGGGAGCAGATACTCCACGCCTATCCCCACTGCTGGCGCTGCGGTCATCCGCTTATCTACCGGGCGGTGGGTTCCTGGTTTGTCAATGTTGAAAAAATTAAGCAGGATATGCTGGACGCCAACAATCAGATTTACTGGGTGCCGGAACATATCAAGGCGGGCCGCTTTGGGAAGTGGCTGGAGGGCGCACGGGACTGGGCCATAAGCCGGAACCGCTACTGGGGAAACCCCCTGCCCATCTGGAAATGCCCGGACTGCGGCAAGACTATTTGTGTGGGGAGCCGGAAGGAACTCAAGGAGCTTTCCGGTGTGGAAGCCACAGACTTACATAAACACTTTGTTGACAAGATTACTATTCCCTGCGCGTGTGGCGGGACCATGCACAGGATTCCTGAAGTGCTGGACTGCTGGTTTGAGTCCGGCGCCATGCCCTACGGACAGAATCACTATCCCTACGAGAACAAGGAATTTTTTGACAGCCATTTCCCCGCGGACTTTATCAACGAAGGCCTGGACCAGACCCGTGGCTGGTTTTACACCCTCACCATCCTTGCGGCGGCGCTCTTCAAAAAGCCGGCCTTTAAGAATTGTGTGGTCTCAGGATTAGTGCTGGCGTCAGACGGCAAGAAGATGAGCAAGAGCCTCAAAAACTACACCGACCCCATGGAGGTGGTGAACTCCTTCGGCGCAGACGCCCTGCGGCTTTTCCTGATCCACTCCAGCGTTGTCAAGGCCGACGACCTCCGCTACAGTGACGAGGGAGTGCGGGATGTGATGAAGAGCATCCTTATCCCCCTGTGGAACGCCTACAGTTTTTATGTGACCTATGCCAACATCGACAAGGCCGGCCCAAAGGGCGCGCCGGATAATCCCGCCAATCCCCTGGATAAGTGGATACTCTCTGCGGCGGAATCCCTGGCGGAAAAGGTGGGACTTGCCCTTGACGCCTACGACCTCACCCGTGCGGTGGACCCCATTCTGGAGTTCATTGACCAGCTCAACAACTGGTACATCCGCCGTTCCCGCCGCCGCTTCTGGCGCAGCGAGAACGATACCGACAAAACCGAAGCCTACGGCGCACTCTACGACGCCCTGAAAACCCTCATCACCGTTGCTGCGCCCTTCATGCCCTTCACCACCGACGCTATCTGGCGGAACCTCCGTCTTGACAGTGAAAAAGAATCGGTGCACCTTTGCAACTTCCCCGTACCCAGAACGGTGCGGCGGGACCGGGAGCTTGAGTTTAAAATGGCGGCGGTACAGCATGCGGTGAGTATGGGCCGTTCCCTTCGTTCCAAATACGACCTCAAGGTGCGCCAGCCCCTTAAAACCGTGGAACTGGTTACCCGGAACCTGGACGAAAAAAAGGTGCTTCTTGAGATGGAAGATATCATCCGGGAGGAACTCAATGTAAAGTCTGTCGTCTTCCGGGATAACGAGGAGGACCTGGTGGAATACCAGGCCAAGGCCAATTTCCGTGTCCTCGGCAAGGAGTTGGGGAAGGATATGAAGGCCGCCGCCGCCCGGATAGAGGCCTTGAGCCAGTCCGAGATACAGGGCCTTCTGGAAGGGGCGGTCCTGTCCATCGAAGCGGACGGCCGTTCCGTTGATATCACGGCGGAGAAGCTCGACATACGGCGTATCGAAAAGGCCAAGCTCCGGGTCCTGAACGAGGGGACCCTCACGGTGGGTCTGGACACGGAGGTCACCGAGGAACTCTCCCGTGAAGGGGATGTGCGGGACCTGGTTAGGGGGGTTCAAAATCTCAGAAAAGATACGGGGCTTGAGGTAACGGATCGCATTACCCTTAGGCTTTTTGGCAGTGACCGGCTAAGAGAAGCATGGGAAGCATTTGCCGATTATGTGGCCGCCGAAACCCTGGCAACATCAATGGAGTGGGGCAGTGCCGATGGCCAGACCCCTATTGACACCGGGGAAGGCGGATCCGGCAGATCCGAGCAGTGGCTGGTTAGTTTGAGCAAGGTGTAGGGAAGGGTGTATACGTGCAACAGTATAGGATTAGGAAAAACCGCAAAGTTTCCGCAAAGAACACAAAGGTAATAAAATTTATCGTTTCTTTGCGAACTTTGCGTTTCCTTTGCGTACTTTGCGGTTTTTCTTTTCTCCTCTCTTCCTGCGCCTCTGCGCCCCGGGTGAATGTCCCGGCGGCTTCGGGGGGGGAATTCGCCGCCCTGGCGCCGGGGGCACAGGTGTATTTTTACGCCGATGTTACACGCGCCCTGCCCATTCTGGCCCAGGTTTCCCTAAGGAATGTTAATATGAAGCAGACCCTGGGTCTTCTGGAAAAGGTTGATTTCCTTTCCGGGGCCGTATATCCCAAGGGGCAGACCCGGAATATGCTGTTCCATGCCTGGCGGCGAAGGGGCCGGATACCCGGCGGTGGGCTGCTGGCCTTGAGTCATCAATGGAAAAAGACCGCTTCCTCGACCGGCGCGTACTATTGGCATTCCTCCGCGTACGGTCTTTCGGTGTCCATACAAAAAACGCAGGTCTTTGTTTCCGATGGAGACCCCTTCATTGATGGTCCGCCAATCACGGCGCCGGAAAAGCTGGCGGAACTTCGTCAGGCCGAAGGTTTGCCGGAGCTGGTATCGGGGTGGCTGGAAAACGCCGGGATCCCGGTTAACAATTTTCTTTCCACCCTTGGTTTGCCCCTCCGTATTCCCCTGGAACGGATTCTGTTTGCGATCCATGAGCGTGCAGGCCCGGTGAACCAAGGTTCATTGTACGAAGCATCTCTGCGGATAGAAACCCAAAATGCAAGCCAGGCCAGGGCATTGACATCCATCCTGGGGCTTATCCGGGGCATTACGGAGGGTGCCGCTCCCGGTGCGGACCAGGATTTCCTTGGGATCCTCCGGCCGCTTCTGGCGAATCCCCCTGAGCAGGACGGTTCGGATTTACTTATCCGTACCGGCCCCCTGAGCGCCGAAGCAATCGCGTTGCTGTTAAACCGTTTTGTGGGTTTCCAGGATAAATAAATGCCGGGAGTTGCCCACTTTACGGCGTTATGGTATATTATACGTGAAGGAAACAAAAAGTGCCCACCTATGAATACGAATGTAAGACCTGCGGCCATTCTTTTGAAGCGTTTCAAAGCATGGCCGATGATCCTCTAAAGATATGCCCCCCGGTGCAAGCAACCTGTTTTCAATCACCGCCATGGAACTGCTTGACCTTATGCCCAACCCGTCTAAAGGCTGTCTCGTCGGTGTTCACGGCGATGAATACCTCAACGAACTGGAATGAAGGTCCCTTGATAAAGTAGTTTTTTGCGCTTACTTTTTTTCAACGTAAATACTTCAGAAGCAGTGCCAGGACGCTTACAAAAGCCAGGATCGCCAGGACATACGCCCAAACCGGCAGATCACCGGCGACAAACCTTGGGGGCGGCTCCTTTTCATGTTTGGAAGCGGCGACTCTGACAGGGGCCTCGGCGGTATAGCCGCAGGAAGGACAGCCGGCGGAAAAAAGCCGTTCCGCACCCTCGAAACCGCATACGGGACAGAGGACGTTGGCAAAGGGGCGTCCGCATTGGGGACAGCTTTTTGAGTCCCGCTTGACCGAAGCGCCGCAATGTTCACAGATAAACCGGGCGCCCATGAACGAAACTCCATTTCGCCGGGACTAGGAGCTAGGGGCGCTGCTTGCGGCGGAGTTGGCCGCGCAGGCGCCTGACTGGGCGGCGGCACAGCCCGCACAGGGGGCGGCGGCGGGTTTTGCGGGGTTGGAAGCGGTCTTGTCACCACTTGCCTTGGAATTATCGGTTGAGTAAAAGCCGGAACCCTTAAATATGACGCCGCTTCCGCCGTTGATTATCCGGCGTATTTCCATGCCGCACTGGGGGCATATCTTTAGAGGATCATCGGCCATGCTTTGAAACGCTTCAAAAGAATGGC
>BNUY01000159.1 GCA_025997715.1 Spirochaetia bacterium
CTGGCATGGCTTTTAATGAAGCGGCGGGAGTACTACAACGGGATAGACCCGGACACGCTCAAGAAAAAACTTAGGTATTACAAGGTAAGGGGGGAGGAATAGGGGTCTGTTGCCTGACCTAACCGTTCAGGCGCCTATGGCCAAGAGAAAATCGAAAAAAGTTCGATTTCCCCTTGACATTTAACATAGGAGGGCACGGAAAACAGAGACTTCGAGCCTTTTTCCCCCTCTGTGTCCTCCGTGTTCGCGAACCAAAGGTTCGAACCCTCGGTGACCTCTGTGTTTAAATTCTTTCTCATCTCATGCAAGTATGCGCTGGCCCTGAAGACAGTACGTATTTACTCATTGCCAATTTTGTCGTATTATCACCTATCATGCCAAAGATTGAAGTGAACGAGGATGTTTTTTACACCTTAGCCGACCCGGAGGGGCGCGGACGCCGCTGGGACACCAGGGAGTCTCTTGAGGAGGCACTGACCTGCGCCAAGGCGGAACTGGATGAGGATAGCGATAAGAGTCTCCCCCCGGCGGAACGGACCCTGAAAATTGAATTAAACGATACCAACCGCCCGGACCTCTGGGCCACCGCCGGCTGTGCCCGGCAGCTCCGTATCCATAATGGCGGCAAGCGGCCGGAGTACCCCTTCTTTTCCAGTGCCGGCGCTTCCCAAACGGCGGCTCGCAAAGTCCTGGTGGAAGCCTCCGTGAAGGGTGTGCGGCCCTACCTCGCGGGCTTCATCGCCTCGGGCAAATCCATCACCGACGCCTCCCTGCGGGACATGATCCAGACCCAGGAAAAGCTGGCCGGGAACTTTGGCCGGAAGCGCCGGACCGTTTCCATGGGGCTGTACCGCATTGCCATCATTCAATGGCCCATCATTTACAAGGGGGTGGACCCCGACTCGGTGTCCTTTGTGCCCCTCCAGTGGGATGTGCCCCTGACCCTGCGGGAAATCCTCAAGCAGCACCCCAAGGGCAAGGAGTACGGCTTTATCCAGGAACATGAGCCCCTGCACCCCCTCCTGGTGGACTCGAAAAACGCCGTCCTCTCCTATCCGCCGATCATCAACTCCGCTGACCTTGGGGCGGTCCAGGTGGGGGATACGGACCTCTTTATTGAGCTTACCGGCACGGATCAGCCCTCGGTAACCCTGGCGGCGTCGATCATGGCCTGCGATCTGGCGGACCAGGGCTATACAATAGAACCCATCTTGGTGGAATACGAATATGACACGCCTTTTGGCAAAAAAATAACCACCCCCTATTATTTCCAGGAACCGGTTTTCTGCTCATTGGCCCGGGTGGAAAAGTTCCTGGGGGAAAAGCTCAGCGCCGATGAGTGCCTGGCAGCTTTGGTGCGCATGGGGGTCAAAGCCGAGAAAGCGGTGGATGTGGAAAAGGGCGCCAACAGCGGGGATACGGACATCAGGATTCAGCCGGTTTCTATGCCGGTCGAGGGTATCCGCGCATGGCCGCCGGAATACCGGAACGACTTCCTCCATGCGGCGGATGTGGCGGAGGATGTGATGATAGGCCGCACCCTGGGCTCCTTCAAGCCCGAGCGTCCCCGGGACTTTACCGTGGGCCGCCTCACCCCCATCACCTACTTCAGCCGCCGGGTCAAGGAAATCCTGGTGGGCATGGGTTACCAGGAGATGATCTACAACTACCTGGGTTCCCGGAAGGACTTGGTAGAAAACATGCGCGGGGACGGAGACAGGATTATCCGCATCGCCAATCCCATGACGGAAAACTACGAGTATGTCAGGGATTCGGTGCTGGCATCCCTTATGCAGAGCGAATCCGTGTCGGGCCACTCGGTGTATCCCCACCGTATCTTCGAGGTGGGCAAGGTGGCCTACCGGGACAGCGCGGAAAACTACGGCGCCAGTACCCGCCAATACGCGGGGTTCCTCCACGCCGGGGCGGATGCGAACTTCAACACCGCCGCGGGGCAATTACAAACACTGTTCTACTATATTTCCCGGGAATACGGTGTGGAGGAATCATCCGACCCCCGGTTTATTCCGGGGCGGGCCGCAGCGATTCTGTACCAGGGAAAGACGATTGGTGTTTTCGGGGAGATCCACCCGGAACTGCTGGAGAACTGGGGGGTCACCGTGCCCTGCATTGCAGCGGAGATAGATCTTGACGCATTATTGTAATCGTCCAAAATACTAACAGCGACCCGGAAAAGTAAACAGAGAAGAGCGCAATAAAGATGAGGAGAGCCTGCTTCGTAACACGCTTCACCTTACGCGATATTCCGTGCATTCATGATGAGCATTTGCAGACGATTTTCGATGTTGGTGAAACTGCAATCGGGATCATAGTCGAGGGGCAGCACCTGAATATCGGGCATCAGTTCTTTAATTCGCTTGGTAACCCCGCGCCCGCAGATATGGTTGGGCAGGCAGCCGAAGGGCTGCAGGATAACAAACGAGCGTATCCCTTCCGATGCATGGTGCAGAATATCGCCGGGAATTAAATAGGTTTCGCCGGAATTAAAGGAATGATGCAAAATCGGATCGCTCAATTTTATCATTTCCGGCAGACGCATACAATTTTCGTATAATGGATGCCGGCGGGCGATTTTTTCCATAATGTTCAGTGCGAAGTCGAAAAATTTATCCGAAACCACCGACTGCACATAAACCTCCGGTGAATGATGTACCTTAAAATCTTTTATCTCGGTGAGCGCATACATAACATATTTTCGAAATACGTCATACATACGGGGTAACATTACCTCCATATTGTTTTTTTCGAGGTATTCTTCCACATAAAAATTGGAACCCGGATGAAAGTTTAGTAAATATTCTCCGGTAACAAATACAATGTGCTTACGCTCCTTCCTGTCGTATTTCACGTCACATAATGTATTAATTGATTTTTTATATGCGCTTAATGCGGCAGACATTCCGTCTTTTTCCAATGCCTGCGTAATCGCGTCGATGGAATGTTCCAATACACGGTTTGTTTCCCCATGGTGCAGTTCGTAGGGCCGTATTTTACGGCCAATATCTTCTAAAATATCTGCCATAATTATGCACCAAATCGCACGCACATACGAAAGCGGGCTGAGTTTAAATGCGGGGTGAATGTTTTTTAAGTCAAGTTCGGCGGTTGATATAATCGGCACCTGTGGGAAACCTGCTTCATCTAATGCCTTGCGGACAAGCACGGTGTAGTTGGTAAGGCGGCAATCGCACTGGAACTTTGCCATGCCCACGGCAACTTCATCAGGGTTGTAGGCGCCGTTTTTAAGCGCCATAAGCGCCTCTCCAATTACCATCTGCGCGGGGAAGCATATATCGTTGTGTATATATTTTTTGCCCAAAGCGATTGCTTCTTTGCCGCCCATCGGCAGCGGTTCAACGTTAAAACCCTGCATCCGTATTGCCGCTGTCATAATCTTGCAAAATGCCCGGGATACATTCGGTACCAAAATCGTTTTGTGTTTATTTTTTTTGTCGAACTTTACCTCAAACGGTTCTTTAAGCGGTTTTACCGGTATCGCCTCTTTTTTGCGCCGTGTTTTAACAGTTTCGACAAACGAGCGGACCCTGATGTGCAGGGGGCCTGCAACATCACTTTCGTCCAGTTTCAGAATAAGCGGAGACTTACCGGAAATTTCTTTTAACAGCCTGTCTATCTCGTCGGATAACAGTGCGTCATGCCCGCAGCCAAAACTCACGATTTGCACATACTCTAAATTCGGATGCTCCGCAGCAAAAATTGCCCCGGCAAGCAGCCGCGCGTGGGAATTTATCGTTATATCAAGACGCGTTCTCTTTAGATTAACCTCCGCGATTCCCGGCAGCGAATCAAGGGTCAACACCGGAATACCAAGGTTGGTAAAATACTGGGATAAATCGTGGTTGATAAGTTCGTCGTTTTGATAATGACGGCCGGCAAGAACAACGGCAAAATTATCCGTACCCTTAAGTGAAGCAAGCACCCGTGCACCCTCATCGACCAGCGCCTTTTTAAACGAAGCAAGCGCCGCATCCGCCTGGGTAATTGCGCTGCGCGTAAGGGTCTCGTCAACATCGTAGGTTTCTTTTATATACCGGCAAATTTGAAAATCCCGATCCTTTACACTAAACCAGTGGAACATCGGCGTATCGTAGGGGATATTCCAGCGTTTTTCGGGGGCATCCGAATATTTTATCACCAGGGGATAGCCTTTTACCACCGAACAGGTATAGGTGCTCAATTTTTCGGTGTTTTCGGAAGGCACACGGTTTACCATGGGCATAAAAATCCGATCAACTTTTTGTTCAGCAAGATCGTAAATATGCCCATGGGAAAGTTTCGCGGGAAAGCACACCGTATCAGATGCTATCGACTGGAGGCCTTTTTCAAAAAGTTTACGGGTGCTTTTATGGGATATTTTCACGGTAAAACCAAGCGCTTGATACAGCGTTTTCCAAAACGGCATTGTTCCCCAAAAATCCAGGGCACGGGGCAATCCGATGGTGTAATGCCGCGCCGAAACCAATACGGTAACAGGATAATCATTAAACAGGAGTTTTGCGCGCAATTTAAAAAGATCGGGCACCGATTCCAGCCGTTTGCTTATCTCTTTGATCTTTTCCCGTAGCGTGCTGTCCTTGTTATCACCGGTATATTCGCCGCGCTCACACCGGTTCCCGGTAACCCATGTGGTGCCGTTGGAAAAGGTAATCAATGTGCGGTTACAGTTATTGCCGCAAAAGCCGCAGGGTACGTTTGTTTGTTGGGTATAACCAAATGTTTTCAGCGCTTCAAACCCGATAAAGCGGGTAGTTCCCGAAGGCGGCGTGTGCGGCGAATCATAACCATATTCGGCAATATGCCGCCTGGTTAAAAGCGCTATACCGATAGCCCCCATTTCACCCGGATACGGCGCCCGTATAACCGGTTTTTCGATATGCTGTTCCAGGGCGCGTAACACCGCATCATTTTTGAAGGTGCCGCCCTGCACAACAATCCGGTCGCCTAAACTTGAAAAGTTTGATATACGCACAACCTTGGTGAATACATTTTCGATAATTGAACGACAAAGACCTGCCATAATGTCGTCGGCCTGTTTGCCGTTTTTCTGCTCGGTGATTATCGTACTTGTCATAAACACGGTACAGCGGCTGCCCAGTTCTGCCGGGTTTTTTGCATCAAAGGCCGCCTCTGCGATACCTTCGACGGGGATTTTTAACGTGGATGCAAAGTTTTCCAGAAACGAACCGCAGCCGGACGAGCAGGCTTCGTTAAGCGTAATGTTTGTGACCACATCGTTGGAAATCGTAATCGCCTTCATGTCCTGTCCGCCGATATCCAGAATAAAACTTGCCTGGGGTATATATTTTTGCGCGGCGGCGGCATGGGCCACTGTTTCGACGGTATGATAATCGGCGCCGATAGCTTTTGCGAATAACAGCTCACCGTAACCGGTGGTACCAACGGCTATGACATCAAGGGTAATGCCGCGATCGCTATACTTTTTATACATATCAAGCAGGGCGGATTTTATCACCATTAAGGGTTCACCCTTGTTGCTTGAATAAAAGCGGTCGATAACATTTTCATTTTCGTCTAATAGCACAAATTTTGTCGTTGTCGATCCCGCATCAATACCAAGATACACTCGTATCGTCCCGCCGGATTGTGCCGTACATTCGGGAGCAGGCGGTAACTTGTGGCGTTTGTCAAATTCGGCGCGTTCGGTACTGGAGGAAAAATAGGTACGCATCGTTTTATTCGCCGATTGACCGATATATTTTTTGTAATCTGCCAGTTTATCAAGAACGCCGGCAGGATTAATAACATTAGCCTGAAGGCTGAACATCTCGTTAATCGAAAGAGCCGTGCCGTGCGCAATGAGTGTTTCGCTATGGGGCGGGATGATTATATCGGCGGCATTAAGTAAAAGCCGCTCGGCAAATACCTTTATAAGATGCGGATTGAATGTAAAAGGCCCGCCTTCAAAAATGATCGGCGGTGTCAGTTCCAGCCCCTGCGAAAGGCCCCCTATGGTCTGTTTCGCTATGGCGTGGAATGCCGAGAGCGCAATGTCTTCTTTGCGGCAGCCCTGATTTAATAGCGGTTGAATATCGGTTTTTGCAAAAACACCGCAGCGGCCGGAAATATCGTAGACCATAGTGCCTTTTTCGGCGAGGGCTTCGAAATTCTCCACCGGTATACGCAAC
>BNUY01000160.1 GCA_025997715.1 Spirochaetia bacterium
CCGATCGGTCTGCGAATAACGGTAACCCCCTTGCCCAGGCATACCGGCTCTACACCCTGGCCCTGGCCGGGGAGGCGGACCTTGGCTCCATGAACCGGCTGCGGGAACGGCGGAACCTGAACCCCCAGGCGGCATGGCGGCTTACGGCGGCACGGGTTTCGTCCAATTGGATGACCCTGTCCAGGTAGAGCTGGGGGAACACAGAGCTGGTGGTCTGTTCAATACAGCCGTGGGGATACGCGATGAGATAGCTGAGCCGGGATTCCAGGTTGATAGGCGGCAGCCGCGATAGTTCCGCTGCGGCAGTATTGGTACCGGCCGGTTCCGCTTTCCTTCCAGTCCTCCACCCACATCCGCTTCTCTTCCTCGCTGTAACGCTTCATTTTCGCCTCCGAAATATTTGATTCCCGGAAGTTTAGGGCCGTGGCTGTTTTTTTATAAGGTGGGACGCTTTTGACGTTTACGTTACCCCCGCAGCCACCGGTCGATGATATGCCGGGCAACGGAGCCCTTACCGGGTAGGTTGGGGAGGGCGTCCCGTGTAAACCACCTGGCGTCCAGGATTTCCGTGCCGTCGGGCTTGAGGGCGCCCCCTGCATATTCGGCGGTGAAGCCCAGCATGAGGGAGTTGGGAAAGGGCCAGGGTTGGGAGGCGGCGTATTGTATCCGGTCCACCTCAATGTTAACCTCTTCCCGGATTTCCCGTATGATGGTGGACTCCAGGTTTTCCCCGGCCTCGACAAACCCCGCAAGCAGGCTGTATATGCCGTCGTCAAAGTTGGCGTTGTGGGCCAGCAGCGCCTGGTCCCGGTCGTTGGTGACCAGCACGATAACCGCCGGGGAGATGCGGGGGAACTCCTGCCTGCCGCAGACCGGGCATAGCCGGGCAAGGCCTCCGGGGGCGTCATCGTTAGGGCTGCCGCAACTGCCGCAATAGGCAGATTCACGCCGCCACTGCATGATGTGGTAGGCCCGGAAAAGAAGCCCCTCGGGGCTGCCTGCGGTGACCATTCCACCGGCCGTAGCGGAGATAGCCTGCCGGATGGGAACACTCCGCCAGCCTTTGGGTAAAACAGTATCGTTATCCAGCATGAAAGCCGCCATACCGGCTTCGCCTTCCGCCGTGGGTATCTCGCAATAGCCGGAAGAAGGCCGGACTTCGGGGCCGCCGAAGGTAGTCATGGCAAGGGTTTCAGCCACCGGACCTATGTCCGCCGGACCTATGTCCGCTCCATCAGGCAAGACTATGTTTGCCCCTTGAAAAACATAAGTTCCCGTCACCCTATCCACTGCCGCCATACTCACCACCTGTTAAAAGGGATGATACCCGAAAGCAGGGACTTATGCAAATAGCTTTTATCTAATCACATAGAGGTCGACGCGGCGGTTTTGTGTTCCTGACGGGAGATAGTCAACAGGCGGTATTGCCCGTTCCCCGCCACTGCCAAAGAGAATAAAACGTTTTTTGTCGATACCCCGGCTTATCAGTTGGTTAAAGACTTCCTGTGCACGCCGCCGGCTTAGCGGATTCAGTTCGGTTTGCTCTTCATCATCATTTTTCGTAACAGGATTTGCGTTACCCTCTACCAACAAGCGGCAGTCGGGATTTTCCTTAAGCAGCTTGACTACCTCAACAAAGGTCTCATCATTATGCTGTCGTACTTCACGAAAAAGTGTCTCCGGGCGAAGCGATGCGGAATCAGGCCCAAAGAAAATAGTAAACGTTTCGGCAATTTTTTTCTCTATTTCAATGATTTTCTCCACCTCAACAATTACTTCCACTTCGACTATCTTCTCCACCTCAACCGGCACTTCAATTTCGACTACCTTTTCTACCTCAACGAGCTTCTCTACCTCTACCGGCACTTCAACTTCAACTATCTTCTCTACCTCAACGAGCTTCTCTACCTCTACCGGTACTTCAACTATCTTCTCCACCTCAACGGGAGCGTTCCTCTTATTGGGGATCCGCAGGCCAACAACAAGCCCCCCGCCGGCCAGGTAGGGATAGCCGCTGCGGGCAAAGACTTCTATATACCAGTTGCGGGGCAGGAAAAACCGCACTCCCGTCACCGCACCCCCTTCAAAGGTCCCCCGTGAGTTTTGCACATCCCCTCCGCGAAGGGTGGCGATGAGCCCCAGATTGGCTTGTAAAAAAAGGTGGGCATAGCGGAAACGCGCGTAATACCACCGGAAAAATGCTTCCCCTTCAAAGGCTACAATAGTACCAATCCTTCCGGGGAGCCCGCGTTTCCTCCTTCAGCAAGATGTGAAAAACTTACTTCCCCCTGAACACCGGCGGCAAACAGCTTGTTAAAGCGATAGTCCAAAAGAAATAAACCGCCAATACCCCAGGTGTCGGTGGTGATCAGGTCCGCCTCCGCGCCCAGGCCGATAGAAAAGCCGTTTTCCTGTGCGCCAAGGGCGGCGGGGAGGAGGAGCAGGGATAGGAACAGCCAGCGGGGGGTGCGGGGCATGGGTACTAACTCCTATAGAGGATCATACGAACCAGAATACGGCTTTGTCCAGTTTGTATATCCATTCCACCAAGCCGCGAATGGGCTGGAATCTCCGCCTGAAAAATAAATCTTCGCAGGTTCTGTCGGAGTACTGTGCATGGCGAAAAAAGTCCATTCGGTTACCGTTATACCGGCAGGAGCGATAGTATGGTGCAGCTTCACTACTGAACCACTCGTATTGAGACCGGTATTAGCAAAAGCAACATCGCCTATATTGATCAATGAACCGGGCAAGTCTATCAGTTGAAGTTTATCACAATACTGAAAGGCCGCTATTTCAATTCGTGCAAGCGTGGTACATGTCGCAAGATTTGCTGCAGTGATTCCGCTTTTATAAAAAGCCTGCTGTTTAATGTCCGTAAGTATTGTACAGTCGGTAAAATCAACCGTTGCAAGTTTTGTACAATTCTCGAACGCGGAAGCTTCAATTGTCTTCAGGGCAGTCTTGCAAGGAACAAACGTAATGCTGGTAAGTTCTGTGCATCCATAAAAAGCTGAGGAATTAATATTTGCGATGCTCGAACAACCGGTTAAGTCTATTGATGCGAGATTGTCGCAACCATAGAATGTTCTTACCCCTATTTCTTCGAGTGCGGAACAATTAGTAAGTTTTACCTGTTGCACTTTGGAACTTTCACCATAGTAATACGGGTATGAACTGGAATCAGTATAGGCAGTAAACGCAGATGCACTAAGTGTCGTTAATGCAGGACAATTAGTTATGGAGTATGTCGATGTTGTCGTATTTTTGGCAGTATCGGAAAAAGCATAATTGCCGATGCTGGCAAGCAATGTGTTGCTGTCGATAGTTACCGTTGCCAATTCCCAGCAGGAAAATAGTATGAGATTGCCAAGGGACGTAAGGGCATCATTGTCGGAAATCAGCCCGTTAAGGAACGGCAATAGGCGAATGCCGAAGCGCCGATGTCCAGGAGTTTGGTATTGCTCTTAATGTCTGCCGTCACAAGTTTGCTGTGGTCAAAGGCGTTATTTTTGATAAGTTCAATCGGCGCTCCATCAACCGTGAGCTTTTTAACGCCGCTGTAGGCAAAGGTGGAACTGCCTATCGTTTTAAGGGCAGAAGTGCTTTTAAATTCAAGGTCTTCAATAAAGTCCGTGGTCCTGTAAAATGCGGAATCCCCAATTGTCTCCAAAGCGGTACAGCTTGACAAGTTAACCGTTGCCAGCCTGTTGCAATTATAAAATGCAGATGTCTTGATGTTTTTTAATGTGCTCTTTACCGGTTCAAGGTTTATCGTGGTAAGCGCAGTACACCCATAAAAAGCATTGTCGTCGATTGTTTTCAGGGAAGTGCCGGTCAGCGTTACGGAGGCAAGCGAAAGACAATTGGAAAACGTGGAACTATTAATCGTGTCAAGTTTGGTACAGCCCGTAAAATCAATAGAGGTAATGCCGCTATAGTAGAAAGCAGAGTTCCCTATGGTTGTTAGCGACCCTGCGCTGAGGGTTAAATTGACGGCTTCTTTGAGTGCTCTGGTGTAATAAAAGGCACTGGCATTTATTTCTTTCAGCTTAGTACATTCCGACAATTTAACGGTACTGAGTGAAGAACAATAATAAAATGCGCTGGCAATAAAGCATCCTCGCCCTAAAGGGCGAGGTATTGAAGATTTCTCTTTGAAATCTTTGCGCACGTGGGGGAACATATCCCCCACACCCCCAGCTTTACGCCCTAAAGGGCGGGGAATTATACCCTTAGAGATTAATGTTTTTTAGCGAACTACTTACCGGGGTCAGGTCTACCGTGGTCAGCGCGGTGCAGTTATAAAAGGCAGAAGCGCCGATGGTTTCAAACACGGGACTGGCGGGTAATGTTACTGTAGTCAGTTTGCTGGTCTCATAAAAGGCGGATGGGCCGATTTCCTCAAGTACGGTACAGCCGGTAAAGGTTGCGGTCAATGCGGTCACCGTACTATATTTTCCGGCATTCTTAAAGGCCGCTTCGCCGATGGTCACCAGAGCCGTGCAGCCCGATACATTTATCGTACTTAACCGTGAATAATTGGAAGAAGAAGTACCGTCACAGTAAAACGCGTTTTTCCCGATATCGGTGAGCGCCGTACAATTTGACAGGTCAAGCTTTGCGATATTGTAACAGTTTCGGAAAGAATCTTCACCAAAGGAGGTAACGGTCTTGGGGATGACAACCGTCTCTGTTGTTGCGTCAGTAGTCGGCTTAATGGTAGTCATGGAGGAGCAATTATAGAACGCATTCTTTTCAAAAGCGAAGGTTGTCGGGCTGGAGGGCAGCCACACCTTTTGCAGATCCGTACAGCCGTAAAAGGCGTTTTCGCCGATGGTGGTAAGCTGTTCCGGCAAATAGACTTCCTGAATCCCGCCTCGTTTCGGATCTGGAGTTGTAGTTGGCAGGGGCGATTTAAATTCGCTTCCTGTGGTGCAGCCCCGCATATCAATGCGGTACGAAAAGTCTGAGCGGAGATTTGAATACAACTCGGCAGTTCCTCCATCGCTTAGTCCGGTCGCCATATCAATATTGGCAAGGGCGATGTTGTAGGGGCTGCCGCCGTTACCAGAGCCCGCATTCGGCTTGTCTTTAAACGCGGTATATTTTGTGGGAGTATCAAAGGTATGCCAGATATCCTGCCAGCGAACCGTAATTTGATAATCGTCAAACGGCTCTGCGGAATAATAGCCTATCAATTCGGTGTCATCGAAAATGCCGACAGAGTAGGTTTTAGTTTGATCCACTTCCGTCACGCCCGCACCACCCTGTAATGCAATTTCTACCGTAGCGCCGGTAACCGTTTCAGTTCCGTTGTATTTCCAATTTCCCGAGCCAAGGACGGTAGTAAAAGTTGCTGCCGTTACTTCGACGCCGGCATCGTCATAGACCTGTGCGGTGAGGATTTTCGGCGCGCCAGCCGGCGGATATTCGGTAATCCTGATGGAGCCGATACCGACATTAATTGTAAAGACCCTTACTACTGGGGGAGACGGTGGAGAAGAGCTATCGGTACACTGGACACGGATTTTGTAGGGATTTGCTGCGGCAGTCAAAGGTTTTTTAATTTTGAGTATATTTCCCTCGTATATCAACTTCCATTTACCGTCAATCAGTATTGCCTGGCTTGGCGGAATTTCAAAAAAATCATTGCTGGAGTCTCCGTCACCGGATACAAGTGAGTAGGAAAACGGTGAAACTCCCCCGTCACCAATCAGGGTGAATTCCCCCGCAGTTTCTCCAATACCAAGGCCAACCCGTAAGCCCGACGCACGGTCAAACGTAAAGTCCGCATCAGGGCCAAACGGATGTTGCGTATTGGGCGGCAAAATTATAATTGTTATGTCCTTCCTGATCCAAGTGTCCGCAAAGTATCTACCTTCTACTTTACATATATAGGTTCCAGCGGAAAGATCTTC
>BNUY01000161.1 GCA_025997715.1 Spirochaetia bacterium
GCCGCGGAAAAATATGGCGTGGTGGTACTAAAAACATGAACGCCGCTCTGTTGCACCAATCCATCCGCAGCGCCGCTGAAGCAAGTTTCTCCCGCTCCGGCGGCCCCGGTGGGCAGAACGTCAACAAGGTCAACACCAAGGTAACACTGCGGGTGCGCCTCGTTGATTTAGTCGGCCTTTCAGAAGCGGAACTTGCCCGTGTACGGATGCTGCTAGCAAGCCGCATCACCGGCGAGGATGAAATGGTCATCGCCGCTGACGAGGAGCGATCCCAACGAACCAACCTGGAGCGAGCCTTTTCCCGCATGGAAGTCCTCATTGGCGCAGCGGCCCGGCTCCCCAAACACCGCCGCCCCACCAAGCCAGGCAAAGCCGCACGGGAACAGCGCCTGCAGACCAAAAAGCTTCATGGGCGGAAAAAGGCCGCACGGCGGGAATTTGACAATGAGTAAATCATGAACTACACTGAAACTAATGAAGCGATACAGTTTAATATTATTATTTGTCAGCATGGGTCTGCTTGCGGCTTGTGTAAATCTGAAAGAAATTATAGTAAATTCCCCGGATTTGAATAAAATCGCCGATGGAACTTATCAGGGTAATTCCAAAGTGGGGCCGGTACGGGTTACTTTGGATGTAACTATTCAGGAAAAGTCTATAAACTCTATAAAAATCATCAGGCATTTCAATGGTTTGGGGAAAAAGGCGGAGGCTATAGTACCCAAAATAATCGAGACCCAAAGCCTTGATATTGATGTTATAAGCGGCGCTACCGGCAGCAGCAAGGCCATACTGCTAGCTGTTGAAAATGCCCTTGCGAAAAAATAACGAATAATATTGCTCGAAAAGTGGGAATAAACTTGCTCAAAAAATGGGAATAAATATACTCGAAAAGTGGGAATAAGCTTGCTCAAAAAATGGGAATAAGCTATACTTTACTTATGGGGCCAAGCGAAGAATCTGTTAATAGAATTAAACGCCGTATGACCAAACAGGCGTTTTCCCGTTCAAAAGAGGAACCGGTTATCCTGCTGGAAGGTCCCCGGTCCACCGGCAAGTCAACGCTTATCCGCGCCCTGGCTGAGGAATTTAATACCCAGGCGCTTGATTTTGATAATCCGGCAACCAGGGAAGACGCCGGAAGGGACCCGGAATTTTTTACCCAAAACGATAAACCCGACGTTCCCATCTTGATTGATGAGTACCAGCGGGTTCCTGCAATACTGGATGCCATCAAGACCAGGATGAATCAATCGAGTCATTCCGGCCAATTTGTAATTACCGGGTCCACCAGACATGACGCCTTGGCCGGCAGCGTTCAGGCCCTTACCGGGAGAATCCACCGGATGATGATCTATCCCTTTGCACAATCAGAAATGGAAAAAACCTCCCCGGATTTAATTTCAAGAATCATCACCGATGCTGATGAGGCAATTTATAAAGAAAGAAACAAACCCGCAACAGAAACCCGCGAAAGTTACATCAAGCGGATTGTAAAAGGCGGGTTTCCCCTGGCGGTAACACGTTCCGACACGGCACGTAACCGCTGGTTTGATGATTACGTCCGTCAGACAATTGAACGGGATATTCCCGGTATCGCAAAAATACGGAACAAGCATGGACTTTCGGTGTTACTGCGAAAACTTGCCGCCCAGACCGCGCAGATTCTAAACCTTGAAAAAATTTCCTCAAGCGCCGCCATCGATATTGCTACAACCCGGGATTATCTGCAGTTGTTGCAGGATGTGTTTATGGCCTATGAGCTTCCGGCCTGGGGCAGAACTCTGGGTTCAAGGATTGCCGCAAAACCAAAAATAAACATCCTCGATTCCGGCATAGCTGCCCGGCTTATGGGTTTGACACCGGATAAACTGGGCGCAAAAGAGCCTACAGCCCTGAGTGAGTTTGGCCACCTCCTGGAAACCTTTGTCATTTCCGAAGTCCTGAAAGAACTCTCCTGGCTTGATGATACATTCTTAACCGGTCACTGGCATACCCATGACAATAAAGAAGTTGATTTTGTGATAGAACTTTTGGATGGCTCTGTATATGGGTTTGAGATAAAATCTGCTGGTCTGGCCACCGGAGATTGTTTTGACGGACTGCGCTCTTTACGAAATTTCGCGGGGAATTCCTTCAAAGCCGGTTTTCTCTTCTATACCGGGAAAAGCGCTTTTAAATTTGATGACAGGCTTTTTGCCCTTCCCATTGCAAAACTCTGGGAGTGAAGCGAATAAAATGTTTCACGTGAAACACAATCCCTGAGATATTTCTAAGCTTCACAGCCTGTTTGTACTCTTCAGTTTGGTTGCTACATTTTACCCCCGAAAAATGTAGATTTTTCTACTATTTTCCATTGAAAAATGTCGATATACGATATATTTTTACCCCCGATCTAAATACCGCACGTATTATAAAAAGCCTTGCTGTGTATACGGACGAATACCAGCCAAAGCATATCATACGAACATCACTTAAAAACTACGGGCAGGCCGGTTCATTTTATTCTATCCCGCTTTATATGCTGGCTAATTTTGCCAATATTTTAAAATAAAATGTTTCACGTGAAACACTGATTTAACAGGACTCCAAATTCTTGCAAAACAATACCGCTTACAGTAGTATTAATCATAATGAATACGCAGGAAGAGTGGGATAAAAATTTACTGGTTGTGGCGGCGGTGGAGGGCTATGCCCATCGGCATAACATAGCCGCTGCGGAAACTCTGGAACTTTTTACAAAAAATCGTATTACCGATTTAATCCGATCAAACTATGACACATTACACACCCAGGAGCTTGAAGAAAGCCTTGGTTTTGCCGAAGATGTACTGGAAAGGAAATTGCGGTGACACTGTACCACGGTTCAAACCAGTTGTTTGATACAGTTGACTTATCAAAATCAAAAGACCGGCGTGATTTTGGCAGGGGATTTTATATGACAACTATCAGGGAGCAGGCAGTACGATGGGCTCAAACAATATTTGATCGGTACGGCGGTTCAGGTAGATATTTATATGTATTTAAGTTTTTAATTTCTGATAGCTTGCGATACAAAATTTTTGAAGACATGGATCTTGAATGGCTTGAGATGGTGCAATTAAACCGGATCAAGGGCGGTACTCAGCATAACTATGATATAATCAAAGGGCCGGTGGCAAACGACAGAACCACAAGAACGATTTCGCTTTATATTGAGGGCGTGTACACTGCGGAAGTTGCCCTTCAACAGTTAAAACTATTCAAGGCAAATGATCAGGTTTCAATTCACACGCCCCGTGCCCTATCTGGCCTATCCCTCAAGGAATGTTTGTCACTATGAGAGAAACACTGTATTCGTTTAATGGGCAGGATATCAGCATTGATTTTCTTATCAAGATTGAACACGTTGTAAGAATAATAGCTGCCGGAAACCGGACAGGGTTTGATGAAGCGTATGCGGGTTTTCTGGCTTCCAAAACGTATAAGGCGTTGCAAAATCCCGCTTCATTATTATGGGCGGAAAGTTCCGAATTCATTGCGGATGAATACTTTGGAGAGATAGAGTGATACCTCAAATTTGGCAATAAGTAAGCCATGCGGGGTAATTCCAAAGTGGGGCCGGTATGAGTTACTCTGGTCGCTTGCTATACAACTGCATGTGGTATAAAATACGCTAAAGGGTGACAGGGGGCAATATGATGGGTTATGTATTTTCAAAAAAAATCGGAGCATTTGTTGCCATTTATACTCGCTGCGTTGGTGTTGGCCGCCTGCCCGTCTTCGACTGGGCCGAGCCCAAACCCCGGGCCGGAAAATCCCGTACCTGTATCCCAGACGGTTACGATAAGCATACCGAACTATGGCGAGGTGTTCAGCGAGGCGGTATCCGACGGAGATAGCAAGAACGCGATAATTACGATAAGCGCGGCGAACAAGGCCGGTATCGAAGGATGGGGAGTGCCGTCGGTGAGCGTGCCGAACTCCTTTACGGCGGGCAACGGGCCTACGTTTTCGGTGAAGGTCGAGGGCGATGGAGTGCAGGACATAACGTCGGCGCAGAAGGCGGCGCTCGACGGGATAGTGAACCAGATTGTGACGGCTTTGACGGCCAGGAACGCGACCGCCGGTTCGTCCTACAGCAACATTACAATCGACGGCCAGCAGGGGCAGGGCGTATCCCAGACTATTACCATAACGATTCCGAACTATGGCGAAATTTTCAACGGCGTGCTTGCCGACGGGGAAAACAAAAATGCTACTATCACGATAACCGGCGCGAACAAGTCCGGCATCGAAAGCTGGGGAACGCCGTCGGTGAGCGTCCCTAATCCTTATACTTCGACCAACAAGCCCGTGTTTATGGTAAAGGTCGAAGGCGACGGCCCGCAGGACATAACGTCGGCGCAGGAAACGGCGATTAATGGCATAGTGGGCCAGATTGTGTCGGCCCTGTCGGCCAAGAACGTGACCGCGACCGCGACCAGCAGCAACATTACAATCGATGGCCTGCCGCCGAGTAATGATATAACCATCGGCGGCATTACGGCGACGTTGGATCCCGCCACTGGCGCGCTTGTTATTCCGAACTACGCGGATCCCGCGGCAATCGGCCCGATTACGCTTAGTGCCGCAGACCAGGCCAAGCTTGCCGGCAAGGCGCTGAGCGTCGATATACAGAAGGGCTTGAGCACGGCGAATACGGTTTCGCTGGCCTATGTGCATCACCTGCGCCAGGCGTTGGAAAGTTCCGGCGCCGCGAGCGTGGCCATCAACACGACGACCCTTACGCCAGTGTTCAAGGAAAGTGATTGGTGGGCTGCCGACAATAGCAACAATACAGTAGTAGATTTGTACTCTACCTATTCGTCCGCTCCGACATATTCCGTTTTTTCCGGTCCCGGCATAGAAATAATGAATGGCATAAAAGTTTTCAAACATTCTTCCGATAACAAACCCATGATTGCGTACGATAGGCCGATTAAAGTTTCTTCTAAAATTGCATTGGGCGCCGGCAACCAGTTCGGAGCTACATATTCGTTCCATGGCCTTGGATTGAAGAAAGAAACGGGCGGAAGCATTTCTCCTGAAGGAAGCGGTATACAAATTTACGGAGGTGTCAATGGTACGTGGGCTTATGATAATAATGCTATTGATTTTACCGCTTACGAGTCTTTTTTGAAGGACGCTGGCCTGTATCCGGCGGGCGCTATATTGCCTGATCATTCTAAGATTACTATAAATGCTGCCGGTACCGCGGGCTCAAACGTCGCGGCGAACGGGATGTACGACTTCATCCTAGCCTATTATAACCCCAAGGCCGACGGTACGTTCGTAGGTGCCGACCTGAGCGCCCGCCTTCCCGGCTGGCCCGCTTCCGGCCTGGCCTTCGACGGCTCCGCCACCCTGCCTTCCGGCGTCGCCTCCCGCGACATTGGCGGTACGTCTTCCACCAGCATGAGCCGCAAGGGCGCCGCGACGACGGCTGGCACCCCGGCTTCCCATGTCGCCAACCCCGGCGAGCCTCGCGCGGACTTCGTGAACAACCTCACCGTCCCCATGGCCAACTACCTGAAGGACGCCCTCCACGTCCCCGCGTTCAAGAATACGAATATAATCGGCGACGGGGATAAGTGGAATAGTACCAATGTTGTGGACTTGATTCCTAGTGTTAATATAGGATTAATAGGGAATTATAATAGTGTTATGACTCTTAGGGGATATTTTCGTGGAGTCACAGATATACTGGGCCAAAGTCCAGAAGGAATAGGTCAGGGATTGAACCCTAGAGCAGGTTATATTAACTTATGGAATAATGTTTCACGTGAAACATCATTTGGTGCAGTTGGAATTGTTCGTATTCGTGGTACTGGAGGTGAGAATATTGGTACGGATATAACAAATAATAGTTCAAAAACT
>BNUY01000162.1 GCA_025997715.1 Spirochaetia bacterium
GGGGACACCTTACTCCGGGCAAAAAACCGGCTGGGGGGCGATTTAGTGGTTTCCCCCATGGCGGAAGAAGCTTTTACCAGCGTGGTACGGGATGAACTTTCCAGCTACCGCCAACTTCCGCTCAATCTCTACCATATACAAACCAAATATCGTGACGAAATCCGCCCGCGCTACGGAGTCATGCGGGGCAGGGAATTCGTCATGAAGGACGCCTACACCTTCAACGCCAGCGAAGAAAGCCTGGACGACAGCTATCAGGATATGGGCCGGGCATACCGGAAGATATTCAAACGCTGCGGTCTTTCGGTGATCTCCGTCAAGGCCGATTCCGGCGCTATCGGCGGCGACAATTCCGAAGAGTTCATGGTGGAAAGCGCAGTCGGCGACAACACGCTGATTTTGTGCCCGAAATGCGGCTACGCTGCCAACTCCGAAAAAGCATCCTGCGTTCCCGATGTACCCCTGGCTGTCGACGGCACACCGCAGGTGGCGACAACCCTGCCCTTGGATGTCAAGGATACGCCGGATGTCAAGACCATAGCGGAACTCACGAACTTCATCTGGGATGGACAGAGTATTCCCAAGACCGCGGCGCAATCATTTATCAAGACCCTGATTTACCGCGTTGTCAACTGTACGTTCGATTTCTCAAATTCCGGCTTTAGCGTGGGGTGCAACTCGGAAAACGGCAAGGACACCTTTGTTGCCGTGGGTATCCGGGGCGACCTTGATGTCAACGAAGTCAAACTGACGGCGCTCCTTAAAGCAGGGGAAGTTGAGTTGGCATCCCCATACGATGACGAGCGGCTCACCGGCGCTCCGGTGGGCTTTGCAGGCCCGGTGGGACTCACCACCTGCCCGGTTATCGTGGACGAGTCTGTCATGCTCATGCACGACGTGGTGACCGGCGCCCTTGCCAAGGACAAGCACTATGTCCACGTAGAACCCCTGCGTGATTTTACGCCGTTCATGGTCGCCGATGTGCGGCAGGTTGCGGCGGGCGACAAATGCCCCACCTGCGGCGCGGAGTTTTACAGCAAAAAAGGCAACGAACTGGGGCATATCTTCAAGCTGGGCGTTAAATACAGCAAGTCCATGAACGTAAGCTACCTCGACGAGCACGGCAACCGGCAAATCCCCTTGATGGGCTGCTACGGAATCGGCGTCGACCGCACGCTTGCCTCCGTTATTGAAGAACACCACGATGACGCCGGTATCATCTGGCCCATGACCGTTGCCCCTTATCACACGATCATCGTCCCCATCAAATACGACGGAATAGTCAAAACCGCCGCCGATGATCTTACCGCCGCTCTGGAAAAAGCCGGTGTAGAAGTACTGTTAGATGACCGGAACGAACGCCCCGGTGTCAAGTTCAACGACGCGGACCTCATGGGCATCCCCTACCGCATAGTGCTGAGCGACAAAAACCTAAGCCTCTCCCCGCCCCAGGTGGAAATAAAACACCGCAGCGAAAAAGAAAACCGGCTGGTGGAGCTTAGTAAAGCGGCGGGTGAACTTGCAGGATTGGTACGGAAGGAACTGGAAGAGCTAAACCGCTAACAAGCATAAACAGAGAAGGGGATTCGCAAGAACCCGCAATCCCCTTCTCTTCCCGCTCCCTACCCCTACTCCCCCGCGATCCAGCCGGAAGAGGGTATGCTCGCGAAGGGTATTAGGGGTGTCAGAGGGAAAGCACGGGAAGGACCCTCCGGGAGGGGCCCGTGCTTTCCCTCTGACAGGACCCCTCATTAATCTATCCCTGCATACCCTCTTCCAACGCGATATCTTCCAGTGCGTAAAATTCTTCCCGTTCCCCGCTTTCATCATCCACCAGCACTCCCAGCCTTTTCAAGCCGTCGGCGGGAGGCCCCTCCAATGTCGCCGCGACCCGTCCGCTTACCAGGATGCGGGTTTTATACCGGTTGCACAGGTTGGAGAAAAGCCGGGCGGAAACCACGGTACGGCCCGACGCGGAAACCCCGGCGGCGGGAGACCAGGAGAAGCAGCAAACACCGGCATCAATGGCAAAGTGCCAGAACTTGGCCTGGGGGATAGCGCCATCTTTGATGGTATTCACTATTTCCAACACCAATTCTACCGCCCGTACCGCCGGATCGGTGTCTGTTTCGTAGGGGCGGGCGTTCTTCATCTTCTTCATGGCCTGCCGTTCCTGGGGGGAGCCCAGGGCAAACATCGCCAGGTCCCCTTCGAAGCCGGTCATCACCGCTCCGGCGCGGCTGAAAACGCGGAACACCTCTTCCCGGAAGGCTGTCGATGCCGTTGCGGCTTCCTGGGGGCTGCTCCGGTTCTCTATGCCGTTCAGGTTGCCGTCCCGTATCGCCACCATGGCAGCCGGGGCCGTCAGGGTTTCGGCAGGATGGGGTAGCCCCGCGCGGATAAGATGGCGCAGGTAGGCCGGGGCCATGCGGGAACCATAGGCGATACGGAAACGGGCGGCGGCGCGGCGCTTTGCAAGGAGGGCAAAGGCGAAGGAAAAAAGCAGGCCCGTAAGGACTCCGCTGAGGGGGATAAGGGGGTAGGGAGCGGGAAGAGAAGGGGATTGCGGGTTCTTGCGAATCCCCTTCTCTGTTTATGCTTGTTAGCGGTTTAGCTCTTCCAGTGCCCTGTGCCTTCCTTCCCGTCAAAAGCTTCCTGGCGATCAGTAGTTAGAAAAAACAGATCGCAGATCGCCATAGGTTGTTTAACTGTCTCCACGCTGGTATTCGCCATCCTTTTTATCCTCAAATAAGGAGCAATGAGGAACGGCAATCTTCCTCCGTTCCTCACTCCCCATTTACTGCTGATATACGGGCAGTATCCCACGGCAAAACCGTGTTGCTCTTAACTCACTCCCACGTTCCGGTCAATACCGCATTGCCGGGGAAATGCGAGGTTGTTCCCGTCGTAGTGTCTAGACCGTCATATGATATATTGCCGGTTACCTTCCCATTCTGGCGCGGAAATGCAGTCGTGTGGGAACTCGTGTTACCAGAGCTATCTTTATAGCTTGTAGCGGTGTTATTCACAAACACTGCGGCGCCGGCGTTGTTGCCGCTGAGGCCGGTGTTGGTGGCGAAGGTACCGGCAGGAGTACCATTTGTATCAACCGTGTTTGCTGCGCCGTCGCCATCAGCCGTAGAGCCATTGATGATGCCGCCGGTTTTGACAAATTTGGCCCGGCTGAAGAGGCTTACTCCGCCGCCCGATGCGCCACCATTGGCTTGGTTTTGTGTATACATTGAGTTTCCCACAATTTTCCCGCCGGACATATTGAAGGTTCCGTTATCGTAAACCGCCACGCCGCCGCCCCGGCGACCGGCAGCATTGCCGCTGATTTCGCCGCCCTTCATGTTAAATGTGCCGCTGCCCGCCACTCTAACACCGCTTCCTCCCATCGCAGTGTTGGTATGCTTATTTCCGGTTATCAAAACAGTATCATTCATCTCAAGCGTAGCGCCGGTACCTACCGCAATAAGCGCCTCGGTATTAGTGGTCGCTATCGTGTACTCGATAGTAATGTTGTTCTTGAGTTTAAGTGTTATGTTTTGGGGATAAAGATAGGCTGCTGCTGCTGTCATGTTAATGGCAGCCGTTCCGGAATCCGGTCCTTCAATGGTAAGCGTAGAATCGGTGTAAAACACAGTATCGCTGGTTGTGTCATGGGCAGTACCACCCCACAACCGTGTTTGAGCACTTATCGAATTCCCATCCGTACCCGCTTTGAGCTTGAGGGTGTAATCGGTTTCGGGTCCCGCGTTTACCCTTGCGATATGAGCAGCATTAGTTTTGAAATACGTCAGCGCATCGTCAAAGGTTTCGGCGGCGGATATCTTTGTAGGGTTACCATCTATCCAGATGCCATAGGGCGTTACCGTCGCTGCCTGTATTTCTACCGAAGCCTGGGCGCTCGCAAAAGCTTCACTTCCCGTCGTAGTAACCGCTTTGTAGCGCACAAAGTAGCTGCTGCCCGCCGTGAGTCCCGTAATTGACGTGCCGGTACAATCCGTCCAAGCGGCGGCGGAAGAGAGCTTATATTCCATAGCCGTAGTCGTGCTGGTGATTTGTCCGTCGTTGCCGGCGACCGTTGCCGCTACATCGCCCACTGCCGGAGCCGCAGGCCGTGCGGGCAGGGTAAAGTACTGGGGTTCACTGTCCCTGGTAGGTGGAGTTGTAGGAGATTCTCCGGCACGGGTAAGGGCTATCGTATTCGGTGTGGCTTTAATGTTCTGGCTGCCAATGTTAACAATGCCGCCCGGTGCAGTCCCGGCTGAACTCTTTGTACCGGTGAGGTAGTTGCCGGTGTAATCGTGGTATATATAATGGTACTTCCCAGCCACCAGCCCGGTAATCGTTTCATTTTCATAGTCAATTGTCCCGGCGGGTGTGGCAATAGGGTGCTTAAGCCTAAACAACTGGGTCAGTGGCGCGCTTACCAGGCCGTCCGTGGTGATCGCCACCGCATTCAGGGTGGTGTCTGCGGGAAAAGGCTTCACGGTGAAGACCCCGCTGTAAAGGGTACTCGAAGCGGTGGGCGTCATGCCGTCCAGGGTATAACGGATGGCGCCTTCCGCAGCCGTCAGGGTTACGTCCGGCCCAACATAAGCGCCCGCCTTTACGACGGCATAGTAATTATGATCGATGAATCCATCCCCTGTCGGATTGGTGCTTACCGTGGGCGCTTTCGGTAAAATGGCGAACTTGGCCGCCGGGTTAGCCGTAACCGCCAGAGCCGCCGTACTGGTGATCAGTACAGTGGCGGGAATACTGATAGACAGCGGTGCGGCGCTTGATGAGCCGGGGGTTCCCGTGATGGCTATCGTAATACTGCTTGATCCTGCGGCTGCGTCGGTCTTAGCCTCGGCAGTCAGCCCCGCAGGAAGGCCGGTAAACCAGGGGGTCACGTCATCATCTTCAAGAATAGCATCCGCGAAGGTCTCATTTGTTAGGGTGATGACCACATCGCCGGTCACTCCGGCAGTTCCCGCAGTACCGCTAAGGGTCACATTCGCCGCGCTTGCCGATGCGGCTCTATATATGTCCGCATTACTAAAGGTATAGGAAGCCGCCGTGGTCAGACCGGGGTAGATGTGCAGCACTTCGGTGCGGCCCGTCTGATTCCCGTCCTTTTTTACCCATATATTCAGGAGGTACTGCCCCGCGTCAAGCTGCTTGCTTCCGATCCGGTCCGCTGCAGTGGTTACATCAACCGTATGGAGACTTGTCGCCGTGTTAACCGCACTGATGGTCAGTTCGCTGGAATCAATCGTGGCCGGGCTTGTAAGGGTAACAGAATAGGTGAAGGTTCCCGTCGCCCCGGTTTCGCCATAAGGCTTCAGGGTGATAGCATGGGCGCCGTTATCCCCCGCCGCAATGGTTACCGCCTTACTGCCCCGTGCCGCCGCTTTTTCAGCCGCCCCGGTTCCGGTATACGCCGTCAGGGTGATGGTCCAGCTTCCGGTTGCGAGAGTAACCGTTTTGGGATCCAGAGGCTGGAACGTTACATCCGCTTTCGTCTCCGGCCCACTGGAAAAACTTACCACATACTTGGTAAACGTCAGGGATGCCGGAACCAGGGTCCGCGCATTGGTTTCCTCCCCGGTGGTGATAGTGAACCGGCCAAAGCTGCCGGTATCACCGCCGGTATCGGCGCTTGCCGGCCGATCCGCCAGAAGATTGTTACAACCCGTCAGGGTCAGGATTCCCACTGCCAGGATCATGCCCGCAGCGTGTATAAGCCGTTTCAAACTCATGCTTTTCATTCTTTCCTCCTTATTTAGTGTCCATCCCTAAAGTCAAGCCCCTATACAAACCCCCTGTAAAACGGTATGATTAAGGCATGAACAACCTATTTGAACCATTAATGTTGAAATTTAAAGAACCCAATTGGGAACGGA
>BNUY01000163.1 GCA_025997715.1 Spirochaetia bacterium
GGCCGGATCTTGCGGGGATGCCCTTCTTTGATGAGCCCCTGGCAGGTTTTGCTGCGGCGGATGATCCCTACTTCGCGGAGCTGAAAAAGCCCGGGGTTATCGGGGAGCATTTTCTCCTGCCCCGGGACTGGCTGCGGGAAGCCAAAACGGTGGTATCGGTTTTTTTCCCCCACACGAAGCAGGTAAAAACCGCAAACCGCAAAAACAAGGAATGGCCCGCCGATGAATGGCTCCACGCCAGGATTGAGGGCCAGGCATTTATTGCAGGCTTCTGCCGGCATATCACCGCTTTCCTTAAGGACCAGGGCTTTGACTGCATAGCCCCGGCCCTCGATCCCCGGTTTTCCACCAAAAGCCCCCTCACCGCTGATACGACTCAACAGGATTACTACACGAGCAACTGGTCCGAGCGCCATGCGGCCCATGTATGCGGCCTGGGAACCTTCGGCCTGTCCCGGGGACTCATCACCGCCCGGGGCGTCTCCGGCCGCTTTGCCAGCTTTATTACCACCGCCTGTTTTGAGCCCACTCCCCGCCCCTACTCCGGAACACAGGATTACTGCACCCGCTGCGGCGCCTGTGCCCTCCGCTGCCCGGCCAAAGCCATTTCCCTTGAGGCAGGAAAGAACCATCCCCCCTGCTCACAGTTCCTGGACCGCACCACAGAAAAGTACCGGCCCCGCTACGGCTGCGGCAAATGCCAAACCGGAGTCCCCTGCGAAAACGGTATACCAAAAAGGTGAGGCCCCCATCACATTGAATCACTCTGGGATTTTAGTAGTTTTTCCAATTCCTTATTGTATTCTTCCGCCATTACCGCCCGTCTGTTCGATATATCCTCTTTGGATACGTCGCCGGACATAACATCGAGAATAAGTACAAGCATTTTGCCTGAATAGTCATGGAAAAGATCGTTATGTTTCAGGTCGTTTTTTTCTATCTTGTCCAGGCGGGTGTATATATCCCGGAATATCCAGTTCTTGAATCGTTTACTTAAGCCCCCGATAAATACCAGGATCACCAGTAGCGAAGTAATGATACCGCTATAGTCCTGGAGGAATACGTTTATAGCCTTAATCGCTTCACCCATGCTCTCAATATACCCCCGGCTCCGGCCCTTGTCAATCTATCTATCATATCCTATTACATTCAATTAATATCTGTTATACCCCGGAAAAGAAAGAATTTTAACCGCAATGGCGCCATCAGACCTTCGCCTCCATGGTGAATTTACCTTTTATTACCTCCTAAACCACCAGGGGGTCCTATTCTTTTCCTACTGACAGGACCCCCCACTAATCTTTCTCTCGGCACAGTCTTTATCGAATATCCCAGCCCCCGTCCGCGCCGTTCTTAGTACTGTCCAGGTCTGTAGCGGCAGTATTTTTCCGCCGCTTGATGTCCGTGATCACCGCCTGCCGGAGATCACTGTTCCTACTGACATCAACGCTGTTCCCGTCCTGGGTGGTGGTGTTCCGCTGTTCCGCCGGAGCGTCAAAGCCGTAAATAATCCCGCCGGTTTTCTTGAAGCGGGCATTCGCCCCCAGAACGGCCACGCCGCCGCCGCCGAACACCGCGCTGTTGCCGCCGATTTCACCGCCTGACATCGTAAAGGTACTGCCTTGATTGGCGTTCACCCCGCCCCCTGAATTGTTCGCGGTGTTCCCGGTAATAGCGCCGCCGGATAGTTCAAAGCTGCCCTGGATGACAAACACCCCGCCGCCGGTACCGTTCTCCTTGAACGCACCTTCGGACGCGGTCGCGGAAATGGCGGTATTGTTGGCGATAAGCCCATTCTGCATGACAAACGTACCTTCGAATACGGAAACCCCGCCGCCCGCAGTGAGCGCCGTGTTATCCCGGATGTCCCCACCCGTAAGGGTGAAATTGCCGCCGGTCTTTACACTCACCCCGCCGCCATTGGAAGGTGAACTATTCCTGCTGATACTGCCGCCCTGCATGACCGCGTTCCCGATGATGTGGAGCCCGCCGCCGTCCTCCGCCTGGTTCCCGGTAATTTCGCCGCCGACAAAGGTAAGGGCGGCCCCGGTGTATACGCTGACGCCGCCGCCCTGGACGGCCGCAGTATTGCTGTCAACCGTACCGGCAGTAATCGTAAGGGTACTTCCCGCAGCCAGGATACCGCCGCCATCGGTAGCGGAACTGTTCTCCCGCACCTCGCCGCCATCAAGGGTAAAGCTGCTGCCCGTTCCGATAACCACCACCCCGCCGCCAACCTGCGCCCGGTTGCTTTTGATCACCGCACCCTTCCCGGCAATAAGGGTAGCGCCGTTAGTAGTGCTGGCGGCAACAAGTATGCCGCCGCCGCCGCCTTTGGCAATGTCCGGGTCCGTAATGGCGCCGCCTGAGACCTCTATGTTTTCCAGGCGGATATAGGCGTTACCGACGATTTCAATAACCCGCTTCCCCGCATCAAGGGCGGAAAGCGCCGCCGCCGCATCCCCGCCTTTAATGGTAATCACCGCGACCCCGGTGGTCCGGGCAGCAAACACACTGCTCCCCTCACCGACGCCTTCGCTTGCCGCATTCAGAACGCCAAGGACGGTAATGATTTTATACGCCCCCTCCCCCTTAGCCGTATCAAGGGCCTTCTTCAGGGTTTTAAAGGGCGTCTTCGCCGTTAAGCCGTTGTTGGCGTCATTCCCCGATGCAGAAACATAGTAGGTATCCGTCGTGATTACTTCCGGCGCAGTTTTACAGCCGAAACACACTAATACTGCGATCATAACGAACACCGCCAATTCAACCTTTTTCATATTGTTCCTCCTAATATGATCTATATGACAAAGCCGGGAAGAAAGGGGTATGACGGGCGCTCATGCTGTTGGAGGAACCTGCTCCGGGAGCCCGGCCCCAGGGGGCCCGAATAGGTCTCCCTACCGACCCTTGCGCAAGCAAGTTCTTGAGACATCCAAATGCATTCGACCCATCACACCCCTTTCTTCCCGCTGCGCCTGCACTATATCACCGAACAGTGTTCCCACCATCCCCCATCCCAGCAGAAAAGACTATGCCGTCCACCAAGAGTATTAGGGGTGGCGGTAGGAAAAGAATGGGGGGACCCTCCGTGGGGTCCTATTCTTTTCCTACTGACAGGACCCCCCCAGTAATCTTTCTCACGGCATAGTCTTTACCCCTTACACCAAAGTCCTTGCGGTCCGCACAATATCTGCGAACACCCCCCCCGCAGTAACCTGCGCCCCTGCCCCCGGGCCCTTTATCACCAGGGGAAGTTTGATGTAGCGGTCGGTGGTGATCACCACCATGTTATCCGAATCCACCAGGGAACGGAAGGGACTGTCCGGGGATTCGGCGCGGAGGGAAAGCCGGGCGGAACCTGCCTCAATGACCGCTACGTAGCGCAGGGACTTGCCCTCCGCAGCTGCCGCACGGCGACGGCGCTCAAAATCGTCGTCAGCCTTTGCCAGCTCCGTGAAGAAAGCTTCCACCCCGTCGGCTTTGAAACAGGAGGGGGGCAGCAGGGGTTCTATGCTCACGGCGTTAAACTCCAGGGACATCCCGCACTCACGGGCCAGAATCAGAACCTTGCGGGCGGCGTCCATGGCGTTCAGGTCGTCACGGGGGTCAGGCTCGGTGTAGCCCTTGGCCTTGGCGTCACGGACCAGGGCGGAAAATGGTTTGCTGCCATCGTAGTTATTGAAGATAAAGCTTAGGGTGCCCGAAAGGACCGCCTCTATGCGCCGGACCTTGTCGCCGGATAGGGCCAGGTCCCGGAGGCTTGATATGATGGGGAGGCCCGCGCCTACCGTGGTTTCGTAGAGGTAGGGGACGCCGCGGTTTTTGGAAAGGGTCCGCAGGGTTTTGTAGTACGTAAGGGGCCCCGAATTGGCGCGCTTGTTGGGGGTGACGATGGGGATGTTCGCCTGCAGCAGTTCGGCGTACAGGGCGGCAACCTGTTCGCTGGCGGTACAGTCGCAGAAAGCCATGTTGGGCATGTTGAAGGTTTTCATCCGGTTGATGAATTCCGGCAAGTTCACGGGCAGTACCTCCGTGCCGGGAGATGCGGTCGCCGGGTCTCCGCCGGTGAGTAATGCCCTCACCTTTTTGGGGACCAGCCCCTTGGGGTTGAACAGCATCCGCTTGGAGTTGGCGATACCCACCAGGTTGATCCGTATCAGGTATTCATCCGCCAGAATTTCATGGTGGTTGACTATCTGTTCCAGCAGGGTGCCGCCGATAAGGCCGATGCCCAGGAGAAAGAGGTTCACTGAACGGACCTCCGCCCGGAAGAAAGCTTCGTGGACGGCGCTCAGGGCCTTGGTCACATCCTGGGCGCTGATCACGGCGGAGATGTTTATTTCCGATGAGCCCTGGGCGATGGCCACCACGTTTACCCCGGTACGGCCCAGGGCATGGAAGACCTTGCCGGAAACCCCCGGGGTATGCCGCATGTTGTCCCCCACCACGGCGATGATCGCCAGGCCATCCTCCACCAGAGGGGGCTCAATGGCGGCGGCGGCTATTTCCCGGTCAAACTCCTCCCGTATCGAAGCGGCGGCGGCCTGCCCGTCCTGGGGAGCCACGGCGAAACAGATGGAATATTCGCTGGAGGCTTGGCTGATGAGGATGACGCTGATCCCCCGGCGGGCCAGCGCCCCGAAGAGCCGAGAGGAGAAGCCGGCCACCCCCACCATGCCGGAGCCCTGGACCCGAACCAGGGTAACCTTCGGCAGCGCGCTTAAGCCGCGGATGGGAAAGTCACCGGGAGTTGCCTTGTCGCTGATCAAGGTTCCGCGCCCTTCGGGGTTAAAGGTGTTCTTTATCAGGATGGGGATACCCTTTTCCAGGGCGGGACGTACCGTGGGGGGATGGAGGACCTTTGCGCCGAAGTGGGAAAGTTCCATTGCTTCATGGTAGGAAAGGGAGCCTATCCGGAAAGCGTTCTTGACCAGCTTGGGGTCCGCCGTGAGGATGCCGTCCACGTCGGTCCATATTTCCACGGTCTTTGCCCCGATGGCCGCGCCGAAGATGGCGGCGCTGAAATCCGAGCCGCCGCGGCCCAGGGTGGTGGTATGGCCCTCGGCGTCGGAGGCGATAAAGCCGGTGGCGATTTGGAGGGCGGGGCGCTTCTTCAGGTAAGAGCGGATGCGGGTATAGGTTTCCCCGGCCCGGTATTGGGCGGCGCCGTAGCTGCTATCGGTGAGGATGAGGGGGCGGGCGTCCAGGTATTCCGCGCTTATGCCCTTGGATCTGATGATCCGGGCAAGGAGTTCTGCGGAAAGCCGCTCCCCAAAGCTCATCACATAGTCCAGGGTGCGGGGGGATAGTTCCCGAAGTATGCCTACCCCATCCAGGGCGCGGTTCAGTTTGGCAAACACCGCCTTTATAGCCGCATCCGCCGCCTGCCGCGCTTCCCCGGTAAGAAAGGCATGGCTAATCTTGCGGTGCCGGTCTTCCATCGCCTTAACGGAAGCGTTGTAAGCGCTTTCCCCGGCAACCGCGGCATTGGCAGCGCCGATAAGCCCATCGGTTATCCCCGACAAGGCGGATACCACCACCACCCGGACCTTGAGCGCATGTTCTGAGTCCCCCAGGATGGCCGTCAGTTTCTCAATCGCATCAGGAGACCCTACGGAGGTGCCTCCAAACTTCAATACCAGCATGGTAAAAGGTAATACTCCTTTTCGCGGTATATTTCAAGCCATCCGAATGGATACCGCATTTACCAGGAATTCCAAATTAGGAAAAACCACCGACCACACGGACCCTCACCGACAGATTAACGGACGATCCTTATGATTTCCGCCTTGGGGAACGCACAAAAATTTACCAGAAAACCCAGTTTCAATCCGGTTGCTGCCAAATAATTCATAACCTGCGCCCTGGATTCACC
>BNUY01000164.1 GCA_025997715.1 Spirochaetia bacterium
GGGTGCTTTCCGGGCTGATAAAGCCTACAAAGGGCACGGTGCTGGTGAACGGCATCAACACACGGAGCAAAAAAAACTTTATAGAATTACGCAAAACCCTGGGCATGGTTTTTCAAAACCCGGAAAACCAAATTGTATTTGAAAAAGTACGGGACGATATTGCATTCGGCCTGCGCAACCTGAACTTTACCGATGCCGAAATTGAAACCCGGATTGACGAAATTTCAAAAACCATGGCCATAGAAAATTTTACCGATTCCTTTGAACTGAGCATGGGGCAAAAACAGCGGGTAGCCATTGCCAGCGTCCTTGCCATGAACCCCCAGTGCATCGTCTTTGACGAACCCACGGCAATGCTCGACCCCAAGGGAAAAAAGGACATCCAAAATATTGTGGTGGAACTGCATAAGGCCGGGCTTACGGTGGTGTATGTTACCAACGTTATTGACGAGGTGCTTGTCGCCGACAGAATCATTGTGATAGAAAACGGCAGCATTAAAGCGGAATTTCAAAAACATGAGCTTTTTGACAACATCGAAAAAATGAAGTCCTTCGGCCTGGAAATACCCCTGACCATGGACCTTCTGCATATATTGAAGCAAAAGGGGATAGACATTTTTGTTAAGAAATGGGCCGTGGACGATGTTGCGAATAATATTTTTACCTACATCGAAATGATAAAGGACGAAATGAATGCTTAATGTGATAAAATTCTTATCAATATTTGTTTATACCATCAGCATTTTCTTTTTTGACTGGCCCTTTATCGCCGCTTTTCCGGTAATCAATATCACGGCGATGATCCTTTGCCGGGTAAGCCCCCCTGCCGCAGCCCGGTACATCCTTTCGTTTTTACCCTTTGTCTTTTTGGCGGCGGTTTTTAATCTAATCCTGGGCTTTGTGCAGGACGCGATCTATTTAACGGTCCGCCTGATTTTAATTTGCAACATTACCCAATGCTACAAAAAAGTGGTAAGCACCGGTGACCTTTGCAAGGTTATCGAAGGGTTCAGCAAACCCCTGAAGGTATTCAACATTGACGGAAAAGATGTGTCCCTTATGGTAAGCATAAGCCTGGCGTTTATTCCCGTGTTACGCCGGGACTTTGATCAAATCAAAATGGCCTTACGGGCAAAGGGCATGAAAATAAACGCGCAGAATTTTAAGTACATGATAAAGCCCTTTTTTGTCGGCATCCTCAGCAGGACCAATGAAATATCCCAGGCGATACGGGCTAAAGGATACCAGTAAGGGCTGTTTTTATTTCGCCCCTCAGCGCATCGAAATCTATGTGCCCGCTGTCCGTGTTATGCGCCGTTATGCTTGCGTTAAGCTCTGCGTTAAAAGCTTTAAACACTAATTTCAACTGCTCCTCCATAAAACAAACTCCCTTGTCATCCTTCGATCCGTGGGCGCTTAACAACACCGCCTTCTTATGCCTTTCGATAGCAGTTATGCCCAATGAAAACTTTGCCTCAAAATATTGTTGACTCCGGTCGAGGAGGGCTTTTAAGGGCGCAGGAAACCCCAGCACATACACGGGGCTTGCGATAACCAAAACATCCGCCCTTTGTAACGCGGCATCCACCGGGAGAAAGTCATCGTGCACGCAGGCGGGCTTTTTTTTACAGTACCCGCAATGGGTGCAGGGCTTTAAGGCCAGGGCATAGGTGTCAAGGGTGGTAACGTTTATGTTTTTATATATGAGTCCCGCTTCTTCCAGCACCATTGCTGCCAAAGTATTGGTGACGCCGTTCTTCCGGGGAGATCCCGTAATCAACAGCAATTCTTTTTTGCCGGAATTTAGTTCGCCCATTTCATCCTCCCTTTACTAGACACTCCGGCCCGGCTCCAATCAAATCTTCCCGCCCGGCGGTCTTTAGCGCCTCAATCACAAGTGCCCTATTTTCCGGGCGGTTAAACTGTAGCAGACTACGCTGGAGCCGTTTCTCCCGCTCCCCTCTGGGTACCATTATGCCCTCCATGGTCCGGGGATCAAGGCCGGTACGGTACATCACCGCCGCCATGGTTCCTGGGGTTGGGTAGAAATCCTGCGCCTGTTCCGGAACAAAGCGGCTCTGCTTCATATACAGGGCCAGTTCTATGGCATCATTCAGGGTTGACCCGGGATGGCTGGAAATAAAGTAGGGGACAAGGTACTGCTTAAGCCCCAGCCGCGAATTTGTTTCCGCATAATCCCTGCGAAACTTTTCGTAGGTCCCATGCTCCCCCTTACCCATGGCCGCAAGCACGGCTGCAGAAATATGCTCCGGGGCAACCTTGAGCTGACCGCTTACATGGTGCCGGCAGAGGGTTTCCAGAAATTCCTTGCCGTGCAGTGCATCCAGTTCCAGGTAGTCGAAACGGATGCCGGATCGGATAAAGACTTTTTTAACCGTTTTGATGTTCCGTAACGCCTTGAGGGTTTCCATATACGGCCGGTGATCCGCCTTGAGCTGCGGGCAGATTTTGGGGTAGAGGCACTCCTTTCCCGGGCAAAAGCCGCCCGCCTCCTGGCGGGGACAGGCTGCGCCGTAGAAGTTTGCGGTGGGGCCGCCCACATCGTGGATGTAGCCCTTAAAGTCCCTATGGCGGGTCAGGGTTTCCGCTTCCCGGACCAGGCTTTCCCGGCTCCTGGCACTGACCGCCCGGCCCTGGTGGAAGGTGATGGCGCAGAAGGTACAGCCCCCGAAACAACCCCGGCTGGAAACCAGGGAGAAACACACTTCCTGTAAAGCCGGAATGCCCCCGGCAGTGTCATACATCGGATGAGCACGGCGCATATAGGGCAGCTCGTACACCCGGTCCAGTTCCGCCGTGTCCAGAGGAAAAGCCGGAGGGTTCTGGAGGACCCAGCGGTCTCCGTCAGATTTTTCCGCCAGAGCTTTGGCGGTACCAGGATCACTGTGCAATTTCTGAAGCATGAAGTGGTCAGCATAGGCCCGCAGAGAGGCGGGGTCGGCGCCCTTCACCGTTTCGTAGTCCGGCAGTTGGAAAACCCTGACGGCAAGTTCCGGCGGTATGCCCTGGGAGCGGACGCAACTACCCCGGACATCCCGGATGGCCTTGACCGGTTCCCCCTGCGCAAGACGCCGGGCTATTTCCAGGATGGGACGCTCCCCCATGCCGTACACCAGGATATCCGCCTTGGAATCCAGCAGAATTGAGCGGCGCACCGTATCGGACCAGTAATCGTAGTGGGCAAACCGGCGGAGACCCGCTTCAATGCCGCCAATGATAACCGGGATGTCCTTGTAGGCTGCGCGTATGCCCTCGACGTATTTCAGGGTTGCCCGGTCGGGGCGAAACCCCGCCTTGCCGCCGGGGGAATAGGCATCCTCTCGACGGGGTTTCCGGGCGGCGGTATAGTGGGCAACCATGGAGTCCATGTTTCCGGCCCCAACCAGGAAGGCAAGGCGGGGACGGCCTAAAACGGTGTAGGATACGGGGGTTTCGGGCTGGGGAATAATCCCAACCCGGAACCCCTGGGCTTCGAGAAAACGGGCAATCAGAGCGGCGGCAAATGAGGGATGATCCACATAGGCGTCGCCGGAAACAAAGACAAAATCACAGGATTCCCAACCCCGTTCCCCCATTTCGCGGAGGTTTACGGGGAGGAACCTACTGCGTTCCCGGAACCTACTGTGTTCCCGGAACCCCGGGCTAAACCCCAAGGGTTTATACTCCCACAACCGCCTTAACTTCGGGGATTTCCTTCTTTAGATAGTTTTCAATCCCCATTTTAAGGGTCATCTGGGCCATAGGGCAGGTGCCGCAGGCCCCCGTCAGTTTGAGGGAAACGGTCCCATCATCGGAAATGGACACGAATTCCACATCCCCGCCGTCGTTCTGAAGGGAAGGACGGACATTATTCAGGGCGAGTTTTACTTGTTCTTCAAGCATGGCATACTCCTTATTCTTTACATCGGAAGCGAACCAACGGCTCGCAATCTCCTTTACGTAATCATGAGTATTATGGTAATAATACCCTTTGTTGAATATACCGTTTTTCAATCCCATTGAAAAGGGTTTCGTTAATGGTTATAATACAATATTGCAAAAGATAAAAACAGGGGGCGCCTATGAGTGAAAACGAAACCTTCGATTTTACGATTGAGGAGTTGGGAAACCGCAATATCCATTCGCCTATCGCCATGTCAAAAACCCATGGGGACATGATCGCGAATTATGTTACGGATGACGAGTTCGTTCTGCTCAAGCCCCAGGCAAAGCTGGGCGCACAGGCCGCTGTCAAGCGCAGCCATGTGGTTGAATGCGCTGGACCCCGGGAAATGATCTACTTTACCCCCCACCATGTTCATGCGGGAATCGTAAGCTGCGGGGGCCTCTGTCCGGGGATCAACGATGTGATCCGGTCTATTGTCCGCTGCCTCTCCCGCTACGGGGTAACCCGGATTTCGGGGATCCGCTACGGTTACAAGGGATTCCTCCCGGAATACAAGTTCGATATTTTGCCCCTTACCATGAAAAATGTGGATGATATCCACAAACTGGGGGGCACCTTCCTGGGCAGCGCCCGCGGCGGCGGCAAAGAGGTTGCCAAAATCGTGGACGCCATTGAACAGCTTAACCTGAATATCCTCTTTACCATCGGCGGCGACGGCACCCAGCGGGGTTCCCTGGATATTGCCAACGAAATTGAAAAGCGGGGATTGAAAATTGCCACCGTGGGTATCCCCAAGACGGTTGACAACGATTTCTTTTTCATCGACCGCTCCTTCGGCTTTGACACGGCGGTTGCCGAGGCGGTGGAGGTGGTAACCGCCGCCCACATGGAGGCCAATTCCCAGATCAACGGCATCGGCCTGGTAAAGGTGATGGGCCGGGAATCGGGGTTTATCGCCGCCCATACCGCCCTGGCCAGTCACGAAGTGAATTTCGTGCTTATCCCCGAGGTACCCTTTGATCTGGACGGCCCCAACGGTTTCCTCCATCACCTGGAGGACCGGATTAACCGGCGGCACCATGCGGTGATACTGGTCGCCGAAGGGGCTCTGCAGGATCAGCTGATAACGGAAGTAAAAACCGACGCCGGTGGAAATATTAAGCTGGCCGATGTGGGCACCTATATGCGGGACCGGATTCAGAAGTTTTTTGATGACAAGAAAATCGAGACCAACCTCAAGTATATCGACCCCAGCTATATGATCCGTTCCGCCCCGGCGGTGCCCAGTGACTCCATTTACTGCGAGCGGCTCGGTAACGCGGCGGCCCACGCAGCCATGGCGGGAAAAACAAAGCTCATTATAGGACTCGTGAACAATGAATTTGTGCACCTCCCCACCAAGGTGGTTATTTCCCACCGCAGCCATGTGGACCCCGAGGGCAGCCTCTGGCGGGATACCCTGGATGCAACCCACCAGCCGGTACTGATGACAAATAACGATACTGCTTTCACCAATGAGTTCAGTTAAAGCCTGCTGACAAAGCCGGGAGGAGTGGGACATGCCGGGCGCTCATGCTGTTGGGGGAATCCACTCCGGGAGCCCGGCCCCAGGGGGCCCGAATAGGTCTCCCTACGCAGGGAAACCCAAATGCATTCGGCCCGTCACGCCCCACTCCTCCCGCTGCGTCATCATTATATCGCCGAACTAAGGGGGGGAATGCATTCGGCCCGTCACGCCCCGCTCCCCCCGCTGCGCCGTCACTATATCGCCGAACTGAGTGGGGAAATGCATTCGACCCGTCACGCCCCGCTCCTCCCGCTGCGTCATCATTATTGAATCTTATAAAACCACCGGCTTTGCCGGTGAGACTTGAAAAGGCTATGCCGTGTACAGAGATGTGATGGGATAATATAAAATGCTCCTGAGGAAGCCCCCGCAAAAAGGCAGCCAAAGGAG
>BNUY01000165.1 GCA_025997715.1 Spirochaetia bacterium
AGCGATGGGCCATGGCTTCAAAGAGGGCGTCCCGGTACTGGAAAGCCTTGTTCTTGGAAACCGGTTTGCCCTCCGCGTCAAAGCCGTAGCGGGATTTGCCTGCCAGGGCCTTGACCCGTGCATTTTCCGCTAAGGGCTCGGAAAGTTCGGGCTTGCGATCATCCAGCTTTTCTACGTTGCCGTTGGAGAACATCACCGATTCGATAAAGGCGCCGCCCAGCCGGGGGGAGACCTCATCATTCACCGACAGCTTTACTACTTCCAGGAGCTTGGCGTTTATGTGGGCACGGAGGGCGTCCAGTTCAGCCTTGTCGGCGATTTTGTTTTCAATAAGGTAGGCGCCGTAGGAGTCGATGGAGTCCGCCTCCTGCCAGAGTTTAATTTCGTCGGGGGTGCGGTAACTGGAGGCGTCCGAAGGGGAATGGCCGGAGACACGGTAGGTGAGGGTGTCAAGGAGTACCGGACCTTTGCCCGCCAGGAGCAGTTTCTTTTTCCGGGCGATAGCATCCGCCACGGCTAACGGGTTGTAGCCGTCCACACGCTCCGAGTGCATGTTATCGGGGTTGACCCCTGCGCCGACCCGGGCCATGACGCCGTAGCCCATGGTTTCCCCGGCGGTCTGGCCGCCCATGCCGTAGAAGTTGTCGAAGAAGTTGAACAGTATCGGTGGCGCGCCCCCGGCATCCTTAGGCCAGAGGGTGTGGTACTGATCCATGGCGGCCATCATCATTGCTTCCCAGACCGGGCCGCAGCCCATGGATGCGTCACCGATGTTGGAGACAACGATGCCGGGCTTCTTGTTGATCCGCTTGTACAGCGCAGATCCGGTGGCGATATCCGCGGAGCCGCCGACGATAGCGTTGTTGGGCATGGAGCCGAAGGGGGTAAAGAATGCGTGCATGGAGCCGCCAAGCCCCCGGGTGAACCCCGCTTTCCGGGCGAAGATTTCCGCCAGGGCGCCGTAGAGGACAAAGTTTTCCGCCAGGTCCCGCACATTCTTATAGGCGATTTTTTCAGCAACCGCCAGAGTTTCCCCGCCGAGGAAATCTTTCATAATGTGCTCCAGCTTCTTTTCATCCGCCGCTTTTTGTGACAATTGCCAGATGGCGGAATAACACTTGGCCAGGATTTCCCCGTGGCTCCGGTGGCTGCCGAAGGTGAAATCATCGATAGTAAGATTAACGCACTGTCCCACGGAGGACGCTTCCTGTCCCATACTCAGGTGGGCCGGTCCCTTATGGTTGTACTCAATCCCGTTCCAGGTTCCCTGGGTTTTAAAGGTGTTGATCATGGTTTCAAATTCCCGGATGGTCACCATGTCGTACCAGATCCGCTTGAGCCTGTCCGCGCCGTAAAGCTCTGTTTCCTTTTTGATGTCGCTCTTGTATTGATTAACCGGGATGTCCTTGAGCTTGAGCATCTCCGGTTTCCGCACCAGTTTTGGATCCACCAACTGTGATTTAGGCATTTCTTGTTCTCCTTATGATTACTACTTTATGCTCCACACCGCCTCACGGATCAGTTCACTGACCGTGGGGTGGGGGAAGATGAGCTGCTTCACGTCTTCGATCCGCAGTTCCTGTTCAATTAATACGGCGCCGCCCCAGATAAACTCCGAAGCGTAGGCCCCAACGGCATGAACCCCCAGGATACGCCGGCTTGATGCATCGGCAATTACCTTTACTTCCCCCGGCCCGGTGAAGGTGTTTTCCGCAACGAAACGGCCGGAGGCCCACATGGGCGCCGATGCTTTGAGTACGACAATTCCCTTTGATGCCGCTTCCTGCTCGGTCATCCCCACGCCGGCGGCTTCGGTAACGCCGTAGACCGCCCAGGGTACGGCGTTGTACCGCATCCGGTTAGTGATACTGCCGGTCCCGCCCAGGCTTGTTAGTATATCTGCCACCGCCACTTCCGCCATACGGTAGGCCGAATGTGCCAGGAGGCTCTTCCCGGTTACATCCCCGGCGGCCCAGATACCCGGCATGTTGGTCCGCATCCGGTCATCCACGTTGACCCCCTTGGGTGTAATATCCAGCCCCGCAGCTTCTGCGCCCCAACCGGTGAGCACCGGACGGCGGCCCACCGCCACGAGCACCAGGTCGGCCTCGACTTTCTCAGCGGCCCCTGTTTTGGTAGTAAAGTAAACCGTGGCGCCGTCGATCTTTTCAACTTTGCAGCCCAGCTTAAAGGTGACGCCCTTCATTGCCCCGCGCAGTAGGGGAGCCTGGTCCTTGTCCATAAAGGGGATGATCTCCTCCATCATTTCGATGACCGTAACCTCCGCGCCCAGGCTGGAAAAGAGCCCGGCGAATTCCACCCCGATAACCCCGCCGCCAATGACAGTGAGCCGCTTGGGAACCGCAGCAATGCTGAGGAGGCCGGTGGAATCCACCACGTGTTGATTGTCCTTGCTCCCCGGTATCGGCGGGATAGCCGGAACGGATCCGGTGGAAACCAGGATGGTCCGCGCCTCATGCTCAGCGGTACCGCCTGCGCTTAAGGTTACTTTCACCTTTCCTGGTGTGGTGTTCCGGGGCGGAGCAATAATTTCCCCCCGTCCAACGGCCACCTCCACGCCGATGCGTTTCATCTGTTTGCCAATCCCCTCCCGCATTTTTGCTGAAACCTCGTCCTTCCATTTCTGGATAATCCCCCAGTCAAAGGAAACATCCTTGGCGTTGACGCCGAATTTTCCCGCCTCCTTTGCGTGGACATAGAGCTTTGCCGAATTGAGCAGGGTCTTGGTGGGGATGCAGCCCACATTCAGGCAGGTCCCCCCCAGGTATTGTTCTTCTATTAACAACACCTTCTTCTTTTCATGTCCCAGCCGTTCCGCCGCAAGGTATCCCCCCGGCCCGGCTCCGATGATAATGGTATCGTACACATGCTACTCCTTACATTGCCAGGGTGAGGTCGATGTCTGCCACCGCGTCACCCAGGGCCTTTAAGAACCGCGCCGCAGGGGCGCCGTCCACCACCTGATGATTGATGGTCAGGCTTAATCCGATGTGGGGCAGGAACTGAACGCCGTAGCCGTCCTCATCTTCCGCTTCGCCGGCCGCTACCGGCTTAAGTTCGATATTACAGACCCCCAGGATGCCCACCTCCGGGGCGTTGAGTATCGGGGTAAAGCTGGAGACCCCCATGCTTCCCAGGTTGGTCACCGTGAAGGTTGACCCCGAAAGCTCGTCGGGGCTGACGGCACCTTTCTGACAGGCGGCGGCCAACCGCTTCGCCTCGGAGGAAATCTGCCGCAGGGACAAAAGGTTTGCGTTCCGAATCACCGGCACCATAAGGCCCCGTGGGGTATCCACCGCCACTCCCAGATGTACCCGCTCGTAGGTTTTCAGGGTATCCCCGATTTTGAGGGCATTCATAAAGGGGAAGCGGGGGAGGGTGCGGGACACCGCGAAGAGCACCAGATCGTTTACCGTAACCTTGGCAAACCCCAGTTCTTCCGCAGATCCCTTCATCCGTGCCCGCAGTTCCTGGAGCCGTACCGCCGGGGCACTTGCGTTCAGGGTAAGCTGGGCGCTTTCCGCCAGGGACTGATGCATACGATCCGAGATAAGTTTGCGGATACCCTTGATGGCGGTTTCCGTGATCGTCCCTTCGTCCAGGTTGGCTGGCGCCACTCCAGGGGCCGCCGCTGCTGTCACGCCGGAACCGGCCGCCGCAGCCGCTCCGCCGCCCGCAAGGTCCGCCGCCGTAACCCTGCCGCCAAACCCTGACCCGGTCGCCGGTACAGTTCCGCCAGCCGCCGCTGCAGCCCTCGCCGCAGCGGTTAATGCAGGCCTGTTTTGTAATGCCGCCTGCACATCCCGCTCGATAATCCGTCCCCCCGGCCCGGAGCCCGCAAGCCCGCCGGTTGACAGCCCTTCCTTTTCCGCCAGATGTTGCGCACGGGGAGAGATAGCCCCCCCGCTTCCCGCCTGGCCCGCTGCAACGGGGACCGAAGCGGGCGCAGCAACGGAAGCCGCCGCCTGGGGGCTAGTCCCTGACTCCGCCGGTCCTGAAGCGGCGGCTTTTTCCACCGCCGCACCGCCTACGGCGGCCGCCCAGTCTTCCCCGGGCTTTCCGATAGCCGCAATGGGTTCTAGGACGGGAACATCATCCCCATCCGCCCGGAGCAGTTTGAGAACCGTCCCGGCTTCCCCCGCAGGAACCTCGAAGGAGGCCTTGTCGGTTTCTACCATACAGACCACGGAATCGGCGTCCACCGAATCTCCTTCCTTTACCTTCCACTCCGTCAGAATACAGGATTCCACCGTATTGCCCTGACGGGGCATAATCAACACATGCGCCATAACAACTCCTTACACTTTAAAGAAGAAGAATAATCAACCGCAAAGGCGACATCAGACCGCAGACCATAGGTCTGATTGGTCTGCGGCGCGCGAAGGGGAAGAAAGGTTACTACTTTTTTTTCTTCCTTTGTCGCCTTCGGCGCCTTCGCGGTTAAAAATTCTTCCCATTAATTCCTTATACCCTCGTAAGCACAATCCCCGCTTCAGCCAATTCCCGGGCCGCACTATCTGTCAACCCGTCATCGGTGATGATACGGTCCAACTCCGACAGGGGCAGCACCGTGGAAAAGCCGAGCTTGCCGTACTTGCTGGAATCCGCCACCAGCACCGTAGTTTCCGCGTGGGCCTTCATCGCCTTGACAATCTCCGCCCCCTCCATCAGGTGGGTGGTGATCCCCCTATCCAGGGTAAAGCCGTCGGTCCCCACAAAGGCAAGCCGCACATTCAGCCGGGAGATAGTTTCCCGGGCGATGGGCCCCACCAGGGATTCGGTGGCCCGCCGGAGCTCCCCGCCGGTCATGGTGATCTGGAGGCCGGGATTCATCCGGGCATTGGAAAAAACCAGGGTTGAATTGGTCACGATGTGAATATCCCGCTTCCCCATCAAATGCCGGGCAATCAACGCGGTGGTCGTTCCCGCCTCAATCATGATCACATCCCCATCCCGCACCAGGGCCGCCGCCGCCCGGGCAATGGCGTTCTTCTGTTCCAGCCGCTCCCGTTGGCGTTCCATAATGTCCCGGTGAATAGCCGGCGCTGCCCCGCCCCGGGTCCTGAAAAGCCAGCCCTTATCCTCCAGTTCCTTCAGGTCCCCCCGGATAGTCACCTCGGATACGCCCAGATCCTGGGCCAAGGCGCTTACGGATACGGCGCCGGTTTCCGAGAGTTTGCCGAGTATTGTTTGTTCCCTTTCGTTTAGCTCTGATATCACTTGCTATTCCCTTACGAAACTATTGTGATTATATAACAGTATTGGAGGAAGTGCAAGGGGGGATCGGGGAATTTTCGGATTTTTTGTCCCTGAGATAAAAAAAGAGGCTATAAAACATCAGTTTCATAGCCCCTAAAAGTCCCGCGTTACGGGAATCTACTTAATAGAATTCGCGTTTTCCTTCGTGGCAACCGTTACACCGGTATCAACCAGGCGCGGGACCGATTTGCCGTTCAGAAGGTCAATACCCGCTTGCAGGCCTTCATACCCCATGGTATAGGGATTCTGCACCATGGAAGCCTGGATGACCCCCCGTTCAACCATAGCCTTGGTGTCGGCGGTCCAGTCAAACCCGACAAACTTGATAACGCCGGTCTTCCCGTTCTGCTCAACGCCGTTGGCGCCGCCGATGGAAGAATCTTCGTTACAGCCGTAGAAACCGGCCAGGTCGGGATTGGCGGTCATAAAGTCCAGGGCGTAGTTAAGGGCCTTGGTCTTGTCGCCGTCGGAATACTGGGTTCCCACAATGGTGATGCCCGGATACTTCTTGGCAATCTCATCCTTGAAGTCGTTTTCCCGGGGCCGGTACCACC
>BNUY01000166.1 GCA_025997715.1 Spirochaetia bacterium
AAAATTTACCAGAAAACCCAATTTAAGCCCGGTTGCTGCCTGGATTCACCGGCAAGCCTGGTTACCGCCTTTATTTCTATCGTCTTTGTCCGTGCTGTCCGTGAGGTCTGTGGTTAAATTTGGAATTCCTGTTGGAGGTACAAATACGCTTGCCAATATTAATATCATTGATATATACTTACTATTAGAGTGTTATGGTGGCAAAACCTGTTCTGTTAAGAATCTGCCTCGTCTTTGTCGTCCTGCTCGCCCTTCCTATTCGGACCGAAGCCCAGATATTGGAGTGGACGGAACAGCCTTTTTTCATTAAGGGGATGGCCCAGTATTACCTCTTTCCTGCCAATGCACCCTTTGATTTTTGGTCATATTTGAAACCGGAACCGGCCTTTCGCGCCGCCCTGGGATATGAATGGCGGCAATTCGCCTTTTCCCTGGAATCCGGCTATACCCATTTTGCGGGAATAGATCCCTACCGGATGTATGTTGAGGACCTTCACCTCCTTCCCCTGCTGTTCAAGTTTGGCTATACCTTCCTCCTTCCCAAGGGGTTTGGGATACAACCGGAAGTGGGGGCCGGCGCCATACTCTACAAAGTCTACCACTATCCAACAGAAAAGGATTGGCTGGCGGGCAGCCTAAAGGAAACCTTTGCCCAGAATTTGATAGCCACCCTCCGGCTTAATCTGGTGTGGGAAATTTACCGGGTCCCCGTCCTCCGTCTCCATATTGGAGGCGGGGTGGACATGATTCCGGAAGCCGAAGGGCTCTTTTTTATACCCGCCGTCGAGGCGGGTCTTACCTTTAAGCCCCGCCTGCCCCGGCGTATTCCGGTACGGCCCGTCTCTCAGCCAGTGACACTATCCCTCTTACCGCTGCCTGCTCAGCCGACAGCAAAGCCGACCCCCTCGCCGATACTTCCCTATCTCCGGACAGCCCTCAAAGATGACAAGGACATTGCCATTGAGCAGGTTCCACGGGGCATAAAGATAACCATCTGGAACATCCATTTTATTGAGGGGACGGAGGAGATCGTTCCTGCCGACTATCCCCGGCTGGAGATGATAGCCAAAGCGATCAAGCAGGTTTCGGAGAACCGTAAAATCCAGGTAGAGGGCCATGTTGCCGCCGAGGGCCGTCCTGGGGAGGAAATGGATCTGTCCTTCTGGCGGGGACAGGTCATATTGGAGGCCCTTAGCAACCAGAACATAGCGGATAAACGCATTTATTTCCGGCCCTGGGGCGGCCTGAAACCCCTGATGAGCAACGCCACCGCAGAAGGCCGCTACGAAAACAACCGGGCGGAGATTACCCTGCTGAACGAAGGGGAGGATTGGATACAATGAAAACCAAATCCGCGTTACTACTACTGCTTGGCCTGAGCCTGTCCCTGACGGGGTGCAATAATGTTATTCACGACCTTGTCCCCTGGGATGATCCCCATCCTAACCCGACGGTCACCACCATCGGTCCGCAGAGCCAGGCGATTACGATAGGCGTACCCGGCGTTCCTGAAGAGGGCGCCTTAAGTGCAAACTTTGCGGTAACAACAACCGGCATCCTGGGGGAAAAACCGGTAACCCTTGAGTGGTTTAGCGACAGCACCGGTATGATTCCCATGGGACCGCCGCCCGGGGTTACCAATGCATCGCCGACACCCACTTTTTCCACGAACCCCGCGGTCCTTGCGTACATCACCCTTGCCGCTACGGAGGAAACCCACTTCGGCGTCTATTACTTCAGGGTCATTGTCGGCGATCTGCCGGATGTTGAAGGCGGCAGCCTGCGGTCCAGCGGGGTAGGACGGCTCCAGATAGACACATGGCTCCCGGAATTCAACGTCGCCTTTGTTGACGGCGCCCTGCTGGTGATTGAACTTACCGAGCCGGTCACCGGTAGGCCGGACCCAACTGATTTTATCGTGAGCGGCATAGCGTCCAATCCGTCTGTAACAGACGTGGCGGTGAACGGTACGACAATCACCTTGAAATTATCGGCTCGGGCATACCTTGAAACCGGCATAATGGTGACGTATAACCGGAATGCGGACAGCGCCAAACACCTGCTGGATTCTGACGGCAATTTTACCGAATCATTTGTTGATGAACCGGTTACCAACAATACCGCCCCCCCGAAATTCAACGCCGCCGCCATTGACGGGGTAAGCCTGGTGATTGAACTTACCGAGCCGGTCGCCGGTACGCCTGACCCGTCTGATTTTACCGTGAGCGGCATAGCGGGCAATCCATCACGTCCATATGTAACTACCGTGCTGGTAAACGGGGCGACAACAATCACCTTGACCTTATCCTCACCGGCGGCCTTTGGCGAAAACAACATAAAGGTGACGTATAAGCGGAACGCGGTCACCGCTAAACACCTGCTGGATGCGGACGGCAATTTTACCGAATCATTTGTGGACAAGCCGGTTACCAACAATACCGGGGTTCCCAAAAGAGTTCTCAATATCGACCCGCAGGTCGGGACAATTTCGGCAGGTGTAACGGGAAGCACAAAGTTTGGGGTTTATACCCAGGGTATCACGGGTGTAAAGCCCGTAACGATTGCGTGGTTCAGCGATGCTTCCGGTACTATTTCCGGCGGCGCACCGTTAGATGTTAGTATTGTATCGCCGGTTTCCTTTGTGGCAACACCCACGGATATAACGCTTACGACTAAGCCCACTACACCGCCTGGTATCTATTTTTTCCGGGTAACGGTCTCCGACGGCAGCCCCATACAATCCGAAGGGGTGGGGACTCTCACGGTATCGGAGCCAAAAACGGTCACGGCCGTGGGCGCACAGCAAGGGCTTGCCATACAAGGTACGGAATATCATCCGGTATACACCGTTACCACCACCGGCTTTTTTGGTGATCAGCCGGTAAACCTCACGTGGTTTAGTGATGTAAATGGCACTATTCCGACTACCGCGCCAAAAAATGTCAGTGTATATACACCGGTAGATTTTTCCACAGGTTCCACGAATATCACCTTCACTACCAAAACTGATACCCCAAACGGCATTTATTATTTCCGTGTTCTGGTTGGTAGTGGGGTTGAAGAAAGGACGTCCACAGGAGTGGGTATTCTAACCGTGCTGGTAGTCAGTCCGAACATCCTGTATTATGACGATGCCTATCCCCCAACGGGATGGCAGGAGGTACCGGGCACGCAAACCCTGGACCTGGCATTTGCCGGGATTATCGCTAACCAAGGTCATGGATACTATTTCATTTACCCGCACGAACCTGCGGGGACGTCCTCGCCGCTGAACCGGGAACTAAAGTCGGACCCGCGTATCCTTGATGCCACGGCCTTTCCCGGCCTTGGTTCGGCTAATCCGGTAACCCTCATCATTATGACCGATCCCGGTGATGTGTGGACCATCAAATTGGACAAGCAGGGCAGCCTTTTTACCGTAAACCAATATGCGGAATTGATACTGGATGAGTCTATTGTTTTACAGGGCTATGCGGCGGAACATAACGACCCAACAGACAATAACGCTCCATTGGTGTGGGTGAACTCAGGCGCACTCACCATGAAAAAGAATTCGCAGATTATTGGTAATACTACCCGCAATACAACAGCGAACAGGTATGACGGCCTAGCGAACGGTTATGGCGGCGGCGTGTATGTTACTGGCGGCACATTCACCATGCGCGACCAATCATGCGTCACCGGCCATACCGTTATTGACAGTTATGGCGGCGGTGGTGTGTATGTTACAAACGGCGCCTTCGAGATGTGGGAGGCCTCAAGCGTTAAGGACAATAGATCGCTTTATTCAGGCGGCGGGGTGATTTTCACCGGCAGCAGCAGTAATGTTTTTACCATGCATGATACATCAAGCATCACAAGCAATGTTTCGGTAGATACTGGCGGCGGCGTATCTGTTTCCGGCGCTAAGTTCGTTATGGAAGATTCATCTTTTATCAGCTTGAATTTTACCAGAGGTAATTCTGGCGGCGGCGGCGGTGTGTACAGCACCGGCACATTTATCATGGATGACACATCCTATATCACACAAAATGTTTCATCAAGTAGCGGCGGCGGGGTATATTCAAGCGGTACGTTCACCATGGGCGATGCAGATGATTCCACCGACAGTCATCCATATATTAGTAATAATGATGCGTCCAGCGGCGGCGGCGTGTATTCCTCCGGCGGCACATTTACGATGAACGATCATGCACATATTGGTGGAATTTATCTCACCGGGAAAAATACTGCCGGTTCAGGCGGGGGAGTATATATTAACACCGGTAGATTTAACATGAATGATTCTTCAGCCGTCAGCGGCAATGAGGCTAGATCCAATGGCGGCGGGGTGTATGCTGCCGGCGGTACATTTACCATGAAGGATAACTCCATTGTAGGCGACATAACTGATAGCGGCAAAAAAAATGCCGCCGGCGGCAATGGCGGGGGAGTATATATTAACACCGGCACATTCACCATGGGAGTTGCCGACGGATCATCGAGTGGTTCTCAATATGTCAGCCGTAATACCGCCACAGGCAGCGGCGGCGGCGTGTATATTGGATCGGCGCACACAAACAGTACCTTTACTATGAATGATTCTACAAGTGGTTATTCCTATGTGCGTAACAATACTGCTACTAGTAATGGTGGAGGTGTGTATCTCTATAGTTCTCTCAGCGTATCCTATTCTTCCTACCAAAACGTCAACAATTCTACCAGTTATACAACCACATGCACCATGAATGGTTCATCGGACATTAGCGGCAATTCCGCCGCATTAGGCGCAGGCATGTACCTCGACAGCTCACTCAGCGTTACCCACGGCAACACCGGGGTTTTGTATACCGTCACTAATAGCGGGAATATTACAAGCACCTTAATAAAGGCAATGTCCGCAACTCTGAGTGGTGCAGTCTATGGTGTAAGTTCGCTCAACGTTTCTACCGGACCGTCAGGGCGCGTTTCTAACTCCGGTCAAAGTAAAAGCGAATACACAACAAATACAAGCATCAACGGTACGCCGCCTTCATTCACCGTGCCGTGATACGCCCCTTGACCAAGCCCCCTGCTTTTCCTACAATCCAAACACCGGAGGGGGTGCGTCATGCTTGTACCAACCATTGATGACGAAAAAGAACAAATCACCAGGGCCTTGTCCGAACAATACGCCCAAAACAGCATTGACCTGGAAGAGTACGAACGCTTAATAGAGTATGTGCAAAAGATCAGCACCTCACGGGAATTGAAAAACGTAAAAAAAATAGTGGCTGAAAATACCCATGGGGACACCGGCACGTTAATCCTGCCTGAAGCCGGGGGTGAAAAACACCTGTCCGTATTTTCATGGCGAAGCTCAACCGTAAAACCGGTACAGGGAAACGCCGGAACCTATGCAAGCGTCCTGGGCGCAAACAGTATACGCATCAACGAACATGACCTGCCCAAGGGAAAAACCGTCCTGACCGTCCATTCGATCCTGGGCCTAACTGAAATCCATATCCCAAAAAACGTGAGGGTCATCAATAAAACCACCCCCTTCCTTGCGGGGGTATTTTCCCCAAACGAACCGGCGGCAAGCGATGATACGGAGGCCCCCGAACTGTATATCCTGGGAAGGGCAATTTTGGGAAACATCACCATCATCCGAACCTAAAAATTCCGTAAAAAAGTAAAAAAATCCTTGACAGCGTGAAAAAAGCGCCGTACACTATCGAAAGCTACTAGTGATGCCGCTATGTTGTTTATTTACGCCTTCAACAAATAGGCCTAAAGGAACATCAATTTGCTGAAATTTTCGTGCGAATCTGGAACTA
>BNUY01000167.1 GCA_025997715.1 Spirochaetia bacterium
CATTTGGAAATTGACGACATTGTTGATCGGGCTTTGAAAGAAAAAATATTAACCTATATTGCCTGTAATCTGCGTTTTTTGGATGCATTGCAATATGTAAAGAAATACCTGGAGGAAAATCCCAGGCGGATAAATGAGGTAAATGTATACTGTGGTTCCTATCTTCCTGAATGGAGGCCCGGTACTGATTTTAGAAACACATATAGCACCCAGAGTAAAATGGGCGGCGGCGTTCATATTGATATGATCCATGAAATGGATTATGTGTATTGGCTGTTTGGAAAACCGGAGGATGTTAGAAAGACCTTTCGGAGTACATCATCTCTGGACATAGACGCCTACGATTACGCAAATTATTGTCTGGATTATAAGGAATTTTCTGCATCAATGATATTAAACTATTACCGCAAGGATTATAAGCGGACAATGGAGATCGTATTTGATGATTGTACCTGGCAGATTGATTTAAAACGAAATACAGTAATGTGTGGAGATTTGCTGCATTTTTCATCTGAACAACAGATTATTGATACATACAAAAAGCAAATGGAATATTTTTATCAGTTGGTCAATGCCAATCAGCAACATTCTTTTAATTCAATGCAAGATGCCATGGCTGTATTGAAGCTATGTCTTTAATTGGGTAGAAAATGATCTTAAAAGATAGAGTAATTATAGTAACTGGAGGCTCAGGTTTAATAGGCAGGGAAATAATTGCCGATGTTACCAGAAAGGGCGGAATAGCCCTGAATGCTGATATAGCCGTGGCTACTGATTTAACAAAAAATACCGTCGCGGTGGATATAAGCGATGAAACGTCCGTTCAAAATGCCATTGATATGGTTATAGAAAAATGGGGGCGTATTGACGGGCTGGTAAACAATGCGTATCCCCGGACGAAAGATTGGGGGGTGTTTTTCGAGGATATCCCCCTTGACTCGTGGAGAAAAAACGTAGATTATCAATTGAATAGTTGTTTTGTGTTTTGCCAGAAGGTGTTAAAAATCATGGCAGAACAAAAAATAGGGGCCATAGTTAATATTGGTTCCACTTATGGCATCGTGGGCAATGATTTTACCCTTTATGAGGAATATGGCGGCACATCACCGGCTGCTTATTCGGCGATAAAGGGGGGCATTATCAATTTTACCCGATACTTGGCTTCCTATTATGGGCGAAAAGGTATAAGAGTAAATTGTGTGTCCCCAGGTGGGATTTTTGATAATCAGCACCCGTCTTTTGTTTCACGATACGAGGCAAAAGTTCCGATGGGAAGAATGGGCAGACCTGATGATATAGCGCCAGCAGTTTCTTTTTTGCTGTCAGATGAGGCAAAATATATTATCGGACAAAATGTGGTCGTCGATGGCGGCTGGACGATAATATAATTTTAAAGGAAATAACCATGGAAAAGATTTTTTGGTGTAGCAATTGTTTAAATATGTCAACTCGTCCCAGGATAGCTTTTGACAGCAGAGGTTGGTGTAATGCTTGTTTTTGGATGGAAGAGAAGCAGCATTTAGACTGGGATGCGAGACAAAATGAATTAAAGGCACTTTTGGACAAATACCGTTCCAAAAATGGTGGATTTGATTGTATTGTGCCTTGCAGCGGCGGCAAAGACGGTTCGTATGTTTCCTATACTTTAAAGCATAAATATGACATGAATCCATTGACGGTTACTGTCCGTCCTGCATTATCTTTGGAAATTGGTGATAAAAATTTGTATAATTTTATCAAGTCGGGATATAACCATATTCATATTAGTCCCGATCCAAATGTAATGCAAATATTAAATAAATATGGTTTTATTGAAAAAGGGTTCCCTTATTATGGATGGCTTATTGCGATTCATACCGCTGTTATCAGAACAGCTTTTAATTTTAATATCCCCTTGCTTTTTTATGGCGAAGACGGTGAAATTGAATATGGCGGTTCTACAGAAAATAAAAACAGGGCGACCTATGACATAGAATATATGAAGCGGGTTTATTTGGAAGGGGGCTATGAAAAAGTTCTGGATAAGGGGATACAGGACGGATTAATAACAGAACAGGATTGCTATTTCTTTAGATTTCCATTGGATAAGGATGTTAAAGAAAAGGAATTAACTTTTACTCACTGGTCCTATTATGAGAATTGGGATCCTTACCGGAACTATTTAATCGCCAAAGACTTTTGTGGCTTGGCGGAAAAAGATGATACCAATACCGGTACTTTTACCAATTTTGCCCAGAATGATCAGGCTTTGTACTCTCTGCATGCCTACATGATGTATTTGAAATTTGGCTTTGGCAGAGCAACCCAGGATGCGGGAATAGAGATAAGGCGTGGTGCGATGGTACGGGATCAGGCTATTAATTTGGTGAATGTATATGATAACCAATATCCCGAGCCGTTTATTGAGACCTACCTGGATTATTATAAAATGACGCAAGAAGAATTTGATGCCGTATTGGATAAATGGGTCAATAGAAAAATTTTCCAAAAAGTTGATGGCAGATGGAATCCGTTATTCAAAGTAGGGGAAGATTTTTTTTATGAGTAAAATTGTAATAATTGATTATGGGATGGGGAACATATATTCAATACAAAATGCTTTAAAATATTTAGGATATGATTCTTCCTACTCTGCCCTTGAAGATGATATTCTTAATGCAGATAGAATTATTTTGCCGGGTGTAGGGTCTTATAAAAAGGCCATGGAAAACATCAAGGCAAAAAAATTGAATGAAGTATTGCAGGAAGCGGTTGTAAATAAGAAAATACCTATATTGGGTATTTGTCTGGGTATGCAAATACTGGGAATCAGCGGCACGGAAGATGGATTTTCCGAAGGTTTAGGGCTGTTTAACGGAATTGTTGAAAAATTTTCAATAGCAGATATGAAAATTCCGCATATAGGTTTTAACGAAGTCGTGGCGCCTAATTATTCTATATTGTATAAAGGAATAAACAATCATTCAGATTTTTATTTTATCCATAGTTATAGAATGAAGTCAGAAAAGACAGAAGGTATTGCAAACTGTAATTATGGTGAAGATTTTGTTGCATCGTTTGAGGATGGAAATGTTTTTGGGACGCAATTTCATCCAGAAAAAAGCCAAACGAATGGATTAACGCTGTTAAAGAATTTTTTGTCTTTTTGATTAATTATGGATAAATAATGTTATGCGAAAAAAAAGATTGATTTATACATTGATATTTGATAATGGAAATTTCATGTTAAGCAGAAATTTTCGTTTGCAAAAAGTTGGTGATTATAATTGGATAAATACACACTATAATTTTGAAAAAATTGCTTTTTCAATAGATGAATTGATAATTTTAAATGTAACTCGCGGTGCGAAAAATAAAAAACTATTTATCGAAACTATACAACAAGTTATCAAGAATGTATTTGTCCCAATAGCAATTGGAGGTGGTATAACCACCGTATCCGATGCCGATGATATGTTTTTATCAGGGGCAGATAAAATTGTTGTCAATACAGCGTTGGAAAATAGTCCTGAATTAATAAAATTATTGGTAAAAAAATACGGAGCGCAAGCTGTTATTGCGTCAATTGATTTCAAGACAATTAATGGAGAATTAAAATCATTCAATCAGAATGGGGTGCATTTAATAGATATGAATTTTATTGATTATATACGTTATATACAAGATTTAGGAGTAGGGGAAGTATACCTTAATTCAATACAAAAAGATGGTACTGGGCAGGGTTATGATATGGAAACAATTTATTCCTATCTGGATAGTTTTAATATTCCGGTAATAATGGCCGGAGGCGCTGGCAATATAAACCACTTTTTAGAGGTTATCAATAATCCACACATTGAAGCCGTTGCCACTGCCAATCTCTTTAATTTTATGGGTAACGCATTACCGGATGCCAGAAAAAAGCTGCTGGAAAATGATGTTTTGCTTGCAAGGTTCAAAGCTTTATAAGTTAGAAAGATGATTAAAGAACTAATAGAAAAAATTAAATTTGATTTAAATGCGGATCGTATTGGACCTGATATCCCATTTACACATTGGAATCTATTTTTTCACAAAAGAATGGTGAAGTTGTGTAAAAGAAAATTTAGTAGTTTTAGTGATACGAGTGGTGTTAGGCCGGGTGTATATGCGGTCGTATGTTCTAAGATTTCGATAGGTAGAAATGTCATAATTCGTCCTGGTTCTATGTTGTTCGGAGATCTAAGAAGTCAGGGTTATAGTATTATAATAGAGGATAATGTATTATTGGGACCATGCGTACAAATTTATGTAAATAATCATAAATTTGCTAAAGATACTAATGGTAATATCTATCATGATGATCATACTGAACCAAAAAGTGTTATATTGAGAAAAGGCTGTTGGATAGGAGCAAATGCTATTATTTTGCCAGGGGTTGAAATAGGGGAATATGCTATCGTTGGTGCAGGATCGATAGTTGCAAAGTCAGTTTCGCAGGGAATGATGGTTGTAGGAAACCCTGCGAGATTTATCAAAAATGTATGAAATTTCACCATGAGACTAAAATAGACAAATAATAAAGATATTTATTGTGTTGCTAACATAATTTATGGTGAACGAAGAATATATGTGTCTTTGCCAAATTAAATAATGTTTATGGTGTTCAATTTCATCCCGAAAAAAGCGATCAAGTAGGGCTTGATATACTGGACAGTTTTTTGATATTTATCTTTAATAATTTCTTATAAAGATATTGATATGATAACAAGTAAAAAGTAATATTATCATTATCTAAAAGAAGATCAAAAAGAAGGAGAAAACAAAGGACAAGTTATACCCATAAACACCATCCATGAAAATGCAATATTTTATGAGTATTGTATTTTCTTAAATAAAGCAAAGTCCATTGTAGAATTTCCTGATATAAAAATATGTGATTCTATGAGCAGAAATTATTTTAAATAGTAAATATCTAAGAGGGTCGGAATCAATTATTTTTGATCTTTTAAAAAATGAATTTAAAGGTTAGTGTGTAGAGGTATCAAAATGAATTCGAATGCATGTGATAAAATAAATAACATTGAACGAACATATCCTGTTGAAAATATTGAATATAAAGGTATAAAAATTTGGCCTTTTATCCGAACACATTTATATTCTTATTATCTTTATCAAGGTACTAATAATGATCCCGGCATAAAAACAGCTAAAATGTCATTTTTATCTAAAGTACACTCAGTATTGCAAGCAATAAAATTGACTTCATTTGTAGTGTTACTCCGGAAGAATAGTGCTGTCTTGTTTACTACCAATACACTTGGAGCTGTACGGGTTATAGATGGGGTATATGTAGATAGTTTCCTTGGTGAAATTATAAAACAGGAAGAAAGCATTATACCGATTATCCTTAGAAAAGGATCGCCTCGTATTACTGCATTTAATAAATTTATTGACAGAGCTATATTTATTCTTATAATAAAAATGGCTCTGTTCCATAAAGCGGGGCCTATAAAAAAGTGGGGCAATTTGACCCACTCACAAATTACTTAAACTCGTGTATAATCTCTACGAACTGAGCTAACTTCTTGTCATCCTTAACAACAAGGTCATAACCTTTCCCGTCTTGTGTGCAAAAAATTTCATACATACCGATTTTTGGCTTAATTATCAAGCGGATTGTATTATTCTTATCAGGATAATCACCAGTCCAAGATAAACCAAATGGAAGACTTATGCCATAAACTTGTTCAATAGCCTCCGAGAATGGAGTTTTTACATCAACACCATCTTCGGGAA
>BNUY01000168.1 GCA_025997715.1 Spirochaetia bacterium
GCTACAAGAACTTTCTAAAAGCGGACGTGACCTATATGCAAAACCGTCATGTTTTGGAAGGGTGGCTTTTTATTAATTTTATCGCTATGGTCGCCTACCACAAACTTTTCGACCGGCTGCGGGCCGCGAATCTGCTAACAAAACAATCGCCGAAAGATATTATAGAATTGGCAAAGGCAATCTATAAAATGCGCATTAGAGGCGAATGGCACCGTAGCGAAATACCAGTCCGGGTCCTTAAAATTTTTGAAAAAATCGGTATAGACTACCTAAAATAAGCGGAGTTAGGGTTTAAGAAACCTACTGGTTTCAAGTATAGGGGGGATAGCGGCATGATACAAGCGGAAGTGATGAGGGGTTATATAGCGAGTACGGAGTATCCGGGCCAGACGAGTTTTTTAGGCTGTCGTCACCGGTAAGAAACGTCGTGCCGGCGCATTATACGGTATTTTTCTGTTTGGCTCTGTTCCATAACGCTGCACCTACTCTAAAAATCGGCTGGCATAGCCTAAGAATGTGTCATTTTGACACACCATTAGTCTTAAAAATCTTTGTTAATATTGCTTACATGAGAAATACAAGGAGAAGTACGATGATGAAAATAGTTTCAGGTTTGGTCAGTGTTTTGTTTGCGATTGTTTTGATTGGTGGTGTGGCGGTAATGGTTTCACCTTCTCTTCAAGAGAATGTTCGCAGCGGTTTTCAACCGAAAACTGAATTTGGGGACTGGAAATCGGTTACAACAGAAGAAGAAAGAGCAACGCTAATGCTTGCTACCGGGATGCTTGCAGCTTTAGATATGGCAACTCCTGATTCTTCTAGGAAAAAAGACGAACTAAAAGCCCTAAAGAATGGCAAGATTTGGCAGGGAAAAGACTTCACATACCAAATGGCGTTCACAAAAAACGGAGAAGCTGTTGCCGTTAGAAATACTAAGGGGGTCAAATAATGAGAAAGACATTTTTAACAATCGGGTTGTTCACGGTCGTATCAATCTCACTCTTTGCGTATGATATATCCTATCTTGGGAATGGAGATCAAGATGAGTTTTCGGACTATGTGTTTGCTATGGAGAAAGATTGGAAGGTTGATGGTATCAAACTTTCAAAAAAGATTTCAGAAGAACAAATCTATGTTGTATTTGATTTCGTAAGCGAGATTAAAGACGAATACAATATTGATTCGGGTGATGTTTTTGTAATCTATTCAGATTGGCATCTGCTGATAGTATATTTTGATGAGAGCCTACCTATTGGATATACTTATGGATTATTTGTAGCAACTAAAAAATCTTTCCACCAACTTTTAAACTTTTAAGGGTAAAATTGCTGACTCACAACTACCCATACTTGACTAACACTAAATACTTACATACTATAGATAGGAGATTATTATGGATATAGAAAACGCCAAAAAGCTATTGAAAGAAGAGGGTTATGAAATACTTAATGAATACACTTCAAAGTCAAAATCTCTTATTACTACAAGAACCGCAGACGAGGTTTTTAACGATATAGCGTATGGTTTCAACCAATTATCTAATAGTATAATAAAATATGCGGACTATGTAGATGGGTCGGAAGCCCTTGGTATTACAAGAAAAAGAGAATCGGTTGAGGGTGATGCTTTTAAGAAAGGAATCACCGATGCAAAAAACTTTGTTCAGGCCCGAATAAGCGAAATAAGACCTATTGCAACAACTATTTTTGATACCACGGTCTCAAAACGGAGGACGGCTCTAATTAACAATTATTCTAACCAAATAAAGATTATTAAAGATGCCTTCAATGAAAGTTCAATTATGGCAGAAGGGGTCGTTGTTCCCCCAGAGAGCCATGAAGTATATCGGGCCTGTTTTTCATATATCAACCTCATACCTAAGTTGAATAAGATTATTAAAAAACACAATGACCATTTTGCAAAGTTAGTACCCCCACGAAAAGACCAAATTATAGATGAAGTGGAATATGATTTTTGAGTGGGTCATTTTGACGCGCTTTTAAGATATGCCAGCCAATTTACGGAGTAGGTGCAGCGTTATGGAACAGAGCCTTCTGTTTTCAAGCTAAGATAATCCGCGAAGGCCACCAGCGACGAAACTCACGTAGGGCCCTATTTTTTAGCTTCAAGCTCGGCGATACGCCGCTTGGCGTCGGCAAGCTCGCGCTCGGCTTCTTCCAGCGTTCGGCGAAGGGCCTTGGCCTTCTTTTCTTTGGGCGGGCGGAACCACAAAATCGGGGCGTGTTCCACGGTTTCCGGTTCAATAAGTTCACCGTCACCGGTAACAAAAACGCCATTCAAGTTAATTGCGGTACCAATGCCGATGGCGTCGGCAAGAGAAATCGAATAGGCCGCTTTAAGACGGGAAGTTTCGCGGGTAACCGCTTCAACAATAGTATGTATCATATTGATAGGGGAGATAGAAATCAATTCCAAAAATTCCTGTACCTCTGCGGGAGTTTTGGATCTAAGCTGATCATAATAGGTTTCAATAAAATTCACCGTACTCATAGCAATTGTTATTTCTCCGGCGGCAGCTTGTTCAAGCATATTGATAATTTTATCCGCTCCCGGCTCCTTATTTATAAGGGCGATGATTGCACAAGCATCAAGTATATACGTCATTTTGTACATCGTTCCTGTTCTTTACGGTGGAGTTCATCAATTTCATCTTCCAGCAATCTATCGGCATGGGAACGTTCCAAAAAACGGTCTACTTCGTGGCCGTCACTGGAAAAAAGGCCGTATTGCGTCACGAAGCTCGTGAAAGGAGGAAATAGGATAAACCTTTCAACATGACCTAGTGAAACCGCTAAGAATATAGCGCACTTCACCCAGAAAGATTTAGCACATCACTGGAAGCGAGTATTGCATGGGCCTTGGCGACAAGGTTTGTGAAGCGTATACAGCGAGTACAAAAGCCGCGTGATTGAGCCTCGAAATATTTGTCATCGCAGGGGGCTTTCGTTTTTACGACGACGGGAGCAATAGTGAACCGCGATAAGCGAGCGGAACACCCCAGCCGGGGTCAGAGAGCGGGGCATATGTACAGCAGGTCATACGGGAACGTGAGAGGACTCAAGGTTTCTGGAAGTACGGAACCGCCGCGGGCAGGCGGGATATAAGTCGTCCAGGCTTTCAACCTATCCCAGGGGAGGAAGAGACGAAACCGGGAGACCGGATGAGTAACACGAAAGCGGGAAAACGCGGACCAAAGGTCCGATACCAGTACCGTCAAACGAGGAAAACGAAGTGCGATGGGAAGAATCATGAGTAGTCGTAGTGCAGTCATAGTACCGATAACGCAGGGGAACCGGAACCAAGGGACCCTGACCTATGAACTAAGGGAAGGGCTGCACCTGGAAAAAGACTTATTGGGAGGAAACCTAGAGGAGATACACAGAAATTTCCAGCAGGTCAACGTAAAACCAATAAATAGCAGTAGGAGTTAGTGCAAGGCAACGAACACTAACGCGAATCTTTTTTCAGAAGAACCGGATGCCTTAATTGGGCACGTCCGGGTCTGTGGGGGCTCCGGGTGGGTAACTGCCTGGTTCTACCCGGCTAAAGCCCGCCAATCTTTGGCTTTTTTAGGTTCCGGTCTATTGAGCGACTTCAATATGTATGCTTCCAGCGCCGATGGGCTTAACAAACCCTGTTTTTCGGCTTCGGCTGCCAGTTCATCAGGTAATTCAAGGGTGACGGTACACATGCAAATGCTCCTGCTCCGAAATACCACAAAAATCAGGTGTCTACAAGGAGTGAATACGTGATGGGCGCGGCATATAAGGAAATGATAAGAAACAGGAACAAACCGCATAATAACGTCATCTTGGGGAACATATACGAGTACCTCCAGGGAAGATTCCCCTGATAAGCGCCGCAATCCACGTCAGTATGGTGAAACTGATAAAAACATGCGGCGGAGCGGCAAATTTCTCTTGCGGAACTATTGGTTTATGGCTTATATTAAGATTGGTGCTTGTGATATGGTTCTGTTTGGGTATAGTGCATATACCCGAGTGGTGTTTATACAGTAGTCGATAGTAGGAAATGCGCAAAAAGGGGATGTAACGGAATGGCAAAAAATCTCATAATTCCTTATGCTGTAACGAATTATACCCACCCCCTCCCCAGAAAGCTTTAGATACTTTCTTTATAAGCCCCAATATACAGGCTATTTTTCTCACTTCTCTCATCCGGTCTCTTTCCGGGAGATACGGTTTTGTTTGCTTTCTTTATTTCTTGTCACCAAAGGCCGCCGGTGCGGCAGTAATTTTTTCTCTATAGGAGCGTTCTATGAAAAAGAGGAGCGTATTTAAACGGTTTGCCGCGGCGGCTATTGCCCTGGCATTGATGAGCGGATTTATCGCCCTGGGGTGTGATACGGGGAATAATCCGAAGGTGAGTTTTCAGGTGACCTTTGTGTCCAATGGCGGAAGTGCGGTGCCGGCTGTGTCTGTCGAAAGCGGCAGCACGGTAACCAAACCGGCCGACCCCAGCCGACCCGGCTATACCTTTGACGACTGGTATAAAGAAGCGGGGTATACAAACCGGTGGAACTTTACTACCGACACGGTTACGGCGGCAACAACCTTGTATGCCAAATGGACGATAGTGTCGGGCAACTTTGAGGTGACCTTTGACTCCAAGGGCGGAAGTGCGGTGTCGGCGGTGTCTGTCGCAAACAACAGCACGGTAACCAAACCGGCTGACCCCACCCGGACCGGCTATACCTTTGCCGGCTGGTATAAAGAAGCGGGGTATACAAACCAGTGGAACTTTACTACCGACACGGTTACGGCGGCAACAACCCTGTACGCCAAGTGGACGCTGGCAACGTATAGCATCACCTACACCCTCAATAGCGGGACCAATAACGGGAGCAACCCGGCAACCTACACCGTGGAAAGTCCGGCAATCAACTTAGCGGCGCCAAGCAGAAGCGGCTACACCTTTGACGGCTGGTTTGAGAACAGCGGATTCACCGGGAGCGCGGTTACTACTATCCCCGCTAATTCAACCGGGAACAAGACTTTCTACGCCAAATGGACGGCGGTAGCGTCGGGCAGCGTAGTGGTAACCTTTGACTCCAAAGGCGGGACTCTGGTGGCGGATGCCTCTGTCGTAAGCGGCGGCACGGTAACCAAACCGACTGACTCCACCCGGACCGGCTATACCTTTGCCGGCTGGTATAAAGAAGCGGGGTATACAAACCAGTGGAACTTTACTACCGACACGGTTACGGCGGCAACAACCCTGTACGCTAAGTGGACCGAGACCGGCAGCCTTACCATCACCATCGAGACGATAAACGGCACGGTCAGTGTTTCGGGGAGTGACGGGGTCAATAGTATTTCCAAGAGCGGGGCGGGAAGCAAACCAACATCCCTTACCCTGACCACATCCGGCTATAACAGCATCAAGTGGTATGTGGACGGCGCGGTAGTAACCGGGCAGACCGGCAATAGCATTACCCTGAACGCTTCAGCGTACATGGTGGGGTGGAACCATTCGGTGACTTTTACCGGTTTCAAGGATGGTATCGCTTATTCAAAGGAACTGCCCTTCACGGTGGTTAAATAGTGTCCATCCCTAAAGTCACTTAAAAACATCAGCAACAAAAAACTTTGATTAAAACACATCTCAAACCGCTATAAAATGCATTGTAATCGGTATTTCAATTTGAAATGTTACATAAAAAGACAAAA
>BNUY01000169.1 GCA_025997715.1 Spirochaetia bacterium
CGGCGGGAGTACTACAACGGGATAGACCCGGACACGCTCAAGAAAAAACTTAGGTATTACAAGGTAAGGGGGGAGGAATAGGGGTCTGTTGCCTGACCTAACCGTTCAGGCGCCTATGGCCAAGAGACAATCGAAAAAAGTTCGATTTCCCCTTGACATTTAACATAGGACACAAAGTAAAGAAGATAGAATCACTTTGTATCCGAAGACCAGTAGGTCCTTGGACATTAAAATCATGATATTTCCCGCGTTTAAGATACTATGCGTTTATTCTGTGAACCAAGGGCGATCACTTGACATGTTTGTCCCAAATGGAGTATAAAACACCAATGAATGATCAAAGCGGCGCTTTGGAACTTGGCCTTGATATTGGTTCAATGACGGTAAAGGCGGTGGTGCTTTCTGCGGAAAACGAGATTTTGTGGCATACCTACCAACGGCATAATTCGCGCCAGGCAGGTACCCTGCGCACGATTCTTGTTGAACTTAAAAAAGCATATCCTGATACGCCGATGCATGTTTCTATTACCGGAAGCGGCGCCCGTCCGCTTAAAGCATTTATGCACGCCGAGTATATTCAGGAAGTCAATGCGCTCACCCTTGCGGTGGAAGTGCTAATTCCCGAAGCAAGGTCGGTAATTGAACTTGGTGGGCAGGATGCAAAGGTTATCATCTGGAAAGGTGAAGATGATCGTAAAACGACCCTGTCCTATATGAACGATAAATGCGCAGGCGGCACCGGCAGTACCATCGACAGGATCATGGCAAAGATCGGCATAACAAGCGAAGAAGCCGGAAAAATTATGCCCGATGGAAAACAGATTCACCGGATTGCGGCAAAGTGCGGCGTATTCGCGGAAACCGATGTTGTGGGATTGCTTAAATCGGGTATTCCCCGGGAAGAGATTTTTATTTCCCTCTGTAACGCAATCGTCAAACAAAATCTTGAGGTGCTTGTTCACGGCAATGCGCTACCTGAAAAAGTGGCGCTCTTAGGCGGGCCTAATACCTTTATTCCGGCATTTGCACCGATATGGCGTAATCAAATCAAAGCGGCCTGGGACATGCACGGATATATACCCCATGAAGAAAGCCTGGAAAAATCAATTATCGTACCGGCGCTGCCTCATTTTTTTGCGGCAATAGGCGCGGTACTTTTTACCCGGAAAGATATGCTGCGGCATGATGCGCATAGTATTGATCCTGCGTGCCTTGATGAATATATCGCAGGCGAATTAAATTACAATTCCACAAAAGACAATGATCAAATTTTGATGCCCCCTCTTATTTCATCACCCGAAGAGCTTCCGGCATTCCGAACCATGTATGAGCCGCCTCCATTTATCGAAAGCACTTTTCAAAGCGGCAGTACCCTGGAGGCATTTTTAGGAATTGACGGTGGATCTACCAGTACAAAAATTGCACTGGTTGATGCTCATGGCACTCTTTTATATCGTGATTATATTTTATCACAGGGTAATCCGCTTGAAGATGTGCAACATCTCTTTACAAAACTAAAAACATGGCGGGACGAAAAAAATATTGTTATTAAAATTCTGGGGACCGGTGCAACCGGTTATGCGCAGGATATAATAAAAACAGCCCTGAGCCTTGATAGCGCCGTGGTAGAAACAGTCGCGCACATGAAAAGCGCCGCCGCCCTTTATGGCGATGTTGATGTGATTTGCGATATTGGCGGGCAGGATATTAAGGTTCTTTTTATGAAAAACAGACGGGTAGTCGATTTTAAATTGAACACCCAATGTTCCGCCGGGAACGGCTTTTTTTTACAGTCCATGGCGAATCAGTTTAACATTCCTATTGAAGAATATGCCGATTATGCATTCCGTGCGTCCCGGGCGCCAAAATTTAATTACGGCTGTGCTGTTTTTATGGAACAGGACAGGATAAACTTTCAACAGGCTGGCTGGACAAAAGAAGAAATGATGTGCGGCCTGGCCCAGGTGCTGCCCCTTAATATTTGGAACTATGTGGTACAGGAAAATAACCTGGCCCGTCTTGGCAAGCGTTTTGTACTGCAAGGGGGGACGCAAAAAAACCTGGCGGCGGTAAAAGCGCAGGTTGATTTTATAAAAAGAAAAGTACCCGGCGCCGAAGTATTTGTTCATAAATATGCCGATATTAGCGGTGCAATCGGAGCAGCCCTGGAAGTGTTACAACGTTCAAATACTACTTCCTTCCCGTCATCATTTATCGGCATAGATGCGGCGGCCCGGTTACAGTTTGCCTCAAAAAATGACGATACGACACGATGCACCGGCTGCACAAATAAGTGCCGCCGTACTTTTGTCGATATCGAAACATCAGATTCTGCAAATAATGAAAAAAAACACAAGGTTCGTTTTATTTCGGGTTACTTATGCGAAAAAGGCTCCGTAGATGATAAGGCGGATGCGCAAAACGAAACAAAACGTCTGCACGCTATCCGCGAAAATAATCCGGACATCAGTTTAGAAGCGGCAAACCTTGCATTTTCCGATTTTGATTTTGATCCGGTTCCAAAAAACAAAAGCAACGCCCCACTCACCGTCGGGATTCCACGGCTTTTAAACATGTTTTACTACGGGCCGTTTTGGAGTACCTATTTTAGAAGCCTGGGTGTTACCGTTGTTACTTCAGATTTTACCACTGAAAAGTTGTGGAGTGAAGGTAATAAATGGGGCGCAATTGACCCGTGCTTTCCCGCAAAGGTGGCCCCCGCACATATTTGGCAGCTTTTAAACTACAAAGATGAACAGGGAAAAAGTTTAGACGCTATTTGTTTTCCAATTATTACAAGTCTCGAAACAGAAGTACATAACACCCTTGGGAATACGGCCTGTGTTATTCAGATGGGAACACCTGAAGTCGTAAAGGCAATTTTTACACGGGAACGCAATATGTTTGAAGAAAAAAATATTGCATACTGGGAACCGGTGGTAAATCTTGATCGCAGAACTGAAGGTCAGACGCAAACCTTTGAATATTTTAAAGATTTGTTAAAGATTACCAAAAAAGAAAATGCATGGGCCTTTAACCAGGGAATGTGCGCAATGGAGACATTTTTACAGGTGCAGCGTGAACGTTTTGCGGTCACGATGAACCGCCTTATAGATGAAGATAAAATTGGCCTTTTGCTTGTCGGGCACCCATACCACCACGATATAGGCCTTAACCACGGCATACCGCAGGAGCTGCAAAAACTCGGATACCCCATATTCACCATTGATTCTTTGCCGGTGACTAAGGAATTTCTATGGCCCCTTTTTAAAGAGGAGGCCGCTCTGGATATTAGTGATGTTTGGGTACGTAACTTTAACCGCAACACAAATCAGAAAATATGGGCTTGTAAAATTGCTGCACGGCACCCTAATCTTGGGGTAATCGATCTTTCCAGTTTTAAATGCGGTCATGATGCGACAACCTATAGCTACATAGATACTATTTTAGAGACATCGGGTACGCCGCATTTTAATTTCCACGATATTGACCAAAACCGCCCCAGTGTAACCTTTAAAATCAGATTGGATACGATAAATTATTTTTTACAGGAATATCAGGATATGCTTGCGGGGAGGAATAATGACAGCAGTAAAAACGCCTAAATTTGTCCGGGAGAATCAGTGGGCAGGACATTCAAATCCCCTTTGGCGTTCCAGGGATAAAAAAAAGGTTACGATTCTTTACAACATGTTTGAACCGCGCAAATCACTATTTATGCGGACCTATTTTGAAAAGACCGGATACAACTACCGCGACTTAGGCAGACACATAACAGAAGATGTGCATTACGGACGTGAATGGGGTACACGGATGATGTGCAACCCTACTTATTTTACATCCGGAACTTTTATTCGCGCATTACTTGAAATCGAGAAAAATGAAGGCCTTACAAAAGAACAAATTGTAGACAGGTTCGTATTTGTAAGCGGCGGAAGTGACTGTACACCCTGCCGGTACGGAATGTATGCCCAGGAATATATGCGTGTTGCGGATGATGCAGGTTTTAAAGGGTTCCGGGTACTTATTTTAGATTCGGATCTGTTTAAAATTAATCCTGCCCCAAAAGATGCCGCATTCAAGTTTTCTATACCATTTCTGTTTTATTTTTGTATTTCCTTTATTCTCGCCGACTTTTTACACATTGGTGAATGTGCTGTTTTGCCCTACGCAAAAGACAAAGAAGCAGCCAAAAAAACAATTAAGGAATGTGAGGGCCTGATTTATAAAGCCCTTAGAAATACCTTTTTTATTTTTACTCTGCCTGTTGCGCTTTTTACAGCCGGAAAAAAATTGGCGTCGATTCCCAGAGAAGAAAAGAACCTCCCCTTAATTTTTATAACCGGTGAAGTTTTTGCGAACCATGCAAATGGGGATGGAAACTATAATTTACGGCGTTTTATCATTGATGAAGGCGCTGAGGTGCTGCCCGCTGTATTTTCTCACCGCGCCCGTTATGAATGCTGGAGGAAAAAAATATTTTTCTCTCCGAACGTTGAATTTGCCGCAACAAAAAAAGAGCGGAAATTTTGGAAAAAATATTGTAATTCCCTCGAAATGCAAAGCAATACTGTTTTGTTTATATTTAAGTTTTTCGACCTTTTTTTTAATCAAAAACAATTTTCCGGGAAGGGAGAACTGGAAGATTTAGATACACTCTCTGCCTTAGCAGAACCCCATTATGCCAAACAAATTATTGGCGGAGAGGGTAATATGGAAATTGCCGAGGCTATTGCGTATCACGATAAAATTGACGGATTTATCTCGATAAAACCCTTTGGCTGTATGCCCTCCAGCGGCGTTTCAGACGGCGTGCAGAGCAAAATTATTTCAATGTACCCTGACTTCAATTTCCTGTCAATTGAAACTTCAGGGGACAATGAAGTTAATATTTTATCCCGCGTTAGTATGATGCTTTTTAAAGCAAAACAAAAAACGCGGGCAAAATGATCATTCAGGGAATATCCTGACGCCAATCGTCAGAATAAAGCTGGTTGATTTTGGGTACTCACTGGTGTCAACAATTGAATAGGAGGATGCGCTTCCAGAATTTGCCGGCCCCGCAATATTGGTAAAGTAGGAAATTACCACCCCCGCTTCCCCGAATACCTGAAACGGTACGTATTTCATCGGGAATGTATGATTGGCGCCTACCTTGATAATATGCAGCCATTGATACGCGCCGTCCTGTAAAAAGAATTTTTTAAGCTGCGGTTTTTCGCTCCGTCCGTTGGGGTCAAGCTCCGATAAATAGGAACTGCCGTCAACCGCACTGCCGCCAAAGTCGGCGCCATGCCGTATCATTTGGTATTGCGCGTTAACCCTTGTGTTGATTTCCGGCATGGCTTCAAAACGGAGCTTTAACTCATCGGAGTTTGGCGGCAAATAGTAGCCTAAACCCCTGCCGTTATTGGTGTAGGATGTTTCCATTGGCGTTGTACCATACCAGGGGACAATCTCTTTTGTGTGCGTATAGGTGTAGGGCTCAATCTTAGTATAACTTAATGACAGAGACCCAAAGGGGAGAACGGGAAGGGCTACGGTTGTTCCCGCCTGATACGCAAACATGGCCCGGTCCAATTGAAAAATTCCGGATTCAGGATTGATTTCATCCAAAAATAAAGACACCCACAGACCGGCTATACCGGGGTATTGTCCTTTAAGGTTTAAAAAGAGGG
>BNUY01000170.1 GCA_025997715.1 Spirochaetia bacterium
CCCCGGTGGGGGGTTCTGCCCAAAAGCCTGATCCCCTCGTTAAGTACGGTGGCGGCAAAGTTTTGGGACATGCTGCTCCACCGGCATTTGGTATTACACATAGCGTACAGCCTGGGCCGTTTCTTCGCGGCATTTGGTATCGCAGTAATACTGGCGGTACCTATCGGACTCCTCATGGGGTGGAACCTGAAAATTCGCGCCTATGTGCTGCCCCTGTGGCAACTTCTTTCGCCCATACCGCCGCCGGCTTGGGTTCCCATGACGATCATCTTCTTCGGCATCGGATCTAAGATGCACATTTTTTTGATGTTCCTCGGGATTTTCTATCCCGTTTTATTTAATACCTACCAGGGGATCAAGGACACCGACCCCCGGTACCTCGCCAGCGCCAGGGTTTTCGGCGCCAGTGAATTTACCCTGCTCCGCAAAGTGTATTTCTGGCACGCCTTTGGTTCAATAATCATGAGCCTTAAAACCGGTATTGCCATGGGCTTAGTAATGCTCATCATCGGCGAATCCTACGGGGGCCGTATGGGTATCGGTTTTCTTTTGGGCCAGGCCAAGGACTACTTTGTTGTCCCCGAGATGATGGTCTGCATGGTCATCCTCGGCTGGATTGGCTGGTTCCTCATTGAGGTTCTCAAATATGTCGAACTGAAACTCGCCGTCTGGAAAGTGGGCCGGTAATGCACCCTCACCCGACGAACCTAGTGAGGAGGTTCCCCTCGTGATTGAAGCCAGGAGCATTACTAAGTTTTTTTCCGTGGTAAACGAGAAGGGGCTCGCCGAAGGGCTTACCGCAGTACTGAATGTGTCCCTCACCATTCCCGATGGAAAAATAGTAACGCTGCTCGGGCCGTCGGGCTGCGGGAAATCAACTTTCCTTGAAATCCTCGCGGGGCTCCAGGCGCCGACCGATGGAACAATACACATCGACGGCAAACTGGTTCTGGAACCCCTGCCTTCAACCCGGAAAGAAATGGAAGCCTACAAACGGCGGTACCGCTTCATTTCCCCCCTGGCAAACGGCGTTTTCCGGGACCGGCCAAAGCATGACATCGCCATGATATTTCAGGATTACGCGATTTTTCCCTGGATGACCGCCATTGAAAACATCAACTTTGCGCTGAAGCTCCGGGGCATCAAACGGGCCGAACGGCATGATAGAAGCCGGCATTATCTTGGCAAGGTGGGCCTTAGCGGGGTGGAGTACAAGTACCCGTCACAGCTTTCGGGGGGTATGCGCCAGCGGCTTGCTTTAGCCAGGGCGCTCTCGGTGGAGCCGAAAATTATCCTCATGGACGAACCCTTTGCGGCGGTTGACGCCCTGACCCGGGAAAAACTCCAGGACGATCTTCTGCGGCTCTGGGACGAAATTGGATCGCAGCTTATCATCGTTATGGTAACCCATGATGTCACCGAGGCGGTGTATCTTTCGGATGAGGTGGTGGTTTTTTCTCCCGGCCCCGGCTCTATCCGCAATAGGATTCCGGTGGATATTAAGCGGCCCCGTGCCAGAACCGACCCGGAGATCATCGAAATTCAGGAGCGCATTTTTGCGATGTTCCAATACGATCTTAATCAGGAAAGCGACTATGCAATTTAGTGAGGTACCTAATGGGCAGTAATACTACGATTGATACGTGTGCTGATGCACGGGGAAAAATATATGCCGACATTACCGCTGCCCGGGGAAACACACCATTGGTGCGTCTTGCCAGGCTTGGCGGGGGCTTAGGCGGAACGGTGCTTGCCAAGGTGGAAGCCTTTAACCCCATGAACAGTGTAAAGTGCCGCATCGGCGCCGCCATGCTGGATGCGGCGGTCAGGGATGGAAAACTGAACCCCGGCGGTACCGTCATTGAGCCCACTTCGGGAAATACCGGCATAGGACTGGCCTTTGCCTGCGCCGCCCGGGGCTACAAGCTCATCCTCACCATGCCCGAGACCATGTCGGTGGAGCGGCGAAAACTGGCGGCCATGCTCGGCGCAGATGTGGTGCTCACCTCGGGGAAGGCCGGCATGAACGGCGCGGTGAACAAGGCCCGTGAACTCACTTCAACCATTCCTAATAGTTTTATGCCCCTTCAATTTGAAAACCCCGCTAACCCCGAGGCCCACCGTAAAACTACGGCGCTTGAAATTTGGGAGGATACTGCGGGCGCGGTGGACATCTTTGTCGCCGGGGTTGGTACCGGCGGAACCATCACCGGCGTGGGGGAAGTGTTGAAAGAACGAAAGCCGGGGGTGGAGATAGTTGCGGTGGAGCCCGACGCGTCGCCTGTACTTTCAGGAGGCAGGCCCGGCCCGCACCGCATCCAGGGCATCGGCGCGGGGTTCATCCCCAGGGTGCTCAACCGCTCGATCATTGACGAGATTGTCCGGGTAACCAATGAGGACGCTATCAACACCGCCCGCCGTGTTGCCCGTACCGAGGGAATCCTGGTGGGGATATCTGCGGGGGCTGCGGTGTGGGCGGCGTTGCAAATTGCGGGGCGGAAGGAAAATGCGGGGAAAACCATTGTGGTGATCCTTCCCGATTCGGGGGAACGGTACCTTTCGACCCAGCTTTCGGATACGGAGGAATAAGGCCATGCGTAAATCAATACGGATACTGTTTATTTCCATTCTTAGCTTTATTGTTTTTTGTAAAACACCGAAGGAATTGGAAGATCCGCCCATCATCACTTCCGCGACCTATCAGCACACGCTCTATAACGGCCGGCCTCAGCCAATTGATGTGCAGGCGGCAAAGGATGCTGCACCCTTTGTCATCACCTACTTCCCTTCCGAAGATGCTTTATGGAACAACACCGGCGGAACCCGGGAGGTCCCCCGGGAAGTAGGAACCTATTACGCCCGCATTGAACGCCCCGCGGGAAAGGGCTACCGGGAAGGAAAGCCCGTTAAGGTTGAGTATTATATCCAGAAAGCGTTTGTGCCCATTGATGCTGAACCGCAGCAGGAATTTGCCTACGATGGAACGCCCAAAGCGGCGTTGGTGCGCTCTCCCTTGACGCTTACCCTTAGTTATTATAATGAAGCGGCGCCGCAGGTACCCTTAGCCGGGCCTCCGGTAGAGCGGGGGCCTTACCGGGTGGTGATAAGCTATCCGGGGGATGACCGCTATATGGGCGCTTCAAGGGAAATCGAACTACGTATTAAATAAAGAAAGAGTACTTGCCAAAGAAATCATTTTCTGATATAACTAGCAATAGTTGGAACTAACGTTCCTTGACAATTTGACTTTAAATAGGGGTTTGTAATGAGTGTACGTGCAACAGAGCGGCTTATTGGAGACGTGGTTGTGGTGACGGGGCTTTCCAATAGTCCCAAGATGGTGGTGCAGTCGGTTAATATTGAAGCCAAGCAGGTAACCGCCGTTTGGTTTGATGCTAACCATGCGGGTCAGCAGTTGGTTTTCCCTGCAGCGGCGATTGACCGCATTGAAGTTCCGGCACCGGCAGCGAAGAGCGCCGGGACCGGGACCAGGGGCAGAAAACCCAAGGCAAAGTAGTATCTTTAAAGCCGCCCTTTAAAACGGCGGCTTTCCATAAAATTCAGGACTATTTTCCCCGCGTTTTCACCGGTCTTCCGGATTTGTTTTTGTGAGGGAGCCTCCAACCTTCTCCATTTGCTTGATCAGCGCCGCCATATCCCGTGGCAAGGGCGCTTCCAGGGAGAGTCCCGCAGATCCGGGCGGGTAGGGCAGGGTCAGCTTACCGGCGTGGAGCCCCAGCCGTTCCAGCAGGGGCTTTTCCTCCTGAGGGTCACCCCGCCAGCCCTTCTTGATGGCGGAAAGGTACACCGGCTTGGGGCTGTTGCGGGTGCCGTAGAGGGGGTCGCAGACCACGGGGTGGCCCAGGCTGGCCAGGTGGACCCGGATTTGGTGGGTGCGGCCCGAGGCAGGGCGGGCTTCCACCACCGAATAGCTGCCGGCGCTTAGGATGAGGCGAAAATAGGTGAGGGACTTTTTGCCATGGGATTTGTCAATGATGGTCCGGTGCAGTTTGTCCCCATCCGGCGCCAGGGCAAGGTCACAGTCCGTTTCCGTCCAGGCCGGCCGGCCATGCACCACGGCGCAGTAGGTTTTTGCCGCTTCCCGTGACTCGAAGGCCTTGGAAAGATGCCGGTGGGTGTCCTCATCCCGGGCAAAGACGATAAGCCCCGAGGTGTCCCGGTCCAGGCGGTGTACGATAAAGATAGGGCCGGCATAAAAGCTGCCCAGGAGCTTGTCCAGCCGTTCCCGGGATTCGTCCCAGCGGTCACCGCTTACAGCGATACCTGCGGCTTTGTTCACCGCCGTGATATGGGTGTCCTCGTATATGATGGTGAAGGGGAGTTTTTGCTTCATATAGTCCTTCCCTTATAGTAGTATAGAGAACTTTTTTTTGTAACCTTATATACCCCGTTTTGTTTCCTTAATAATAGAATTTCCTCCATTTTTTTTGCCGCCGCCGTTTCCTCCTTTCGGCGGCGGCTTTTTTTATCCCTCTGAGCCAGTTCCAAAATAAGAATTTGTCCGCGAATGGACGCGAATAAACGCGAATAAGATAAGAATCTTTTGTTTTATTCGCGTCCATTCGCGTAATTCGCGGACGGTCTTGTATTTTGGAACTGACTACTCTATATACGGGTTTAACGAATCGCTTTTTCTGTCGATATTTTATAGAGGGGGATGAAACTCTATGAAACGAAACGCTGGTTTTTTGCTTTTTCTCTGGTTTTTTGCCTGTCTTATAGGAATTCAAAACGGGTCCGCCCAGACTGCGCGGCCCAGGCTTGACCAGGGGATCACCCTCTACCGTGCAGGTCAGTGGAACGAAGCGGTACAGGAGTTGCACCGGGCCCGGGGAGAAGCGGTCAACCCCGGCCAAGTGGCGGAGGTCCTCTATTGGCTAGCCCTGGCGGAATTTTCCCTGGGTGAATACGATCTCGCCCTCCGGGATATCAACACCCTGCAGCAGGTTGCTCCCGCGGGGCTGCGTATGGACGACATTTTATTTTACAAGGGCCGCACCCTCTATTATCTGAAACGCCATGACGAGGCTCTTGCTCAGTTCAGGACCTACGGCACTATATTGAGCTACCAGAATACCCCCGGGGCCAAGGCCGAAAAATCGGTACTCGCCTATTGGATAGGGGAATGTCTTTACGCCCTGGGCCGGCAGGACGAGGCGGCGGCGCAATTTGCTCTGGTGACCAAGTCCCGCCCCTGGAGCGAAAAGCACGAAACCGCCGCCTATCGTTTAGCCCTGATCCAGCAGAATAACGCCCAGGCCGAAATTCTGGACAAGTTGACCGGGAGCTATGCCGAGTACCTGAAAACCGTGGAAGATTACCAACGGCTCCTGGCGGAAACAGAAGCCCGGACCCAATCCCTTGAGACCAGCCTAAATGACATCGCAAGGGTCGTTGGTGTGGAGCGGAACAGCCTCCCCGCCCCTTCTCCGCCCCGGAACCCCAGCCCGGAACAAACCATCCAGCGTATCCGCGAAAGAAAGGCGTTGGCGGAGAAACAACGCAGCGAGCTTGCCGTATATCCTGAAATTGACAATAAAAACACAATGAACTAAGGTATAGAGGAATCCTCATGCCCGGAAGCGGACCTTGAAAAGATAGCCGGAGTCCTGGATTGCACCGTAAAGACTGAATCGACCTTTCACATG
>BNUY01000171.1 GCA_025997715.1 Spirochaetia bacterium
AAAAACACCTGGGTAAGGCCGCGGAGAAGGACGCTCACCACCGCTTCCCGGCCGGTAACCAAAGAATAGGCGCTGATGGACTGGATGGAACGCCAGAACCCGCCCAGGAACAGCTCCGAAAAACCGCCCATGGAAATGAATACCAGCATGGCCACCAGGTTCAGATATTGGCCCATCAGGGGGTTTTCTATTTGCGCCAGGGGGTCGAAGGTTTCCGATGCGCCGAAGCCCATTTGGAGGGAGAAGAACTGGCCGGCGGTGGAGAAGGCGGAGAAGATCAGGGTGAGGTAGAACCCGAGGATGATCCCAATGATGCCCTCCCCGATGAGAAGAAACAGGAAGTGGAGGCCGAAGGGCGCGATGTCCCAGCCCGCAGCCAGGGCCGTGGGGAAAGCGGTAAAGGCGGCAAACCCCGCCAGGGCGATCTTCGCAACCTGGGGTATGCCGTCACTGGACAGCAAGGGCGCAGTTTCGATCATCGCCAGGGCCCGGGCGGCAATCAGGAGAAACACGGGGGCGGACGCTAAAATGTCGTTAAGAAACTGCGCTTCAATCAACCTGCAACTCCTTTACTACCCAACGTATAAGAGAAGAATTTTACCACGGACCACACAGACGACACGGACCAGGAAATAGAATGAGATGGCGCTCTTTCGTCCGTGTGGTCCGTGTGGTCTGTGGTTACTCTTCTCTTCATTCCTACCTCGCCATCGCCGGTATCATACGGAAAAGCTGCGCCGTATAATCACCCAGGGATGTAAACATCCAGCCGCCCAGAAGCCCCAGTACCAGCAGTATGGTCAGCACCTTTGGTACAAAGGTCAGGGTCTGCTCCTGGATGGAAGTGGTGGCCTGCAGTATTGCTACCACCAGCCCCACCACAAGGGCCGACAGTAACAGCGGGGCCGCCAACATCAGCACCTGAAATATGCCCCCCCGGAGGAGGGATGTAATCTGCCCAACACTCATTCTTTGCGCCCTCCTACAGGAACGAACGGACAATCTGGTCCGTCAAAAGCCCCCAGCCGTCCACCAGAATAAAGAGGATCAGCTTGAAGGGCATGGAAATCATTACCGGGGGCAGCATGATCATGCCCATGGACATGAGCGCGCTGGCCACCACCATATCAATCACGATAAAGGGTATGAACAACAAAATGCCTATCTTAAAGGCAATGGTAAGCTCGTTGAGGATGAAGGCGGGGACAAGCACGTAGGTGGGGACATCATCCAGGGTATTCGGGCGGGGCATCTCCCGCATGGACATAAAGAGTTCGATGTTGCGCTGGCCGCTCCGGCTCCGCATCTGGCGGGCCATGAAAAGTTTCAGGGGAGCCTCCGCGCCGCGGTAGGCTTCCTGCACCGTGATTTCCCCGTCCCGCAGGGGGGCGAAGGAATTGTTGTAGATGTCCTCAAAGGTGGGCCACATGATAAACGCGGTGAGGAACAGGGAAATCCCCAGGATCACCTGGTTGGGGGGCACCTGCTGCAGGGACAGCGCCCGTTTGATAAAGTCCAGCACAATGGAGATGCGCAGGAAGCTGGTACACAGGATGATGATGCTCGGCGCTAGGGAGAGGGCGGTGAGGAGCAATAAAAGCTGGAGGGAAAAAGCCACCTCCCGCCCCGATTCGGGGTTCCGTACCGTCAGGTCGATGAAGGGGATCACCGGGTCCGCCGGGGCTGCGGGGATGCCCATGGTGGGCGGCACAGACAGGTTCGGGAAGGGCTGGGGTGTCGTCTGAGCCGCCGCCGGGAGGGGGGCGAACAGGGCCAGCAAACATACCGCAAGGAGTGCCGCGCGTCTCATAGGTTTTGAAGCCTTTCCCGCCGTTTGCGCAGGTCCTCCGCACTGAACCGCTTATCGGCCATATCGCCGCCGCCGCCAAGACGGCGCAGGATTGCTGCAAAACCCGGCAGCTTCGGCCCGCCGGCCGGCCCCGACCGCCCGTTGGGCACTTTACGGGAATCCTCCAGCAGCATGGCGTCCACCATTTCCCGGTCCGTTATTTCCGCGATAAGGGATACGCCGCCGCTTCCTGCGCCGGTTCCCGCGCCGACGAGCCATGCCTTATTCCCCAGGCTCACCACGAATACCGAACTGCCGGTAGTCAGGGGGGCGCCGGCCAATACCTTGAGGTAGGGATTTTTCTGTTCAGCCGGGCGGGAAAGGCGTTTGAAGAAGAACACTACCCCGTAGATAGCCGCCGCCGCAAGGGCAAGAACCAGGACCATCCGCAGCACGACAAAAATAGTGGGGGTTGGCGCGGGAATGGTTGAATCCGGCTCCGTATCCCACTGGAATACAAAGTCTTCTGCAGAAATTTCCCCACCGGTGTCCGGCGTTTGAGCGGATAGTTTGTCGAGATTACCAACAATGAAGCCGATGCTCACCACAAGCACGGCATAAAAAATTTTATGAGACTGATGCAGTTTTTCCCCTCCCAAGTAGAAACTGATCCTTAATTATTTATTGTACACCATAGTACTATTTTTGTGCTACCCCTATTTTGCAAAGTTCTAGCTTAAATCACTCATCCGTTCCATGGGGGAAACAATTTCGGTGACCCGGACACCAAAGTTTTCGTCAATAACCACCACTTCGCCCTTTGCAATGAGCTTGTGATTCACCAGTATGTCCACCGGTTCCCCGGCAAGTTTATCCAATTCGATGATGGTCCCCTCGCCCATGCCCAGGATTTCCTTGATGAGCTTCTTGGTGCGGCCCAACTCTACGGTCATCTCCATGTACACATCCATGATGAGACCGATGTTGCCCGCTTCCTGGGCCGTGGGTTGGGAGGTCAGGGTGGGATACATGACGGACTGCACATTGGTGGGACCGCCCATGATACCGCCAATGCCGCCGCCTGCGGGAGCCGCCTGAGCCGAAGCCACAGCGGAGGGTTTGGAAGCCGCAGGAGCGGGGCCGGCATTCAGGGCCCTGGCAATTTCCGCCGCAACCGAGGGGCCGTAGACTTCCCATATTTGATGGGGCGTTCCGTCACCCAGATCAAGCTGGTACTCCGCAACCGGGAAATCCCCGGCGGGCAGAGCGGCGGCGGCCTTGGGAACATTGGCCGCTTCCGGGGAACCATTGGCGATAGACTTATTACCGGTCTTGGCGGTAAGGGCGGTGATCTGGGTACCCACAATGGTACCGGCCATTTCCCCAATCACCGACATGGCCATCTCGTCTAACTGGATGTTTTCCTCTTTGTTCATCAGGGCGGCAATAGCCTTGGCGGTGTCCTCGCTTAAAAGGAAGCTATGTTCACCGGGGAAACCGGCGCTGAAATCCGCCTTGACCGCAGTAACCATGTCCGGAAGTGTTGCTACCAGGGCGTCCCGGTTAGAATTACTCACCTGGGGGCCGCTCAGGGTAACCGTTGCGCCGGTCATGGTACTCAGGTTGGCGGACTGTGCGCCCACGGTTCCGGCAAGGTAGCCCTGCAGGGCCGCCGCGTCACCGGTATCCCCGCCGTTGCCGCCCCCGGGACTTGCGGAATCTCCGCCTGACAGCAACGCATCTATTTCAGCCTGCGAAAGAGCGCTATCGCTCATACTATTTCCCCCCCTTCCTGCTCATTGTATCTCATTCACATCAATCTGATAAAACACAATTTTTTTTGCCTTCGCTGCATTCAGAACCCGGGTATTCAGGGCTTCCAGGATCTCCAGCTTCAGCTTTTCTTCGTTCTCAGTTGTCAGGTCCGCACGATACTTGGAACTAAAGAAGCTCCGGGTAAAATCCTGTAGCTCGGGACGCCGGGCGATCAGCTCTGTTTGCGCGTTTTTATCGTTCGGATCATACCCGATGCCTATAGTAACCGATATTGAGTAAGCGGTGGCGTCCCTGCTCCGGGTCCGTATTGGACCAATACCATCGTAGTATTGGTATTCCGGCCGCTTCCCGATATAGGGGGAAGAGAAATCGGTCACCACCGTTTGGGACTTTCCACCCCCGTTCATAATTTGAAAGGTGATCACCGTTACGGTAACGATGAAAATCAGCGCCCCAAGGCCGATGGCCGCAAACTTGAGCAGATTCGGCAGTAACGCGGCCAGGCCGGCGCCCTTCTTTTTTTTAGCGGCTGCCCCTTCGGTAATTTCCCCGCCGTCATCCAGCGCTACATCGCCCTCTTCTTCCGCCATAACTTCCCTCTCCTATCTTATAGTACACAATTTTACAAATGTCCATCATCCAGGATGATAACATCCACCCGCCGGTTATAGGCCCTGCCTTCGGCGGTATCATTCGAGGCCACCGGCGCAGTATGGGCAAACCCCGATACCTGGAAACGCCGTTCATCTACTCCAATATCGGTAAGATAATTGAGAACACTGATACTACGGGCGGTGGAAAGTTCCCAATTCGATGGCCAGGGGCCCTCGGGGTCTATCGGGGCATCGTCCGTATGGCCTTCGATGCGGAATTTTTTCCCCGCCACCTCGTCGGAAACCAGGAGGGTGCCCAGCCGGAGCAGGATGTCCCGGGTCTGTTCCACATTGATCCGGGCGCTGGCGGGGTTAAAGAAGGCGTCCGAGGCCAGGCTTATCACCAGGCCCCGCTCATCGTGGGTAACCTTGACTTTGTTGGATTTGACCTCCGGGTTAAAGAGGCTTACCGCCTTTTTTAAAGCCGTACCCAGAGCCCGGCCCCGTTCCATGGAGGGCAGGGAGTTGACGGTATTTCCCAGGTCCGACATTCGCCCGACCCCCAGGTTAGTGCCCCCGGTGGTGGTATCATTGAAGGCGGCAGCGATGGCTGCCAACGTGGCATCCGTAGACTCATCGGGGTTGAACAGGGCGACAAAGAAACAGAGCATCAGGGTAACCATGTCTGAATAGGTTACAATCCACTCGCCGCCGGCGCCGCCCGCTTCTTTCTTCTGTTTTTTCGCCATCCCTAATCCTTATGTCTTATCCCTTATCCAATTCTTTTTCCAGCGCCGCACGATCCGCAGGGTTCAAATAGGTAAGAAGCTTCATCCCCAGGATACGGGGATTGTCCCCTGCCTGAATAGAGAGGACCCCCTCAATGGCCATTTCCTTAACCTTGGATTCCGTGGCGTCCATGGCCTGTAATTTGCCCGATATGGGGATCATTATAAGATTGGCAACCATGGAACCGTAGAGGGTGGTGATAAGCGCAACGGCCATGTTCGGGCCCAGGGCGGATTTATCCTCCAGGTTTTTTAACATACCGATAAGCCCGATAACCGTACCCAACATGCCAAGCCCGGGGGCCAGGGTACCCCACATATTGACTATCTTGATTTTTGTGATGTGCCGTTCCTGCATCTGGCCTAACTCTGTTTCCATGAGGGTCCGCACAATCTCCGCATCGGTACCGTCCACCACGAGCCGCAGCCCCTTCTTAATAAACTCATCGTCCAAATCGTCCAGCATTTCTTCCAGCGCCAGGAGTCCCTCACGGCGGGCTTTTTCCGACATGCTCATAAGCTGCTGGATGATACCCTTTTCGTTAAAGCTGACGGGTTTGAAGGTCAGACCTATGGTGCCAAAAACACCAATGGTGTCAGGAATAGTGCCGAAGGTGAAGAGGCCGAAGTAGGAACCCAGCACCACGATCAGGATCGAGGGAAGATCGTAGAAGGTCACC
>BNUY01000172.1 GCA_025997715.1 Spirochaetia bacterium
CCCCCATCGCTTATTTCCTGGTGATTGAGCGGCACCTGTACTGTTTCGCTTCCCCCCGCAGTGAGGGTGAAGGGTCCATAGCTTCCCGTTTCCGCTACATATTCTCTCAGAGTCCCCCCCGGCGAAAAGCGTACATACGCGGAGACCCGCACTGTCCATGGTACACCCGGTTCCAGAGTTACCGCATAAGCGCCGGTCTCTATGCCGCTGGCGGAAATGTCGCCGGTGGGAATCTCCTTTGATACCGGATCAATGCCCGGCGCGGTGCTGGTAAAAAGCAGGGCATATTTTGTAAACTCCGAATCCCGGGGCATAAGGGTCCGGGGGCTTCCTTCCCCGCCGCTAACCCCTATCACCACCAATCCCTTAGCCGGGTCCCGATGCGCCCGGACGGGATCAACCGGCTGGGTACAGGCGGCAATAAACAACAGCCCACCAAGGGCTATGATACTTTTTTTCATCCCCTACTCCACCGTAAATGTAACGGTCTTTGAATAAACTACACCGGCGCTCGTGGTTATCACGAGGATTATCCGGTGTTCGGCAAGGGTGAAATACCTCGCCTTAATAATTAGCGTAGCTGACTGCGCGCCATCAACTGTCCAGCCGGAATAGAGAATTCCATCATCCTCGCGGTGAGTCTCCAGGTAGTAATAGTCCGCGTACCACTGCCAGTCGGTAACGCTGACGGAATTGCCCGTTGCCGGATCCGTCACGCTTGTCGCTGTCAGATAAAGGGTGTCATACCGCCAGGAGAGTACCAAAGGATCCCCAAAATCGATGGGCGGGCTTGAACCGACGCCACCGCTGCCAGGGCTAACAGTGTCTATATATCCGGTAATGGTTATGGTTACATCCCCAGGGGCGGAGTCAGGGGTAACCCCAATCACCCCCTGGCTTTGAACCGTTACGATCACCCTATAGGCTTGGCTCGAACCATCCTCCGCCGTTACCGTGTAGGTCTTTGTATTGGCCCCCGGGACTACATTCCAAGCTTCTTTTGGCTGGTAATCCTTTCCGGAAATCCCAACCGCCGGTGTGAAGCTGGTGGTTCCATGGGACAGGGTTATCGCAACCGTTTTATTGGTTTCATTCACCGTTCCCACCGCCCCGCTAACGGGATCGGGATCGATAAAGGTCAACAATTTCTTATCGGATCTGGACGCCTCAAGCACAATCATCGTATAGATTTTGGTGGTACCGTCCGCCGCCCGTACCTCACAAGGGACCGGGCTGCGGAAATCAACATTGTTAATTGTAGCCGACGGGGCGTTGGCCAATACCCCGCCGATGGTGATAGAAGCGCCGGTGAAGGTAATAGAAGCAGCCATACTGTTTCTCAGGGTCCCGTAGGGTACGGTGACGGTAAACGTGGTCCCCAGCAGAGTCCCCGCTGCCGGTACCGGTACCGGACTGGTGATGCTAAACGCGGTTATTTCCTTATCGGGACTGTTCACCACGGTCACCGTCACCGTATAGTCCCGGGTAGTACCGTCCTCCGCCGTTACCCGGTAGACCTTTGTGCCGCCCGTCCATGCAAGGCCCTCGGAGGATGATACGCCTGCGCCGGGTGAGGTTGTATAAACCGGGGTGACCCCGCTGATCGTCGTATTATAGGGTACGGTCACATCAATGGTTCCTGTTGTGCCGTCGGTGGAATTGGTGATGAACCCCGGCGCTCCGGCAAAGGTAAAGGACGTAATCTGCCGGGCGTCATTCTTGATGTACACGTTAAAGGGCGCCGTAATGGGATTCTCATCGTAGGTAATGGGATTCCCGTAGGTGTCTGCCCTCGGCACCGTAAGGGTAACCGGTATATTTACTCCCGTAGCGGCCGGGACTACGACATCCACATCGTAAAGCGAGGGGGCGATGGTGATAGGCGTACCGATGCTGTCGGTCCCCCTAACACTGGTCAGCTTCGTTTTAATCTCACCGCTGATGTCATTAATCTCACCGCTGATGTCACTCCTGGTTTTTTTAAACCCATTGGGTGCAAGCAGAGCGCCGCTGATGATCCCTATGGTTTTAATTTTGGCAACAGTTGCGGTCACCGTATAGGTTCTGGTGGAGCTACCATCCGGCGCCGTAACCGTGTAGGTAAGCGGACCGGCGGTGAAATTACGCAGATCAGCCGTACCAGACGTAACATGATCCATCCTCGCTCCGGAATGCCCCAAAGTGAATGTGGGGGCAATCGAGGTAAGATCGGTTCCGTAGGGTACGGTCACAGCAATTCTTCCTTCTGTCTCGGAGGAATTGGTGATGAACCCCTGCGCTCCGGCGAGGGAAAAGCTGGTTATCGCTTTTTCCGCCGACACGAATGTCGCCTCTATTTTCACATCCTCGTTGGGCATGAGAAAGGTGAAGTTGGTTACCGGCACCGTGCCGGGACCGGGGTTTCGTTTTACCGCTAAGGTTCCGAGGGTCTTACCGGGGTCCGGGTACACCGTCAGGGAAACCTTTTCCCCCGCCACGGCATAGAAGGTGGGAGTCCCGGATACACTCATGCCAATACTCCCACCCGTGGGGGGATCCGGGTTCATTGATAATTCGTGAATAGTCATGGAAAGCGGTATGTCGCTTTTTCCGTTTTCCGGTACGTTGGTGATGATGCTCCCCGCTCCGCCGCTGAATGTCCGTCCGTCACCGGTGACGCTCAGGGTGAAATATACCGGACTATTTACCGGAACCTGCATGTTCCAATTGCCGGACACGGTGGTAACCTGTCCCAGCAGGTTGAAATAGCTTGCATCCTTATAGGCCCGTACGGTTATGGTGGTTCCCAAGGTCAGATCAGCCGGTTTGGTGATTTCTGCCATTCCCTCTATATATGCATTCGCTGCAAAATCAGCGTTGGTAAAGGTAAATACCGCCGGGGTTTCAAACCCCGGGTAGATTTGCACCGCCGCGCTTTTGCCGGCATGGGCGGTTTCCTTCACCAGGGTAATCGTCAGTTCGTAACTCCCCCCCACTAATTCCACGGAACCGGAAGGATAACCCGTCAAGTCCTTGGGAGAACCCAGAACGGAGGTTCCCATATCGTCTTTTAAGTCCATGTACGCGGAGCCGATACCGGTAATCCCCGAGATGTTAATATTCCACCGGAAAACCCCATTACCTGTACCGGTTATTGCAGCCGGACTTATATTCACGGTTTTTGATACGGTATTCCTCGCAGTCAGAGTAATTGTTTCGCTTCCCGTTGCCGCAACATAGTCAGTCGGCGTTCCTGCGGGTGAAAGGTTTACATACGCAGTAACGGTGACCGTCCAGGTCCCCGGTTCCAGTTCCTGATATACGCCGCCGCTTATTTCGCCGGGGGAAATGTTATTAAGGGGCACATCAGCTATACCCGCATCGCTGGTACAATGAAAAAGCATATCGTATTTTGTGAACACAGGATCGCTTGGCATCAGGGTTCGCGCATCCCCGCCGCTGATCCCTATCACCACCAAACCCTTAGCCGGATTCTGCGGCGCAGCGGGACCAATAGGCTGGATGCAGGCGGAGAAAATTATTCCTAAGAGGCCGCAGATGGCCCGGCGCTTTTTCATCATCTACCGCACCTCAAAAGTAAGGGTTTTTGAATAAACCACGCTGGGGGGACCGGCGGTACGTATCATCACGGTAAGCTCGTGATTTCTCGCAATGCTGAATTCCCGCGCCGATATTTCCAACTTAGAGCCTGATTCAGTGATTTTAATGGTGGTTCCATTATGGCTAAGGGCTGCGCCATCTTTGTACCACCGGTAGTAGATAGCGCTGGAAAAAACACCGGTTGTTGGCGCCGTTATGGTAAGGCTGTCCGTAAGCCAAGCAATGCTACCACCCGTCCCCGGCGTCACTTCCTTACCAAGGGCGGTGGTTTCATCTTGAGGCGTGCCGGTAAAGATCACGTGGCTCTGAAGCGTTACGGTAACCAGATAAGGCTGGGTTGAACCGTCCGCCGCCGTAACCGTGTAGGTGACCGGACTTGAAAAATCCTGCGCCTCCCCCACATCGGGACTAATCGACTCCCCAATATAGTTAATCGTCGTAGGGGCAAGGGCAGTAAGGTCGATTCCGGAGGGCACGGCTACCACAATGTTGGTTCCGGTAATGGTCCCCTCCGATCCGGCCAGGGTAAAACCGGTAATGATCTTAGCACCATTGGCCGCCTGCCATACCGTCACCGTATAGTCTTGCGTTGAACCGTCCCCCGCCGTAACCGTGTAGGTGACCGGGTCGGTGACCGAGTTGGTGAAATTCACCGCCTCCCCCGATTCGTGGTTAAGTGATGCGCCTTTATAGGAAACGGTGGTGAGCAACCTGGTCCGGTCGGTCCCGTAGGGTACGGTTATTGAGATGGCGCGTGTACTGGGGTTTATTGTTCCCGCATACCGTACTGAGCTGCCGCTCACGCTTACACTGAACGCCAGGATCTCCTTGTCATCAACTGCGGACACATCCACCGTCACCGTATAGTCTTGCGTTGAACCGTCCCCCGCCATAACCGTGTAGGTGACCGGGCTTGAGAAATCAACATTGTTAATCACAGCCGGCGAGGCGCCGGCCGATACCCCGCCGATGGTGATAGAAGCGCCGGTGAAGGTAATGGAAGCGGTCATACTGGTTACCGTTGTCTGGTGGGCGTGGGGTACAGTGATACCAACCGTCTTTGCCCCCTCATTCACTATCCCCGCATACTGTACCGCTTCCGCCTCCGTGCCGCTGACGCTGAACGCCAGTATCGCCTTGACCGAGGTGGCGGGGCCGACCGGATCGGCCTCCCCATCCGCCCTGAGATGCTCGTCAACATACTGCTCCAGGGACTGGTTGAAGTTACCGCACCCGGGAAGGATGACCGCCAGGAGGATAATCGCTCTATAGATACTGCCTTTGCCCGCGCTACTCATCGTATTTTGCCCTCCCGATATTATCGGTAGATACTGCTCAATCCCTAATGATACACCATTTTTCCAACGATGTAAACCTTTTCCGTTCACCGGTCAGGAATTCCAAATTAGGAAAAACCACCGACCACACAAGAACCCGCTCCCGCGGGGGAGCCTCACCGACAGATTAACGGACGATCCTTATGATTTCCGCCTTGGGGAACGCACAAAAATTTACCAGAAAACCCAGTTTCAATCCGGTTGCTGCCAAATAATTCATAACCTGCGCCCTGGATTCACCGGCAAGCTTGGTTACCGCCTTTATTTCTATGATGATCTTTTCAAAACAAACAAAATCTGCCTGATAAAACTGCTTTAACGGTTTACCATCATACAATATATGAAGCTTTTTTTGCGCTTCATAGGGAATTTTTGCATTTTTCAACTCAATTTCCAGAGCCTCTTGATATACCGCTTCCAGAAAACCGCCTCCCAAATCCTGTTTACCGCATAGATGCAAGCGCGAATACGGTAACTTTCATCTTTATAGAGAAGCTCCTTTGTTTCTGTATCTTCATCCATACTCTATTATCGTCTTTGTCCGTGCTGTCCGTGAGGTC
>BNUY01000173.1 GCA_025997715.1 Spirochaetia bacterium
CCGGTGCTGCACCTGGATGTGTACGGCACCATAGGCCTGGTGTTCGGTAACAACAATTACCAGAAAATGGCGGACTATTTGGCGGAGCTCAGTAACGCTGCGGCCCCCTTCAAACTGCGGATCGAAGGCCCCATGGATGTGGAGGACCGGGAAAAGCAGATGCAGGCATTGGCGGGATTAACCAGAGCGGTGGATGAGCGGAAAATTCCCGTGGAGATTGTGGCCGATGAATGGTGCAATACCCTGGAGGATATCCGCTACTTCGCCGATAACAAGGCGGGCCACATGGTGCAGATAAAAACCCCGGACCTGGGGGGCATAGGCAATATTGTTGAAGCGGTGCTCTACTGTAAAGAGAAGGGCATAGGCGCATACCAGGGTGGTACCTGTAATGAAACCGACCGCTCCGCCCAGGTCTGCGTTCACCTGGCCATGGCCACCCGGCCCGTCCAGATCCTCGCCAAGCCCGGCATGGGGGTTGATGAGGGGTATATGATCGTCCACAACGAGATGCAGCGGATCATCGCGCTGCTGAAGGAGTAATTATGGCACAACGGGAAGAATTTCGGGTATTGTCGGCCACGGCTATTTTGGGCTACGGTTTTCCGGCGGCATCCTTTGAAGCGGGGATGACCCGTAAACCCCACCTTATCGCGGTAGACGCGGGGTCCACCGATCCCGGCCCCTACTACCTGGGGGCGGGGGTTTCCTTTACAGACCGGGGCGCGGTAAAACGGGACCTGGAGATCATGATCAAGGCGGGGATAGCGAACAGTATCCCTGTGGTGATCGGTACTGCGGGCGGCTCCGGCGCGGAACCTCACTTGGCCTGGTGTAAAAAAATCATCGAGGAAATCGCGCAGGAAAACAAACTCCATTTCAAGATGGCGGTGATCCATGCGGAACTGGACAAGGGCTTTATTAAGGAAGAGTTCAAGGCGGGGCGTATTACCCCCCTGGAACCGGCCCCCGCCCTGACCGAAGCGGAGATCGACGCCACCACCCATATTGTGGCGCAGATGGGGAACGAACCCTTTATCAAGGCACTGGAAGAAAAGCCTGACGTAATTTTAGCGGGCCGCACCTACGATCCGGTTTGCTTTGCGGCGCTGCCCATCAAAATGGGATATGACCGGGCGCTTTCCCTTCACCTGGGAAAGATATTGGAGTGCGCTTCTATTTGTGCAACCCCCGGCAGCGGTTCGGATTGTATGTTCGGTTACATCGGGGAAGATTACTTCCGGGTAGAACCCTTAAACCCCATCCGCAAATGTACCACCCTTTCAGTGGCGGCCCACACCCTCTACGAAAAAACAAATCCCTATATACTCCCCGGCCCCGGCGGCCATCTGGATCTCCACAACACCACATTCGAACAGGAAACCGACAACATAGTCCGGGTAAAGGGAACCGTTTTTGTGCCCGAACAGCATAGCACCGTAAAACTGGAGGGGGCAAAACCCATAGGCTACCGCACCGTTTCTATCGCCGGCAGCCGGGACCCCGTCATGATCTCCAAAATTGATGATATCATCAAGGGAGTCAAGGAACGGGTGGCGGACAATTTCCGGGGGACCTTGGAAAACTACCATCTGCGCTTTAACATCTACGGCAGGGATGGGGTAATGGGAGACCTGGAACCTATGCCGGACACCGCCAATGTCCACGAGTTGGGGATCATCATTGAAGCCATCGCCGCAAGCCAGGAGCAGGCGGACACCATCTGCGCCTTTGCCCGGTCCACCATGCTCCACTACGGGTACGAAGGGCGGCGATCCACCGCAGGAAACCTGGCCTTCCCCTATTCCCCCAGCGATTTCCACGCCGGAGCGGTCTACGTGTTCAGCATCTATCATCTGCTCCAAAGCGCCGACCCGGCGTCCCTGTTCCCCATCGAATATGTAACTATCGGAGGAGTAAAATAACCTATGAAAGTAAAACTAACGGATATAACCGACATTATCAGGAGCAAGAATTCCGGACCCTACGAGCTGACCGTGGATCTGATGTTTTCAAACTTCGATTGGTACAAAAAAGTCTGCGCCGCCGGGGCCGTCAACGAGCAGGTGGTCTGCGGCCTTTACAAGATTAAGAAGGAGGACATCATCAACATCATCCATTTTGATCCCGCCAAGGCCATCAAGGTGACCATCAAGCGGCCTCTCTGTTCCGGTGATCCCGGAGAGACCGATGTTTACGGCGCACAGCAGCACGCGCCGTTTTTGAATCTGGAACTTGACCTGTAAGTTATAGGAGATTTATATGGCAAAAATTGTAGAGTTTATACCGAATTTCAGCGAGGGGCGCAGGCAGGACGTAATAGACCTGCTGGTGAAGGAAGCCCGCAATGTTCCATCAGTAATACTGCTTGACTATTCTTCCGATGCCAGCCACAACCGCAGCGTTTTTACCATGGTCGGCGATCCCGATGGCATCGCGGAGGCGGCGTTCAAGCTTTGTAAGCTGGCAAGTGAAAAAATTGACCTCCGCACGCACCAGGGCGAGCACCCCCGGATGGGCGCCAGCGATGTATTCCCCTTTGTGCCGGTAAAGGAAGTAACCGTGGCGGAGTGCGTGGAACTATCCAAGCGCGTTGCGGAACGAATCTGGAAGGAATTGCATATCCCAAGCTTTCTCTATGAAAGCTCCGCCACCCGGCCTGAACGGGAAAACCTCGCGGTGGTCCGCAAGGGCCAGTTTGAGGGGATGCCGGAGAAATTGCTGAAACCCGAGTGGGCCCCCGACTATGGAGAGCGGAAGGTACATCCCTCCGCGGGAATCATGGCCATCGGCGCACGGCCGCCGCTTATTGCGTGGAACATCAACCTCAACACACCAGACATCAAAATTGCCAACGCTATTGCAAAAACTATCCGGGGATCAAGCGGCGGTTACCAATACTGCAAGGCAATCGGGGTCATGCTGGAGGAGCGGAATATTGCGCAAGTTTCCATCAACATGGTAAACTTTGAGGGAACCCCCCTGTACCGGGTATTCGAAGCCGTCCGGGCCGAGGCAAAACGCTGGGGGGTCGCCATAACCGGCAGCGAAGTAATCGGCTTGACACCGGTAAAGGCCCTGGCGGACTGCGCGGAGTATTACCTGCAAATCGAGAACCTTGATTATAAAAAACAGGTTCTTGAAAATCATTTGTTGTAAGGAGAAAAACATGCTTATCGATCTGACGGTAGATGGATTTATACAGGAAATGAAGTCCGACTCTCCGGCGCCGGGCGGCGGTAGCGCTTCCGCCCTTGCGGGGTCGCTTTCCGCCGCCTTAGGGATTATGGTTGCCAATCTGACCACCGGCAATGCCCAGTACGCCGGTGTCCAGGGGCAGGTAGAAAAACTGCGCGCCGATCTGGAACCGGTCTTGAAGGATTTGGAACGGTATGTGGATGAGGACACCGGAGCTTTCAATGATGTCATGGCCGCCTTTAAGCTCCCCAAGGAAACTGAGGCGGAAAAACTAGCCCGGCGGGATGCGATTCAGGCAAGTATGAAAGCCGCCGCCAGCCTGCCGCTGCTTGTTGCGGGGGATTGCCTGCGGGCATTGAAAGGGGCGGTAGAATTACTGCGCATCGGCAACACTAACGCCGCCAGTGACGCTGCGGTGGCGGGCCGCCTGGCCTATGCCGGGCTCTGGGGTGCGGTGTATAATGTACGCATCAACCTGGGCTCCGTCAAGGACGCTGAATTCAATGCGGCTAAACGCGCAGAGGTTACGGAATTGCTGGTCCGTGGGGAGGAACTCACCCGTGAATTGAGCCGCCTGGCGGATGAAAAAATGCCATGACCATAACCCTCATCCGGGAGGCAGATCTCCCCCTGTCCTCCTGGGCAGGGGGTACAAGCCGGGAATATTATATTTATCCGCAAGAGGCAACATACGGGAAAAAAGATTTTCTTGTACGCCTGAGTACGGCGGCATCCAATTCGGATGACCCGAGCGCCTATACGCACCTCCCCGGCATTACCCGGCATTTGATCATCCTTGAAGGAACGGCGAAGGTTGTGCATGAAGGGCAGTATGAACTTTGTATGAAACCCTACGAACCGGTTGACGTCTTTGACGGCGGCTGGAAAACGGTGGGTCAGGGCAAGGTTGTGGATTTTAACCTGATGCTCGGTAAGGGCGTACAGGGCAGGATGAGTGTTATTGATTCCAGCCGGGCTTTCTCAGCGGGCGCTCCGAAGATCGCCGCATCCCATGAATGGCTGGGTCTTTTCTGCGCCGAAGGTACTGCGGCAATCACCGGAACGGGGAAATCCTTTGATCTGCAAAAGGGGGATTTCCTGCTCCTGGAAGATTTTTCCCGGAAACGCCCGGCGCTCAACATTTTCCTGAACGGGGGTAAACTCATCCGCCTGGATGCCTATCTGGAATGAACAATCTCTTGAGCCAGTTCCAAAATGCAAGACCAACCACGAATGACACGAAGAACACGAATAAAACAATTCTTATTCGTGTGGATTTGTGTCTTTCGTGGTTAAATTCTTATTTTGGAACTGGCTCTCTTATATAAATTACTATCAAAGTGAGGGACCTGAGAAATGGGAAAAACTTATTTTAACCCCGGCTGTGCGTTGAGTATTTATAAGCCAAGCGCAGAGGGTACGTTTTTTCGGTATCTGCAAAGGCATTACGATGAGAACATAGAACTGCATAAAATATGTTGCCGTCATGAGCCGAAAGTTGATAAAGGCTCCGTCATAGTCAATATATGCGCAGGATGTCACCGGCGCTTCAGTACGCTTTACGAAGGCGTCTCCACGGTTTCGTTATGGGAAGTCCTGAATACACTTGATACATTCGATTACCCCGACTACAAGGGCCTCCGCGTGTCTATTCACGACCCCTGCCCGATACGGGATAAACCGCAGGTTCATAATGCTGTTCGGAGTCTGCTAAAAAAGATGAACATTGAGATTGAGGAGACCGCCCGTCACTCCGGGAAATCGATATGCTGCGGGGATAGCTTTTATCCAAACCTCTCTTTGGAAGAAGTTCATGAAAAAATGAAAAAACGCGCCGGCTCCATGCCATGCCGGGATGTCGTCGTTTACTGTGTGTCCTGCATAAAGTCCCTATATATCGGAGAAAAGAGGCCAAGACATCTCGGGGACTTGCTGCTTGGTGAGGAGACATTTCCGGAGGTGTATGACACCGAAGCCTGGCATACGCAGTTGCAAGGGTATATTGCGGAGCATTGAATGGAGTTTCCGTCCTATAGCTTATTCTGATTTGCCAGATAGACCTGGTTGATCCGCTCCTCCAGATACAAAAGAGACCCCCGTTCGATATTGTAGAGGTAGTGGATGGGCCGGTGGCTCTCCTGACAGGATGTAAGAATCAGATCCTCCGCCGGGGTAGTAAACAGGGCATAGTTCGGGGGCAGTATCAACCGGTCACATTTCTTTACCAGCTTGGCCAGGCTTTCCCCCCCGTTAAAACAGGCGGTCAAAATGGGATGGTCCA
>BNUY01000174.1 GCA_025997715.1 Spirochaetia bacterium
CCATCACTACAGGCCCGTATTCGTAATAACCATCTGCCGTTTTTCCCCCATGTTATCCTCCCGTTACTGAGTATATCATGGGTTCGCCTCTTGTGGAAATCTTTTTCTTATCCTGTTGACAGTGCCCCGAAGGGTCCCCCCTATGCTTTCCCACTGCCACCCCTAATACCATTACTGAGGCATATTCTTTTCACCGTGATCGCGGGGCTCTGGGGGGGGGGAAGAGAAGATGTTACGGAGCGAACAGGGAAGCAGTATTGGGAGGGGAGTCATCCCCAATATCATTCAGGCGGGCTATGGTGGGGGCGCTTAGGTTTGGCGATATAGTGTAGGCGCAGCGGGAGGGGATGGGCGTGATGGGCCGAATGCATCCGGTATCCCTGCGTACGGAGACTCTTTAGGCCCCCTGGGGCCGAGGCTCCGGTAGCAGACTCCCCGGCTAGCATGAGCGCCCGTCACGCCCATCCCCTCCCGACTATGCCTGCAACTACCCCTGGAGGTGAGGGGAATCGAACCCCTGTCCTAATACGCGAAATACAAGCGTCTACAGATATAGCCGTGAATTGTATTGTCGGGACCGGCTTGGCTTCACGGCACGCGGCCGGTCCGTATTCCGGGAGTTTCTCGCCGCCGCCCGTCCGGAACCGGGAATTGGCCAGCCTCGATTGCGACGCGGAAGCCGTTCCTCAAGGCGGCGGAACGGTTCCACGCGGTTACGCCGCTAAGGCGTAATCGTAACTGCTGTTGTTGGCAGTTAAAGTTTTGCCGAATCAGGAGATCGGCACTCCACCTGCAGCTTGTACCCCGAACCGTACCAGTCGAAACCAGTGCACCCCCGAGTCTTGAGACCTTAAGGTCTCTTCATACTATACATATTTTATGGGGATTATACAAGCCTACTTAATAATCCGGGCAATTTCCTCGAATTTGTCCTGAATTTGCAGAACCGCATCGGTGAGCAGCGGATCAAACTGGGTACCCCTGCCTTCAAGGATGATCTTTATGGCCGCATCGCAGGGGATGGCAGACTTGTAGACCCGGACACTCACCAGGGCATCGTACACGTCCGCAAGGGCGGCTATCCGGGCAGCCAGGGGAATGTCGCCGCCCGCAAGCCCCTGGGGGTAGCCCGTGCCGTCGAAGCGTTCATGGTGGCTGTAGGCGATGCTCCGGCAGTGCTTGAGGTAGATGGAATCCTTGTCCGTAACGGCGGTCATCATTTCCTCAATGATATTCTTCCCCACCACCGTATGGGTTTTCATAATTTCGTATTCTTCGCTTTCCAGCTTCCCCGGCTTGAGGAGTATCCGGTCGGGGATGCCGATTTTGCCTACATCATGGAGGGCCATAGCTTTGATGATGATTTCAGGCCGCATACGCCGAAGTTCCCCGACATATTCCGACGCGGATTCCAGGAGGTAGTCAATCAGGGCTTTACAGAAGGATTGGGTCCGCTTTACATGGCTCCCGGATTCCAGGTTCCGGTATTCAATGATGTTCGCCAGGGAATGCAGGGTATTGTCCAGGGTGGCGGTGGCTTCGGCGGTCTTTTCGGCCACCATTTCCTCCAGACTGTCACTGTAGTTTTTCAGTTCAATCTGGTTCTTTACCCGGAGCTTGACAACCTCCTCCATGAAAGGCTTGTTGATAAAATCTACCGCCCCGGCGGCCAGGCACTCGCTTTCGTTAGCCGAGGCGGTGATGAAAATAACCGGTATCCGCTTGAGGGCGTCATCGGCTTTCATCACTAAGAGCATCTCGTACCCGTTCATTTCGGGCATAACCACATCCAGCAGGATGATTTTGGGGAGAACGGTGGTTTTATGGAGCTTTTCCAGGGCCTCAATGCCGTTGCGGGCGTTGATGATGGTGTAACTGTCCTTGAGTATCGCATTAAGGATCAGCACATTCATTTCAACATCATCGACAACCATGACCGTTGGAAGGTTTTTTGTACTATCACCCGCCATAACGTGCTATCACCCCATCTATGAGGACAAGTGTTTCTGCTAAGCATTTTTGTATTAATTCCCGGGTATCCGCCTGTACGGCGCCGCCCTTTATCTGGGTCTCCATTTCCACGGTTTGCGTATAGAGTTCCGTTAAGGCAAGGTTCGCGGCAATTCCTTTCAGGGTATGGATCGAAACCTTTGCCTTTTCATAGTCCCCGGCCTGGACAAAGTTGATGGTATCGTCCAATAAATGGATGTTTTCGGTTTTAAACTTGGTCAGGAGCTTTGCAAAGAACGCCCCATTGTTCATAACCCGTTTAAGGGCCTCATCGACATTGATATAGACTGCGCCGTTGGCGCCGTTGATAACATTCGCCATCCCCACCTCCCTTCTCAGCCTTGTGATACTATAGCGCTCTTTTGCGGATCCGTCTAGACCACGTACCGAGAAATGCAGAGGGGAAAAGGGGGCCGCCGGTTTAGTGGCCGTTTTCAGCGACGCCGGCTCGCCTATGGCGCCAGGCGCCTTACCATTCTCTGGGTTTGTTAGGCGCCGTAGGGGGGGTGATGAAGAAGGTTTCGCCGGAAGGGTCATTGATTTCCTTGTTGGTGGTGGTGTCCTCGAAGACATAGCCCAATTCGCTGAACCGCGCTACCAAGTTCGGGACAACCATGAACTCTACCATGTCGTCGAAGCGGATACCGAAAAGGCGGTCGAGCTTCCTTTTCCCTTTACTGATATCCGGAAGCTTCTCAAAGGTCAGGGGCTCGTCTTTCCGCTCTTGTACTGCTGTCATCATGGACTCCTGTTTAGAGCATACTACAATCCACTCTCGTAAACCACCCGTTGCTGGCTAGTTATGCCCGGTAGGGCCGGAGTGTGGGGCCTACACTAAAACGGTGTCAGTCACCCATGCGCTTCCCCTAGGACACTGTGCCGGACGTTCAGTTGAACATTATCTTGCTGCCATCATTAGAACGTGCCCATATATAGTACGTTTGCCCGCTCGTTACCGTCCGGCTGGTGCTGCTACTTCCTAAATAATCCAAACTTATAGAGCTTTCGACTGTAGCACCGGCATTATCATAGAGTTGCCCCCTTCCATAGGCTCCATAGCCGCCACTAAAACTGGCGTTTATATACTGCGTGGACGCAGTCGCAGTAAAGCGGAACCATATTTCATTTGTGCCGACGTTAGCCCATGTGTTCGTGGTAATGGCCGATAAATTTCTTGTTACCCTTTATGGATCCAACATCATAGTGTGGGGAGTTACGAAGTGAAGGGGCTAAAACAGGTCGGAATGGGAGCCGGTACGTGCAAACCGAATGACCCCTTCTCCATACTTGTAAATCAGTACCCAATCGCCCTGGATATGACTTGGACCTACCCGCTCGTGCCCCGCTTTAGTACATGGCGCCCTTGTGGTATCTCTTGACAATAGTATTTTGTTGCGATATTATTTTCTATAGGTACAGAGCAGTGTTACAAGATAAAGAGTTTTGGAGATAAAGAAACCGAGCTGCTGTTTAACCGGGCAAAGATAAAAAAGCTCCCGGATGATATACAGCAGCGTGCAAGAAGGAAGCTGCTTATTATCCATTTTGCGGTGGATGAGAACGATTTAAGTACTCCCCCCGGAAATCGTTTTGAGCGGCTCAAGGGGAACAGAAAAGACCAATGCAGTATACGGATTATGGATCAATAGAGGATCAATAGAGGATCAATAGAGGATCAATAGAGGATCAATAGAGGATCAATAGAGGATCAATGGCGGGTGGTCTTCAAATGGCTTGATGGTAATGCCTATGACGTAACCATCATGGATTATCATTAAGTATAGGATCGGTAACACAGGAGAGCATTATGGACAATGATAGACTGGATTTGATTTACCCCGGCGCCATTTTATTTGAGGAATTTATGGAGCCGCTTGGGATAACTGCGTATAAACTGGCCAAGGACATAAAGGTACAACAGACAGCGATAAGCCAAATACTAAAGGGCAAGCGCAGATTATCAGTAGAGATGGCCCTGCGTTTATCACGCTATTTTGGTAATTCGGCGCAGTTCTGGCTTAATATGCAGGATCATTATGACCTTGAACAGGAGCTTGAAAAAAAAGAGCCCCTGATCAACGAAATAATCCCCTATAAGAAGCTGAAGGAAGCGGCATCGGTATAATCCTTGCTTAAAAAGGCGGAGCTACAGTTTCCGCGTATGAAAAAACCAGCAGGTTTCCCCGGTTCTGAACAGTAACGCGCTCTTATTCCTTGTATCATAGGGCTATCTCCCCTATGCTTAGGGCCTGGAGGTTCCTTATGCCCATGCAACAGACCATTGATATACCCGCCCACCCGAAGGGTGAGGTTCTCCGGCTGACCCTTGATGTGCCGCAGGGCCGCTGCCGGATAGTCTTCTTCCCTGAGCCACCGGTTCCTGCCAAAGCCGACCCGGAGGAACCCCTGCCCAAGGTGACCCGGGCGGAACGGGAAAAGCGGAGGAAGCGGAGGAAGGATGATCCGGTTTGGCAGGTGCTGGACCAGCCGGTCGAACATGACTCGAGTTGGCTTCCCGAAGGTTTAACATTTGAAACCTTTCGGGTCAAAGATGTCCGTGACATCATCATCAAGGACAAATACGGTAATGAGAGAAAGATTGAGGGATAGTGTGGGGAGTTACGAAGTGAAGGGGTATATTCAGAGCGATTTCTCGTGATAGAATTAAAAAAATGAGGGAATACCGATAAACCGAGAAGTTTAGAGGATTGGAGGGCTTTATGACCATAGAACAAACCGTTGAAATACCGGCCAACCGCCATGTCAGTTTTGACCTGCCCTTTACGTTTCCCGTTGGAAGGGTAAAGGTGGCACTTACGGTAACTTCAGAAGGTGAACTGGCGCAGCCAGTCAAACCCCTGCGTTCATTACGTGGTATTGACAAAGGCCGGGATACGATGGAAGCGTATTTTAAGCGCCACCATGCCGACAACGACCGTGAGCGCGAACACGACCATGTGCAAGAGCACGTGACGGATCGGCAACACCGAGGGCTATAATGGATCGGTACTGCCTTGATGCCTGCGCCCTGATTGCGTTTCTTAATGATGAAGATGGCAGCGATAAGGTGGATGACCTCCTCGACAAAGCCGAAACGGGCAAAATCACCCTCTTCATGAGCAAGGTACAGCTGCTCGAAGTCTACTACGACCGGATATACACGGCAGGCATTGAAGCGGCAAAAGAACGGGTGCTTTCTATTCTTGCCGAACCAATTACTATTATACCTGAATCCGTATACGGTGGCCTTGTTTTTTCGATAGAATCCATATTTTGAATCAGTCCCAGCTGAATCTGGCTGGCATATGTAATACCATTAGCAAAACCACGTCCGTGTAGGAGCACATCTG
>BNUY01000175.1 GCA_025997715.1 Spirochaetia bacterium
CCAAAGTAGGGGATACCCGGGCGCTTCTGTATACCTATAACGATGCCCTGGCGGTGGCGGAAAACACCCGGACCTCCCAAAATACCGTTATCAGTTCCGAGGCGGAGTTTTTCGGCGTGGAGTTTGCGGACGGGTACCGGGACAGAACCGGCGTGTATCACGCGCTGGCCTACATCGACCGGGCGGAGGCGGGGAAAAAGTACGATGCGCGGATTCAAGCTAACGCACTGGCGCTGCGGGAGTTGCTGAGACGCTACGAAAATACCCCCAATCCCAGGGGGGCTATAAAGAAATTACAGGAAGCGCGAAAACTAGCCGTGGTTATGGCAAACTACGCGGACATGGCTGTGTTGCTGAATAGTGATACGCGCTCCAGCTATGTTTTTTTACCGGCGATTGTTACCAGCTTCGACAATATTATAGAAGCAAATAAAAAACGCCTTACCGCGACCATCAGTTTGAACGATGAGTCTGCCCGCACAATTTCGCTCAAGACTGCGGAGATACTGCGAAGGGATGGTTTCCTCCTGGCCGATTCAGGAGGCGTCTATACCGTGTTTATTAACTTCCAGGCGAATGATAACAAAACAAAGAATTACCACACGGTGGAGCCGGTGCTTGACATCATCATAGAGGCACAGGATGGGACGCCGCTGGTAACGTACCGGAAGAAATACCCCCTGTTCCGGCATGTAACGCGGGAGGAAGCCCGGGAACGGGCGTTCAGGAATATTGAGCAGGATTTAGGCGGGGAGTTTACGAGGGAAATAAGGGGGATAGGGCAATGAGAACTAAGTATATTTTGGAGGGATGGATGAAAAGGATTATTGTGGGGATGGTGATGGTTTTGGCGGCCCTTGTAACGTGTTGGGCAGAAGTTGTAGTAGTGCCTCCGTTTCAAGACAGGAACTCGGGTATGAGATCAACTGATATTGAGAATATAACAGATTCTCTTATCAATGCAGTCTATCGAACCGGACGTTTTGAAGTTCCGGACAGGGATGAACAGGCGCGGAAATTACAACTTGACGAGAATAATTTTCAAATAAGCGATTGGTCAGACGAAACAAAAACTATCGAAATGGGTAAAGTACTTAATGCCGATTTTATTGTCCGCGGAGTAGTCTCTCAATATAGCGATGGTCGTATTTATGTAATGGTGAGATTACTACACGGCACGACATTAAAATTGTTAGGGGCCGCAGAACGTGAAAGTGCAAATTTCCGTGAAGTCCGCGATCAAATGAGCAGCATAGTAAAAGAATTGCTTGGCGATGTTAAAACAGTAGCAGACGCAGAAAGAGACGCTGCACGAAGATCTGCAGAAATTGCGCGGCGGGAGGCGGAATGGGCTGCCCAGGAACGGCGTGAAGCGGAACGGGCACAGGCTGAGGCAGAGCGTGTCACGAAACAGGAGCGGGATGCTTGGAAAAATAAACGTTGGTATATCGGCCCATTCATCGGTGGTGGAGTGTTGAACTATTTTATAGAAGAATGGGTTAGCAATGGTCTTGGCAGTGGTAATTATTATACAGAATGGACAGAATATACCGCAGGTCTATTTGAAATAGGCAGTCAAGTACAATTACAGGTGGCAAAATATTTTGCAATAGAAGCAGATGTTACTCTCGATGTTCTCAATTTATATCCGGTATTACCAATATTTGCAGAATTTACTTTACAACCTGGAATTACTGAAATAAATGTTGGTATCGGCTATACTATAGGATTAGGTTTATCATTCGAGGCATCTGTTGGTATACATGCAGGCCCTGGCATTATCTTTGCTGAGTTTATACAGATAACACCCTGGGGATCATTTTTATTAGACGGTTATGCTTCTGTTGGTGCTATAGGGTATAAATTCGGCATTAGGAATAGAAAATAATATGAAAAAACTCGTGTTTGTTTTTGTGTTTGCGTCCTTGTCCACACTCACCTACGCCCAATCCTCCAACCCTTTTACCGATGCCCGCTGGCAGGGTCGTATAAACTACAAGGATACAAGCGGCATAACCCATAACGACCGCTATGATCTGATCCTTGTCCCTAACGGCACTTGCATTGTGAAAATCACCGGCAAACAGAACGGCGTAGAGGCCTTTCAGGAAGCCGATGGCCGCTGGTCATTCAATGAAACCTTCTTTCGCCTTGAGTGTGATTTTCCTGATCCGGTATTTGAACACCTGCCCGCCCTCAACTGGGTCAGCGGCTATCAGTTTGATGCCCTCAAAACCCGCTTCACCCTGTTGGTAAAGCCATATCCGGACTGGCCGGGGCCGGGTACCAGTAAAAAAGTATCGTTCAACAAAGTAGATGATTGAGGGGCCTTGGATGCCTCTTATAAAATTGAAAGGAGTATTACTATGAACAGAAGAAAAGTGTTTACCGTGTTGGCGGCGGCTATGGCTATTCTTGCCTCCGGCTGCTCATCCGGACCGGCGACTGCGACTTCCAGCCGGTCAACCGCAGCTTCCGAACCGTATGTGGCTACATACGCACAAAACGATCCCCGCTCTCCAACCGCTCAGGCTTCAGCGGAAGCAAAAAGAACAGCCGACAAAGCCCGCGTTCTTGATTGGGCTAACCGCGGTCTTGGCGAAGAAGCTTCCCCGGCATGGCTATTACCCGCCGTCAGGGGGAATTTCAAGGTATTCAAGCAGGATTGGGAAATCAGGTCTGACAAGGTACTCAAAGTTGGCGTATCCCGCGCCCCCGCGCTCAACGCCGCCCAAACCATTGCCGATGTGCAGTATGCGGCGCGGCTTGCCAATCAGCTTAAACAGTCCGTAATTACCAAAGCCGCCATAACCCTGGGCAGCGACGATCAGTTTACCGTGGTAAACGATGCGGCAACCAAAACGATAGTCACCATCGCCGGGCAGGAGCGGCTCACCGACTTTTGGCAGAAAACAGAAACGGTGGATAAAAACGGCAAGACCGTTACCGCGTACAATTACTACGTGGTCTACGCCTGTGATCCCGATGTGTGGAGCAAACTGGTAGCAAAGTATCTGGTCGATTTAACAGACAAAATCCCCGAACAGCAGGCAAAGCGGACCATAGCCGGGTTGTTCGCCGAAATTGATGCGGAAACCCGCTACGAAAAGGAAAAATCGGAAGCACAATTTACCGCCGAAATCCGCGCCCAGCAGGCGGCCTTGGCTTCCCCCATACCCCCCGCAGCCCAACGCGCCGCCTACCGCTCCGGTGATTCCGCTAAAATAGCCGCCGCCAGTACCACCGCCGCCGATACCGACTACATCGCCGCGTTGGCTGCCCTTGCGGGAATAGAGTAGCTATAGACCGGCCCGCCTTCTATTGCAGGGAGCGGGCCTGCGGGCGGGACCGTGGCACCATGCACCCCCAGTGGATGCTTGGCTATCCTCTTTTCTTGTGGTATACTATACCTCATAGCGGAGGAGCGAGATGGAAGCAGTAAAGGCGTATTATGACGGGCAGGTATTTACCCCGGAAGGTCCGGTAAAACTGACATCGGACCAAGGGTCCGCGAATACCACCGAGATCCTCTCGTTTGCGGCGGATGAACGGGAGCAGGGGGCGGTTTTAAGCGCCGAATCCTTCGGGATGTGGGCAGATCGGCAGGATATGGACGATGTCGAATCCTATGTCAGAAATCTGCGGCGGGGAAGAAAACTGTGCTAATTGATTCGGATGTGCTGATATGGTTCTATCGCGGAAGAGTATCGGCGCAGCAAGCAATTTTTCAGAATATTCCCTTTAGCCTGTCCGCTGTTTCGTACATGGAAGTTGTACAGGGCGTTAGAAATAAAGAGGAACTCTCCAAGCTCAAAAAAGATTTGCGGCAGTGGGGCGCGGCCATAGTCCACCTAAGTGAACTAATTTCCGAAAATGCTATCAATCTGCTGGAAACCTATACTTTGAGCCATGGGCTGGAATTAGGGGACGCGATTATCGCGGCAACGGCTTTGGCATTCCATGAGACCTTGCTTACCGGAAATACAAAACATTACGATTATATCCCTCATATACAAGTGATACCCTTTACCGTATAAGCAAATCGTTGAGAAGAATAAAATTGACGCGGAAACCCGCTACGAAAAAGAAAAAACGGAAGCGCAATTCGCCGCCGAAATCCGCGCCCAGCAGGCGGCCTTGGCTTCCCCCATACCACCCACCGCCCAACGCGCCGCCTACCGCTCCGGTGATCCCGCCAAAATTGCCGCCGCCAGTACCACCGCCGCCGATACCGACTACATCGCCGCGCTGGCCGCTCTTGCGGGAATAGAGTAGCTATAGACCGGCCCGCCTTCTATTGCAGGGAGCGGGCCGGTGAGTCGCCTACCGTGGTGCCACGTGCGGCCACCCGCCGTGATGTCTCACGTAAAAATCTAACCGAAGGGCTTGTGGAATCTCATGGTAAAATCTAACCATGAGCCTTCTGGCAGTCAACGCTGCCGGGGGAATGTTGGACCAAGCGGTGGAGATGTTCAAGAGCCGAATCCAGCGCCCGCTGGAGCGAAATAATATTCAGGGACTCTTTTTTTTCCGCAAGCCTTTGCTTGAGATCCACGCTGACATCAGGGCTTTCCATGACCCGCCGGTAGGGTGTCTTCGCTTCTTTTTCGTAGACCCGGCGGGTCTTTTGCCCCACCTGAATTTTGTTGATACACTTGAGATTCGGGTAGAAAAAGTTGTACAGCGGGTTCATCACCTGGTAGACGGAGGAGAGAGCGGACAGTGCGTCATCCCCTTCAAAACGTCCGTAACCCACGGTTTTACGCACCATATCGCCGTTTTTCTGCTCAACATAGGCGTTGTCGTTTTTGTGGTACTGGCGACCTCTGGTGAAATTAATCTCATTGGTTTCGCACCAGTCTTTCAGATGCCAGTTGATGAATTCCGAGCCGTTGTCGCTGTCGATGCCTTTGAGGGGCACGGGGAAGGAGGTGCGGATGTCCTCAAATTGTTCCAGTGTCCACTTGCGGGCCTTGTTTTTGAGAGCACGGAACTCCGACCAGCAAAGGGCCACGTCGGTGAGGCTCAAGGTGTAAGCAAATTCGCCCTCGGCATAGCCGCCATCGTGGGAAACGGTGTCAACCTCGGTGAACCCAGGCTTTTTGTCGTCCCAATGCCAGAAGGTGCGTACGGGAATTTGTTGTTTCAGGAGGGTGCCGGGTTTGGTGGCGCAGGTTCCCTTAGTTTTACACCGCTTTCTTTCGCTTCTGAGCATACGCTCGACCGTAGAGCGGCTTATTTCGGCTGTCTTGACCTTCGCCGCCGGGGGCAGTTTCAAGCCCTTGTCCGCGAACAGCGCTTCAAGGTTTTCACGGATCATCGGTATCAGGCGTTTGCCGCAGATGCCCC